>DATKVD010000271.1:0-2527 GCA_035530235.1 Planctomycetota bacterium | reverse complement strand
TGAAAGGCCGCAATGCTGGCCTGCGCATACCGGTCGTCTTCGGGCGCGTTCATGCCCTTGCCCCCGGGCCACACCAGGTCGACCGTCCCGGAGAAGCGATTTTCGTCTGCCTGTCCGGGGGTCCCCCGGGCGGCCAGTTCGTCGGCACCAGGAGCCGTCGGAGCTGAACCACCGCACGCCCCGATCGCGGTAGCCAGGGCAGCCGCCGTCAGCAACCGACCGCGGCGCGGAGGTCTCTTCGTTCGTCCGTTCGCTCGCATTCTTGCCTCCTATTTGGCTCTATGACCCTGCCGGCAGGGGATCGCCGGCAGGGTCTCGCGGTGGGTGGGGCCGCGTCAGCTAGTTCCGTCCCCCCTTCTTTCCACCACCTCCACCGCCGCCTCCGCCACCACCGCGCTCGAGGATGCGGACGTCGATGTACGTGAGGTTGCCGCCGATCAGCTCTCCGGTTTCACCGTCGAAGTCGGCCGGTATGAGCACTCCAGTCGCGCCGCCGCCGGGCTCTTCACCCTCCTCGGCCGCCGCCGTCACTACTTCCTCTTCAAGCGGGACAATGATCTGCGTGACACCATCCGTGAAGAACGTGTTCTGGACGGCGTTGCCGCACACCTGGTCGAAGCTGAAGGTGATGCGGTAGTCGCCTGCCCCTTCGTTTAGAGTGCGGACGTTCCATGTGTAGCCGTAGATGATCCGACCCTTGACGTTGATCTCGGCCGAGTAGTAGCCGGGACCGTCGCCGCCCTCGTGGACGGGGTTGTTGAAGATCGGTGGGCTGATCAGGTCGTCTTCATATCCTTCGGGTTCCGTCCAGCCGAGTGTCGGCTCCCAGACGAGGTTCGCCAACTCCGCGTCATCGCGCTCAACCAGGAGTTTCTGGATCGTGAGCCGCGCGCAGTAGGAGTAGACGGTGGCTCGCGTGCCCGGACCCGTGACCGCGACGGGCGGGTCGGTTGGCGTGGCGGCGAGCCCGTGCACCTCGTCGATGCCCCAGCCCGACGTGTGCCGCATCTCGTACTCGGTCATCGGCTCCATGAGATCCTGGAACAGCACGACTTCCGTGCGAACCTGGGACCTCGTGTACCAGTCGCCCGATTCCAGGTTGTCCCCCCAGTCGATCCAGTGGACGTCGAGCGGAACCGCACTGACATCGGCCGAGCCCGCCTGCCAGACGCTTTTCTGGTCTTTCTGCAGGTAGGCGCGCACCAGGTCCATGGGGTTGTCGGCTGTGGGCTCGCCCGCGACTCTGCTCAGGTCCACCACTCCGGGTGTGGCGTCATCACACAACGGAAGCCCGTCGGGGTTCAGATCCAGGTTCGCTTCGTCCGGGTCCGGGGAGCAGCTGGCGGGCGTGACGTCGGGATCGACCCCGTTCGTCCCCCACTGGTACCACCAGACTCCGTTGAGGACAGGCTCTGCTCCCGGGGTTCCGGGCACCACCTTGGTAATCCCTTCTGCCCACAGAACCGGGAACGAGAGGTTGTTGCCGGCGGTCTCACCGCCAGGCTTTCCTCCCTTGAAGACCGGTCCCTGCATCTCGCCACCCGGGTCCATCAGCGCTCCGTCGTCGCACGCCACGGACAACATCGTGAGTACGGCGAGCGAGCAGGCCAGGATCTTGTGTAGCGGCATCATAAGCCCCTCCGCGCTACGCGAGCCTCAGACGAGGCCCTCTGATTCAACATCGGCGGAAGCCGCCGGCCCGTTTGCTCTCATCTCCATCTATGTGACGGTGTGCCTGACTGTCCGGAGCACTCCGGCACTGAAAGCATTGGGCCGCGTGGGAGGTGCGCCCGGTATGCGCACACCCTGATGCCTGGGAGGTCATTCATGGCAAGCAGTGGACCGCAATCCGGACGGCGACCGAGAAGCTGCGAGCGAATGATTCCGCAACAACTTGCGGCGGCCACCGGGAGACGTGGCCTGGCCTTCCGATGTCGCGGTCTGGTAGCGGCGGCGAATTCGGATGTCGCGTTCTGGCCGAAAGGGTCACCTGCCAATGACGCACTCAGCTGCTGTCTGGCGGCCAGAAAAGTTTGCGGTCGCGCTTAGAAACCGGCATATTGTTCGTTAGTCGGCCCCACCGTTCGTGCCCCCCTCTCGATGTCCCGTAACGGAATGCCCGTCTCGTGTAGCCATTCGCAGCCGGGCGCCGCCGATGCTACGCGCAAATGCGCGGGGGAAGTGACGTATGATCAGGGCCGCCCTCATACTCCTGTTTCTGGTTCTTCCGAAGTTTTCGGGAGATTGTCTCGCTGCAACCGACCCGCACGTTCCCCCATCCGCCAGGGTCGACTGCACCAGATCTCGGCACGACAAGTGTGGAAAGGGCCGGAAGCCGGACTCACCCGGTCACGAGGCCGAAAGCCGCTGCCGGTGCTGCGGGTTGCTGGGACAGTCGGCGGCGATTACTGAAATCCTCGAGGTGTGCGACCGGGTCGCGGCCACCGACGCCACGCTGCTGATCACGGGAGAGACCGGGACCGGAAAGGACCTGCTCGCCCGCTGCATTCACGTCCACTCAAGGCGG
>DATKVD010000270.1:0-3953 GCA_035530235.1 Planctomycetota bacterium | reverse complement strand
CGTCCCTTTGGGGCGATATCGCGTTTACTCCACCTGGGGGTGGCTTCGCCTTCCTGCTCGGCCTAGCGGGGCTTGGAGCCTCGCCCCTCGTCGGTCGCCTGTTGGATTTCGGGCAGTTCCAGTCTTTCCTCGTATGGCGGCGCCACTTCCATCCGCGGCACACGATTCTCTCGCCCGAAGAGGTGTCCCGGGCGTGGCGTGAACTGCGCGAGTACCGCTGGCCGACGTTCTTTCTTCCGGCGGTGGCCTGATGCCTGCACTTAGCAGCACGAGGCTCGCGATCCTCACGGCACGCTCGGGCGCGGGTCGCTCCGGTGCGATGCGCTCCGGCTTCGCCCCGAAGGAGACGGAGGGAACCACGCCCGGGAGTCAGGGTCCTTTCTACGTGTGGCGAGAACAGGAAGAGGATCGAGTCGAAACGACGTGGACGGAGGTGGTGTGAATGCGCGGACTTCTCATCCTTCCATTCCTGGTCGGCGTCGTGTTTGCCGGAGACGCCCCGGAAGACCTCCCGAACGTGTCGTCGGCCATGGATCTCGCTCAGGTGTGTCCCGTCGGTCCGAAGGAGGCTCTCACCGCAAAGCACGTTGCGGAAACGAAGCTGTTGCTCTGGGGCTACCCGGGAGAGCTCGAGGGTGGCACGCTAGAGTGGCTCTGGATCGACCGGCGCCGCGACGTGGCAGCGGTACGTATTGTCGAGGGGCCTCCCTTCCGTAGGTACTATCCGCTGTCCAGTTCGACCCTGACTGTCGGAGACCGCGTTTGGGTCATGGGGTACGACCGCGACAAGGGATTCACTTCGCGGTGGGTGCGGGCGAAAGTCTTGCACATCTTCGCGGGCCACATCACGCTCGACGGGACCCCTGGACGAGGAAGCTCTGGGAGCTGTGTACTCAACGAGGCCCTCGAGATCGTGGCGATCAATTCCGGCGGATACCGTCGTGGGATTGGCGAGGACCCCAACACCGGAGTCGGCGTGTTGGTGATCGGCCCGTGGACTCCGCCGGGCGACGAACGATGGATTGAGAGGAGACAGGGGGTGATGTCGTGACCCGGCTTGAGGCGCGCGAGATGCTCCGAGGCTGGCTCCAGGAGGAGGTTGCCGACGATTGGGACGACACTGCTCTGAATCGCTACATCAACCTTGGAATCCGCGACACCCAGAAGGTCATTGTGGCGCTCGAGCCGGAGGGCGTGAAGAAGACGTACACCGCCCACATCGTGATCCCCGCCACGGGCAAGGATGCCATCTACAGCTACCCGGCCGGAGCATGGGCGGTCATCGAGATCGCCATGTCCTCGGACGGGACCAACTTCGGCGATCCGCTGCGACGGCTCAGTCTCGCGCGGGCGCGGCAAGGTGACGTGGGCTTCGTTCCGTGGGACTCGAAGCGTTTTGCGCTCTTCCCTCCGCCTTCCGCAGCCGTCACGGGCGGCTTGCGGGCGATCGTGGTTCCGACGCTCACGGTGGCGGAGGACACGGACGTGATCCCGCTTCCGCTCTCCCTCGACACGCTCACGCTCAAGCACGCCGAGCGCCTGGCGTTGAAAGACTCCGGTGAGGCCACCGACAAGCTCGAGGCGGAGATCCAGGCGGAGATCCAGGGCGTGCCGCGCTTTTTCTTGACTTCGACGGTGCCGGCGTTCGTGACACCACTGCTGAATCGGTACGACTGATGAGCGTAGGTAAGAAGTTCGCGGTCCAGATCGAAGACCTCGGCGGGGGCCTCAATGAGGGTGCCCCTGCGTCGCTCGAGGACCGTCAGTGGAGCAACCTGTCCAACTTCCACCCGTTCGGCAGTCGTATCGAGCGCCGCGGTGGGCTGACCGCTATCACGACCACACCGTACTCGACGGACCTGACAAGCCTCTTCGCGTACAAGCGGGCGGTCGGCGAGTGGTTGCTCCTGGTCGGCCTGGCGAATGGAATCGGGAAGCTCAGCGGCGGGACGGTGGTTCCGCTCTCGTCCTCCGACACCTACGCCTCCCTTGCCTATCCGTGGATCATGCGCCAGTACAAAGATGAGGTGTTTGCCTGTCGGCCCTACACCGGGACCCTGAAGCGTGTGACTGCGGACTTCATGCACAACGCGGGCATTGCTCCTCCCGCCACGGCGGCCACGATCTCGGAAGGTGGCGCCGGCAGCAAGGAAGCCGGCAACCGGCAGCTCGTCTACACCTTCTACGTGAAGGAGACGGGCTCGGAGTCGAACCCGTCCCCGGTCTCGAATACGCTGAACCTTAGCGCCGACAAGGAGCTTGTTGCGAACGGCGTCGCGCTCTCGACGAACCCGCAGGTGAACGCGCGCCGGGTCTACGAGACCGCACCGAATCAGGAGGGAGAGTACTACTTCGTCCAGCAGATCGACGACAACGTGGGGACCGGTCCCTTCACGAACGATAAGGTCCAGGACGATCTCGGGCGGTCCGCCAGCTTCGAGTACGGCCTGCCGCCCGAGGGCATCATCGCGATCGAGATTGCTCTCGAGCGGATGTTTGCCACCGATGGAAACATCGTCTACTACTCGAAGCCGGGCCTCATGCAGGCGTTCAGCGAGTACGACTTCCAACCCGTGATGGAAGACGACGGTCACAAGATCATCGACCTTGTGGCGTGGGGTGACGTGGTGGCGGTGCCGAAGACGGGCGGAATGTACGCACTGCGTGGTGTTGGTCCCAACGCTTTCGGCGTGACCGTCGTGTCGGACAAGCACGGCGCTCGGGGTTTCTCCACGAAGTCGGCGGAGGGCGTCCTTCTCTGGTACTCTGGCGAGAACCTCTATCGCTCGGACGGCACCAGTCCCTCGTCGATCTCGACCTTGCGCGTCCGCAAGACGCTCGACCGCATCCCGAACGAGTACAAGGACAAGGTGGTGGCCGCCGTGCTTCCGAGGCAGTCGCTCTACCTCCTCGGGGTGCCCCTCGACAGCGCAACGGAAATCTCCCACTACCTTGCCTACAACTACAAGACCGACGCCTGGGATACGGCGACACCCGCGCAGGCAGCCACGTTCTTCGACCGCTTCTATGACACCAACTTCAACGAGGTGCTGTACGGAACCTTCCCCGACAAGCGTATCTACCAGCTTGAGTGTGGCAACACCGATGGCGGCACGTCCATCGTGGCGCTCGCAAAGACGAAGGCGCTCGAGTACGGCCAGGGTCCGGGCAAGAAGGCGGTGAGCGTGATCGGCGTCAACACGCCCGCCGTGAACGCCACGATGAAGGTGCGCGTCTACAACAACGGCCAGGCTACCCACGTCAAAGAGAAGACGATCGACCTCTCTACCGACGGCTGGAAGCGTGTGAACTGTTCGACGCGCAAGCGACTCGCTTCGTCTCACCAGATTGAGTTCGAGTACTCGGGTACACCGCCCTTGGAGATCCACTCCATTGAGGTAGAGGGCGTGATGTTCCCGGGCCGGCGGCCGAAGGCGCAGTGATGAGACCGAGGAAGCCACCCAAGGAGGGGATGCTCGCCACGTTCGAGGGCCTGGAGGCCCGCGAGGATGGCAAGTTCACGAAGAGCATGGCGTTCGCACTCCGCCAGGCTTTCGACTCGGTGCGCGACAAGGTCAACGGGCTTCTTACTTTCGGGACCGGCGCGCAAGGATCGTGGCCTGGAAACTTCGACGGCTACGTCAAGGACTTCAAGTTTCCAACCGTGGCAGACACCGAGGTGGTCGTGATGCACGAGCTCGGTCGTGCCCCGCGCTTTCTGTGGGTTGCCCTTCAGGATCGTGCGGGCAGCGTGTACGTCTCCAACTATGCAGGCTGGGGACCGCAGAAGGTCTATTTGAAGGCGAGCGCGGGCGACATGGAAGTGACACTCGTGCTGTTCTAACGAGGAGAAGGACGATGGCCTTTGCAGTGAGACCGAGAAGCAGGGAACCCGAGCCGACCCGGGCCGACCTTGACGCCCTCCGGGAGGCGGATGTGATGAGGGCGGAGGC
>DATKVD010000269.1:0-15939 GCA_035530235.1 Planctomycetota bacterium | reverse complement strand
CGCGCCGCCGCCGTCAGCAAGGCCGCCATCGCCAGGACCGTCATCACCACCACGCCGACCGCCACCCCACCCCGCTTCAACATGGTCTTTTCTCCTTCCGCAGAGTGCTCCGCCGGTCACGTGCCGGACGGGCTTGTCTCTATTGTATCCGGGATGCGGGAGACGGCAAGTGGGGACAGCCGCTCCGGGCGGGGCCGCGGACCGTCCGTGTCGGGGCTACTTCCGCTGCCCGTAGCGGTTGACGTGGCAGACGGCGTCGAGTCTGCGCTTCTGGACGTGAAGGACGCCCTTGGCGTCCCGCCTGGCGCCCACGTCGTCGGCGTCCTCGGCGACGGGCGTCTCGTCCGGGTAGCCGAGCGCGAGGACCGAGAAGAGCTTCAGTTCCTTCGGGACCTTGAGGAGTTTCCCGACGGTGTCGGCGTCGACCGAGCCGATCCAGCAGGACCCGATGCCCTTCTCCCACGCGGCGAGCTGCATGTTCTGGACGGCGGCGCCGCCGTCCGCCCAGGCCGACCACCGGTCCTTCGGGTTCGCCAGCAGCACCACGATGAGTGCGGTGGGCTGGTGTCCCTCCTCGGGCGCCCCGGCGAGCCACCCGAGCGACGGAAAGACGTCCGCCACCAGGCCCGGGTCGTCCACCACGATGAACTCCCACGGCTGACGGTTTCCGGCGCTCGATGCCAGCCGACCGGCGTTCACCAGCTCCAGGAGGTCGTCCCGCGCTATCGCGTCGGGCTTGAACCGACGAATGGTCCGACGGCTCAGGATCACGTCCATGCATTTCGCCATGGTCTTCTCCGATTCAGTTCCAACCGCAAGAGCGCCAAGACGCTGAGTCGCTAAGACGCTGAGACGCTGAGTTAGAAGAAGAAACAACACAACAGCATCATTCCTCGCAGGTGCTTTTTCTGTTGCCGTACACTTAGCGTCTTAGCGACTCAGCGTCTTAGCGTCTTCGTGTCTTAGCGTCTCTTCTTGACCGGCTTCGCCTTCAGGAGTCCCGTCTTCGGCATCTTGCCGATGAGCGGGAGGGCGTAGTTGATGAAGCGTTTGGTGACGTAGTTGCCGGCGGCGTTGATGAAGCCCTTGGACATGCGTCGCTCGCCCTGGGCCACGTCGGTGAGGGGGAGGAAGTCGATCTCGACGGCGTATCTGCGTCCTTGCTTGCGTCGGATGACGACGGAGCCGTCGATGTCGGCGGAGAGGGAGAACCTGGCGGCGGCCTTGCCGACGGCGGTCGCCTCACGGGCGTCCACCTCGCTCATCACCCCCGGGAACGACCGCTGGAGGTATCCGAAGGTGTCGCCCCGCACCCGCAGCTTCTTGCCCGTCTTTTCGTACTTCGGCTCCAGGGCCTTCCGCACGCGGTAGACGAGGTAGTCGGCGAGGATGCCGGTGCCGGAGAGCTGGGGGTTCCCGTGCTCGTCCTTCGGCAGCTCCTTGCGGACGCCCGGCCTCAGCATGACCATCCCGGCCTCGTAAACGATGAGCTTCCTGGCGCCCTTGCCCTTGTTGATGCCTTCACTGACGGCGACGACGCAGCGGCCGAGCCGACGGTACACCCGGTCCACGTCGGTGATGAACCGTCTCATGCTGAACTTCCGCTCGGGACAGTAGACGAGGTGCGGTCCGGAATCCCGGTCCAGCTTTCCCAGCACGCTCGACGCGGTGAGATAGCCGGCGTGACGTCCCATGACCACGTTGATCTTGACGCCCTTGAGGGCCCGGTTGTCCAGGTCGTCGCCCATGAACGCACTCGCCACGAACCGTGCCGCGGTGCCGTAGCCGGGCGTGTGGTCCGATCCCAGCAGGTCGTTGTCGATCGTCTTGGGGATGTGGAAGGTGCGGAACTGGTAGTCCTCGCCACGGGCCAGCTCGTTGATGATGTTCGCCGTCTGGGCCGAGTCGTTGCCCCCGATGTAGAAGAAATACCGGACGTTGCGTTTCTTGAAGACCTCGAAGATCTTCTGACAGTCGTCGGATTTCGGCTTCTTGCGTGAGGACCCGAGCATGGCCGAGGGGGTGTCGAGGAGCGCCGCGAGTGCCGCCGGGGACTGACCCTTCATGTCCACGAACTCCTCCTTGAGGATCCCTTCGACCCCGTGCCGGGCCCCCCAGATGCCTGTGACCTCACGGGCCTTCCTCAGTTCCTCGACACACGCCACGAGTGAGCGGTTGATGACGCACGTGGGTCCGCCCGACTGACCGATCAGGGCGTTTCCGACGAGTCTGGCCATGTCTTGTGCTCCTTCCAGGGGACAGGGACCGGGGGTTCCGAAGGCCCGATCAGGGGCGGTTGATTGTAGCCGACGCAGGGGGCTTGTCAAGTCGGAAGGCGAAAAAGGGGGGCTACTCGGCGATGATGCCGAAGACGATGTCCTTGAACCCGATCGACTGGCAGAGCTTGCTGATCTCGGCCACCTTCGTGCGCTTCACCAGCCGACTCGCACGGAGGTAGACACGCACCTTCTCACGACGCTTCTCGTCCACCAGGTTCTCGAGCTTCCCCTTCAGCTCCTTCTCGTCGATAAGGTCGTCCTCGACGAAGACCTCCCCGGTTCTCGAAATCAGGATGGTGACCTCGGTGAGGAGGGGCTTCTGCTTCCGGGGGCCCACGTAACTCACCTTCGTGTAGCCCAGCTCCTTGGCCATCACGATGATCTTCGAGACGAGTGTCATCTCGTTCTTGGAATGCGGGATGATGAGGACGTCCACGACGGTCTTCCGGGCGTCGGGGACGAGGCCCTTCAGGTGCTCACGGAGGTCGTCCATTTCCACCATCTTGCCCTTGACGATGATGACCTCGTTGGGGAAGACGCTGATGGTGACACGGCGGATCTGTCCGCTGGGGATGGGCGGGTTGTCGCGGTCGGGCTCGGTCTCCTCGGCGGCCGGCACGGAAACGCCGCAGAGCAGGAGGCCGAGGATCGTCAGCAGGACGGGAAAGTTTCTCACGGTCCGTCCTTTCGCTTGAAGTTCTTTTCCATTTCCCGGAGTCTCGGCTTGAGGGCGACGCGGGCGGCGGGGCTCGCACGGTCGATGATGAGTTTCCCGGCGAGGTGGTCGAGTTCGTGCTGGACCGCGCGGGCGAAGAGGCCGTCGCCTTCGAGTTCGATCTCGTGACCGTCGAGCGTGGTCGCACGGATCTTCACCCAGGCGTAACGTGGGACCTTCATCTCGAGTCCCGGCAGCGAAAGACACCCCTCCACCGCGACCACCTCGCCCTTCCCTTCGACGATCTCGGGATTGATGAGCACGTGCTCCCTGGACGGTTCGTCACGGGTGTTCATGACGAAGAACCGTCGGGGGATGCCCACCTGGGTGGCCGCCAGTCCCACCCCCTTGTTGTCGTACATGGTGCGGAACATCTCCTGGGCCGCCTCGGCGACCTCCCCGGGGTCGCCCACGGGCTCGGCGGGCGCTTTCAGGGTGGGATGCGGATAGACCAGAATCTTCATGGACGCACTCTCAAGAAACGGACGCCGACAAGACCCGTGCGATGCCGCGCCAGGGACCTCAGCAGCGCAGCCAGGGGTCGTTTGTCTGTATGAAAGCGGGTGCGGCGACCACTGAAATTATAGGGCATTTTGCGGCAAACGCAAGTGGGGTTCGTGGCGGGGGACGGCCCCGGTCGTCGGTGACGTAAGTTGTCTCCTGGCCGGGGCTTGGGGTCGGCATGCCGGGCGTCGGACGTCGTCGGCGCCGACGTTTTTTCGTTGACAGGACAGGATCGGTTGGTATACTTCATGGGTTGCGCGCCTTGGGCGCGTCCCAGGGCACATGACGCTGCCGACGACGGAAACGGTTCCCCTTAGGAGAGGTAGACCCGTGACTGCGGATGCCCTTTATCAAAAGGCGACGGACGCCGTCGAGAGACAGAACTACGACTACGCGATCGAGCTGTTGTATCAGCTCATCAGTCAGGAGCCCGCGAACGTGAAGGCCCGTCAGACCCTCTGGCTGGCCGAGAAGCGGAAGTACGGTGAGGGCGGGCCGGCCAAGGTGTCGGCGTTCTTCAAGGGACTGGGACCGCGGCTCTCGGCGGCGGTGCATTCCCTGACAGGCAAGCCGCTGAAGCTCATGGCCGACTGTGAGCGCTACCTGATGGTGAACCCGGGGAACGCGGTCATGCGGAACAAGCTGGCCCAGGCGGCCTACGAGGCCGGGGACATCGAGACGTCGATCGCGGCGTATGAGAGTGCCCGGGAGGTGGACCCGAAGAACATCAACGCCCTCCGACAGCTGGGTCGACTTTACAAGGAGAGGTTCGACGCCGACCACGGTCGGGACCACCTGAACCTGGCGATGAACCGGTTCGAGGAGCTGCTGAAGATCCGTCCGACCGACCACGAGGCGAAGAACGCCGCACAGGCCCTCGCGGCCCAGCGGGCCATCGACGACGGCGGGTGGCAGACGGCCGAGGGGGCCCGGGAACTCATCCGTGACGAGGAGACACAGGCCGACCTCGAACGTGACGAGCGTCTCGTCCGCACCGAAGACGACGTCGACCGGGAGATCGCCAGTCTGACCGACGCCATCGAGGCCGAACCCGAGCGCAGCAACCTCTACGTCCGACAGGGGGACCTCCTGCTCCAGAAGAAGCGGTTCAAGTCGGCCGAGGAGTGCTTCAAGAAGGCCCACGAGCTCGAGCCCCTCAACACCTTCACCCGTGCCCGACTGGGAGAGGTGAAGATCCAGTACATGAAAGCACGTCTCGACCAGCTTGCCGAGACGCTCACGGAGACCCCCGACGACGCCACGCGGAAGCAGCACGACGAACTCGCCGCACAGCTCGATACCTTCATGGTCAGGGAATACCATCAGCGGGTAGCCGACCAGCCGACCAACATGGAAGTGCACCACCGGCTCGGTCATCTGCTGTTCAACCGTGGGGAGTACGACGGGGCGATGCAGATGTTCCAGAAGTCCGTGGCCGACCCGCGCTACCGCATGAGTGCCAATCACATGCTCGGGAAGTGTCTGGTCGAGAAGGGCATGTACGACCGGGCCATCAACCTGTTCAAGCGGGCGGTCGAGGGGGCCGTGGTCATGAACCACATGGTCAAGGGCGTCTACTACGACCTCGGCGACACCTACGTGAAGATGCAGAACTGGGAGCAGGCCGAGCAGGCCTTCGGAAGGATCTACGATGCCGACGTCGGCTTTCGTGATATCAGCCAGAAGATGGACTACGTCTACAAGAAAGCACGTGGACAGGACGCCTAGGTGGAAAGGAGCCGCATTTTGCCTCAGACCCGCTCAGCGAAGAAGCGTCTTCGACAGAACGCCGCTCACCGTGCACGCAACCGACCCGTGAGGACACACCTCAGGACGCGTGTGAAGAAATTCGACGACGCCCTCGTCAGCGGTGACGTCGAGGAAGCCCGGAAGCAGGCCCTCCTGCTTCAGAAGAGCTTCGACCGGGCCGTCACCCAGGGCATCATCCACAGGAACCAGGCCCGTCGGAAGAAATCGACCGTCGCACGCAAGCTCAACAAGCTCGTGAACCCCGCCGGGGGTGTGTGAGGGCCCGGAACGGTCCCGAGGCATCCCCTCAGACGGGATGCCTTTTCTTTTCGGCGGACGTCCCGTCGTTCCCTCCGGTGATGAAGGGACTAGAATAGCGACACACGGGGTGCGTCTAAGAGGGGGGTGTGCCGTGCTGTTGGCGGGAGACAGGATGATGAAACACAGGGTGGTGTGGGTGCTGGTTCTGACGGGCCTCGCGGCGGTGGTCGTGTGGGCCCAGGAGAAGCCCGAGACCGTGAAACCGGAGACGGAGAAGCCGGAGCCGGTCAAGGCGAGACTCGTCGGTGTGGACGAGACGCCGGTCGACGCCGACGGCAAGCCGCCACTTGACGAGAAGAGGGTGCTGCACCCGTTTGCGGGTCAGCGTTCCACGAATTTCTACCTCGTCGTGAAGGTGAAGCGGGAGGTCCCTGCGAACGTCTCCTCCCCCATGGGGGAGATGAAGGTGCAGCTGATGTTCCGTGTCACCCGGCCCATCGAGCCGTATGGCGTGGCCGTCGAGAAGAAGGAGCTCACCGAGGATGGGCTGTCCTACAAGGCGGCCGACAAGAGCCGGTGGGTGGACGAGTGGTACTACTTCGGGGTGACGCGCGGCCAGCGCGAGTGGGGGGTCGCCGTCAACGGCAAGACCGTGGGACAGGTGCTCGACTGGTACGCCACGCTGATTGTTCGCAACGTGGACGGCGTGAGTTCGCGCATCGAGCTTCCGGGCGGCGACCAGCAGGTTCTCACGGGTCACCGGCAGGTTCAGTTCCAGTTCCCCACCGGCTCGTACGATCTCGTTCTCGAGGTGAGGGGACACGGGAAGGTGCCCCTGCCCTGGAAGAAGTACGATCGTGGGGATTTCAAGTATCTTGCGGTGGCCAGTGACATCCGGAACGCCCCCACCATTCCCGGCGAGAGACTCAGGAAGGCCCTCCCGAAGATCTACTTCGCCTGGAAGAAGTACCACACGCGCGAGGGTGTGGGCGGGGGCAGCTACAACATCGGCAATGCGGACAACCCGGTTCACGTGCAGATCTATTTCGGTCAGGGCGGCGCCCCCGGACCACTGTGGAAGTGTGAGGTGGATTCGATCGAAGTGGAATACGGCGCGGGCGTGACAAGCGGGCGACGCGGGAGAACCACCCGCCCCGCCATCGTCAGGTACGGTGAGCGGTACGGCCGGAGCTGGGAGGTCCATCCCTGGGAGAAGCAGAAGGATGTCTACATGCCGGCGGATGCCGACAAGGTCGTCGGTGAGGTGGCCACCGGACAGTTCGTCGTGCGCTCCGTCGAGAAGTCCCCCTCCACCTGGACCAAGGAGGGACTCCTGTCGAAAGGCCTCCTCTTCGACAAGGACTACGGGTATCTCGACGCGTCGGTGAAAAAGCAGGGCGAGCTGGTGGTCATCACGGCCGAGAAGGGCAAGGAGCCGTGAGACGGCGTCGTGGCCGTCGGCACTCGAGGGAACAAAGAAGGGCATCCCGGAAACCGGGATGCCCTTTTCCTTTGCGCTCTCCTCTGCCCACGAGCGTTACCGTCGCCTGCGGCGTCTGAGCGCCGCGAGCGCTCCTGCGCCGAAGAGCGCCAGTGTTACGGTCGCCGGCTCAGGGACACACTCGGTGGCGAAGTGGATCTCGTCGACGAGGATGAAGCTCCCGACAGGCACGTGAACGATGATGGTCATCTGCTCCCACGGCGGGTTGGGATAGACCTTGTAGGCCACGTCGAGGACCATGTAGTTGTCGCCGATGTCGTTGTAGACGACGATCTGCGGATCGAGCACGGTGAAATTGTCCGGCGCCGAGAGCTGCTCCTCCTCGCTAAACCCCGGACCGGCGTAGAACACGATCTCCTTCCAGAGGTGCTTCCACTCGTTGGGCGAATCCCGGTTGTCGATGGCGACCTGGATGCCGCTGAGGACGTTGTCGGTGCCCTGACGGTTGTCGATCCCGATGAGTCCGAAGTGCCGCGCCACGCCGTCGAAATGAAACGTGGCGTCGTTGTCGAACCACACGAACGCCGTCCCGGGATACACGATGACCGGATCGAGTGTGCCATCGTCGGTGCCGTAGTAGACCGGCGTCCACAGGTCCAACCCGTTGTCGAAGGAGAAGCGGATGTTCCGCTGGTACGGGGGGGCAGTCACCCAGTCGTTCGTGATCCACTGGCCGGTGGGCAGCTCCCACTGGTCGGGCCAGTAGTCGGCGGGCTCGTTGAAGAAGTTGCCGACACCATTCCCCCACGTCGCCGTCGGCAGACATGCGACACAAACCGCGACGACCAGGACCTGCCTCGTCATGGCACTTCTCCCTGCCGGTGACCTGTCCCCTGTTGTGCTTTTCAGGCTTCTCGCCGTCGTCGACGTCGTCTGAGCGCCGCGAGCGTCCCTGCGCCGAGGAGCGCCAGTGTCAAGGTCGCCGGCTCCGGAACACACTCGGTGGCGAAGTGCACGTAATCGACCAGGATATACTCCCCGGGCGGCACCGTCATGCTCAGGGTGAGTTCTTCCCACGGGGGATTGGGACCGATCTTCAGCGCGATGACGGTGAGGTAACCGTTGTCGTCCAGCGGGCCGATGAACCCCTGGTCGGCGGCGACGATGTTGAACCCCTGGGGCAGCTGCACGCTGAACTCCCCGCCGGCGTCGTCACTGGCCAGGAACTCCATCTCCATCCACAGGTGCTTCGTGACGTTCGGGGAGTTCCAGTTTTCGATGTGCAGCGTCACGTTCCCCTCGGCCATCACGCTGCCCAGGCGGTTGTCGATGCCGAGCAGTCCCACGCGCGTCGTCGTCCCCGTCGGGTCGGTCTCGAAGGTGTGAACGTCCGTCCCGCCGAGACGGATCTCGTCCTGGTCCTTGAGCAGGTCGTCGTCGTATCCGGCGTAGACGGGCACCAGCGGGGCCTGCGCGTTGTCGAAGTCCCACGTGATGTTCCGCTGGTAGGGCGACGGGATGACCCACGGGTTGTACCAGGGATCGCCCCCGAAGGGCCAGTGGTCTTCGGGCGGGTAGATAAAGGGGTCGGCCCATGCGGCCGATGCGGCGAGCACCAGAACACCTGCCGCGAGCAGAGCGCTTCTCATGGTACCTCTCCTGCCCCCTCAGCCGGAATGTCCCCTGGTCGGCAGATCTCCTTTCAGCTGCGTCGACGTCGTCTGAGCACGGCGAGCACGGCACTGCCGAGCAGCACGAGCGTCACGCTCGTCGGTTCGGGAATCACGATCTCGGTGTTCATCACCCACGGACAGGTGCCGTCAAACGGGAGCACCAGCGGCAATCCGCGCGGGTTCAGCCCGCCCGCCCCGAGGTACCCGTCACGATTGTCGTGGACGATGATCGCATTGGGTGCCTGGCCGGTGAAATCGTTGTAGAACGGGTGTGTCGGGTCCGCCCCGCCCGGCCAGTATCCCACCAGTGTGCAGGCGTGACCCAAGTCGCCTTCCCAAGTTGACCCGTCATTGGTGTCGCCGCCGGGGTTGCTGGTCATCCAGATGGCAAAGTCGTAATCGGCAAGTCCCGCCGGGCCCGCGCCGCGCACCTGCTGTCGGTTCAGGAACCCGCCGTGAGAAAAGCTCACGATCATCGGCCGGTTGTCGTCAATCTCAGCGGTCAGCCGCCCCCAGACGGTTCCTACGGTGAACGGGCCGCCCGGCGCGGTGTTCAGGGCCGCATTGACCGCGGCATTGGTGACCGTGGCGGCTTGACCGGAGGCCGGGAAATAGCCTGTGAATCCGACGGTGAGGCCGTCCAGACCGGGCTTGACGTCGTTGTAGCTGGTTCCCTTGTACCCGCCGCCGGGATTCACCGCGGTCTCACCGAAGTCGTTGGTGTTCATGAAGTAGCCGATGTCGTTCCTGGCGGCGATAGGCCAAGCAGGCCAGTTGCTGCTGACGGGGTCGGCGCCGTCGTCCTGCCAATCGCCGGCAGGCCACGCCGCCGTGGTGTCAAAGGCGGACCCGTCACCGATGAGATTGGTCACGCCGCCGTCACGGTAGTAGCCCATGATGTTGGAGGCAGACGACGGCACACACCAGGCGTCCCAGCCGGCGCCGAGGGCCACCGCGCCCGCGATGACGGGCTGGTCCCAGTCCGGTACGCCGGTGATGTAGACGGGCGCACCGAAGACGCTCGCACAGCACACACACAGCACAAACGCAATGATGACGCTCCGCAAATTCCTCATGGCTCCCCCCCCCCTCCAAGCCCCGTGACCTTTCCTGACACCCGGAACGACCCGTCAGCCTTCGCAAGGAAAGACAACCGGACGAGCTGTCCCGCAGCGCGACACGCTTCCCGGAACACGCCCGTCCGGATTGTGACTCATTCGCTGCGCCGGTTCGCTGCGGTTACCGCTTCAGTCGTCGTCGTCTCAGCACCGCGAGCACACCGCCGCCCAGTGCCGCCAGTGCCAGTGTCGTGGGCTCCGGCGTGATGACGAACGACAGGTCCATCGACTCCAGGGTCCGCGGGTCGATCAGCTCGGACCAGTCCAAGAGGATCTCGCCCAGCTCCAACCCCGGCTTGTTGTCCGGAACGAAGTCAATGTAGACCGCATCGTCGTTCCAGTGGTCCTTCGAGGACTTCCACCCGAAGACGTAGGTGTCGAAGTCATTGCGCTTCTGGACACCCAGCCAGTAGATCGTCCCGTTTTCCTGGAAAAAGGCGTCCGCCTCCGGGATGAAGAAGTTGTACTGGACTATCTTCGTGTCGGTCCCGATGATCTGGTTCAGGTTGGGATCGTAAAACGGCTCCGGATTGGTGATCACCTCGCCAACAATCACCTCTGTAGGAGTGAAATGCCGCGACCACAGCACCTTCTCAGGTCTGCTGTGCTCCAGCACCTGGCCGCTGGCGTCGACGACAGCGGGGATGTCGCTGAAGATGTACAGGTCGACGTCCAGAAAGCCCGGATCGTCGTCGTTCAGCCAGGACCCCCAGATGTGGATGTCCCGGATCAGCCCGGTCCCGGTGCACAGGAAGTCATCGGCAAGCAACTTTGAGCCCCAACTCGTCCTTTCCGTGCACAGGACATTCATCCCGTTGTCGAGATCCGGCAGCTGCGGATAATGCATCTTGCACCCGTCCTGCGGCATCCAGTCCGCCACGGCCGGCCCGCAGGCCATTGCGACCAGCACGGCAACCAGAAGAACCCTCGTCTTCATTCCCCGCCTCCTTTCAAGCCTTCCTGCCCGTCCGTGAGTTCCTCTTCACGGGCCGGCGACGTTCCCCGCCGTCTTCGGCAGGCCCCCTCACAGGGAAGAAATCCTTATCATCAGTCCGAAATCCCCGCTGGGAAGCCCTTTCCTGCAAATTCCGTGCCAGAGGAGGCCCCGGAGGCGAGAAGAGTTGACATTGCTTCATAACCCCAACTGGCTTCTGAAGATAGGACGACAAGTTTTTTCGTGAAGGGCGTTTAAAGTACTCAACAGGGGCGTGATGTTGATATTTTTGAACGCCGCCGGTGTGCCGCGGGAGCGCGCGAGAGCGTAAGTTCCTGTCCTGCAATAGGTTAGGGGGCCGTTTAGTCTGTTGAACAGGTGGGGTCCCCCGCTGTGGCAAAAGACGAACGTCCGACTTGACGGTTTCTACCGGTGAGAGGGTCCTGCCACGTTTCAGGGCATCTGGGGGCTTTGGACGGCGGCAACGACAGTGATGGGCTCTTCGACCGGCGGATCGCCGGGAATTCGCACGCACCATTCGATGGCGAAGGTCCGGCCGACGTAGGTCATGGGACCTCCCTGAGGGATCCGCAGACGAAACGGTGCCCCGCCGGGACCGGCCGGGGAGACGGGTTGTGTCGCGACGATCTTCTCTTCGGACTGACACTGCCCGCTCGTGCGCCAGAGCAGCTCCACGGAGAACGAGGTGTCCGCCGACGCACCGGCGGGCCCGACCCTCACCCGGCCCGTCACCTCGTCACCGACGGCGACCCTTGTCGTTTCCACCTCGAGGGTGAGGTCCGCACCGGTCATTCGATCACCTCCGGTGTCTCGAGCCGTACGGGCTGCACACTCAGCACTTCGCGCTCGTGGTAGGTGAGGTGTCGTCCGACGTAGATGAGCACGTCCAGCTGCCATCTCACGGCACACAGGTGAGATTCGAAGCTCTGCATGCCGTCGGCGGGCAGGACGATCTCACCGGGGACGTCGACCGGTTCGCCTTGGGTGAGCCGGAGCTTCTCGGCGAGCACCGCCCGGCCGCGCGAGACGACGACCGGGAGGATCCTCTCGTGCCGACGGGCCTTCCGCACCTCCTCCGTGCACGTCAGCATCACGACGACCTTCCGGACGGTCACCGGCTTCCGTGCCGTCAGACGCACGTCGAAGGTCACGTGCTCACCGAGGTGTGGCCGGGCGTTCAGGACGTTGAGCTGCGGGGGCTCGAGCCGGGACCGCACGATGAACCGGTACGTCAGGATGACGAGCCAGACGCCGACCGCCATCACAAAGAGACTTCGATACAGCACCAGACCCGGGTCGCCGGTGCCGGCACCGGCGAACGTCCACCAGATGCCGAGCGCGACGACCAGCCACAGCAGAAGGTACCCGGCGACGTGAAGGATCTTGGGCGGCAGGGCCTTTCGCTTCGGTTTCACGCGGGACCCTCCCCCCCGGAGACGTCCCCGGGCGATGCGTCGCCGAGGAGGTGCAGGAGCTGACGGACATCGTCGATCACGTGGTCGGCCCCGGCCTCGTCGACGGGGTGTGCCTCGCTGGTGAGGAACACCGTGCACGCCCCGGCCGCCTTGCCACAGGCCACGTCGTAGCGGAAGTCGCCGACCGTCATCACGTCTTCCACGTTCACCCCCAGGGCTTCCGCGATGTGTCGGACGGGCTGGGGACTCGGCTTCGGCGGGAGGGCGTCGTCCGCGGTGACGATGACGTCGAAGGACAGGCCGTGTTTCCGCATCACCGTGTTCACCGATTGCCGGTTGTTGCGTGTGAGGACGGCCGTGGGGATGTGTCTGTCGGCGAGGAAGGCGAGGACCTCACGGACGCCGGGTCTCAGGGTGCTGGCTTCGGCCCCCTCACGCTCCCAGCGGTCCACCCTGGCACGGGCGGCACGACGCTCTCCCTCGTCCTCAATGGACGCGAGGAACTCGAGGATGGGCATGTCACCGGCACCGATCTCACGCCTGATGCGTGCGAAATCCAGGATGGGCTCGGTGATCGTGCCGTCCATGTCGAAGATGACGGCCCGGGGTCTCATCGGCTTCGATTTCATGCAACCTCGTCTCCCCAAGACGTGTTTCAAGTGTAGGCACGACCATTGACTTTTGCAAAAACTTTCCGAGAATTGCAGGGGGACGTCCCCCTTGTCTTCGAGGAGTCGGGGCATGTCGAGGATCTCGCGGGTGCTGCTGGTTGTGGTGTTGTCGGCGGCAGCGGCGTGGCCTCGTCCGGCGTGTGCCCAGAGCGGCGGGTGGTGGAAGAGCCCCTGGAAGGCGCGACGCGTCATGAACGCCGCGGTGCCCGAGGGCGTGGAGGCCGACGAGCCCGTCGCGGTGGCCCGGTTCCTCACCCACGGATGCCTGAACGAAGACGGCGGCGATATCCGCGTCATCGCCCGGGGCCGCGAGGTGCCCAGTCGGGTGCTCCACGTGGGACCGGGGGATGAGGTCCGCATCGCGTTTCAGCTCCTCGTGGGCGTCGACGCCTACCAGGTCTATTACGGCAACCCGAAGGCGACACCCCCGGTGTACGACTGGGACATCCGTGCGGGACTGCTGATGGAGGTGAGGAAGTACCGTGGGGGCGGCTTCAACGACCTCCGCCAGGCCCTCGCCACGTGGGACCGGTCGACGGAGGTGCTCGGCGTGGATTTCGTCCCGCGGGTCTACTTCGGACACAACCCGTTCGGTCCGACCGGGGCGTTCATGTCGCGGTACACCGGCTGGCTGCGGGTGGAGAAACCCGGACGGTACGAGTTCGCCACCAGTTCGTCGAACGGCAGTTTTCTGCTCGTCGACGGGACCGAGGTGGTGAGCTGGCCCGGGTGGCACGGACCGATCCCGCGGGCGCGGCACCGGGGGACGATCGACCTCAAGCCCGGACGCCACAAGCTGGAGTACTACCACATCCACCCGAGTGGCGACGGGAGGGCGGTCGCCGCCTGGCAGCCCCCGGACACACTGCGTCCCGTCGTCATCCCCGCCGAGGCGTTTCTTCCCGTCACGCGGGCCGTGGTGCAGCCCGCCGAGACCTACCGACAGCAGGTGACCCCGGACTTCGACTTCAAACGTCGCGAGGCCCCTCTCGAACTCGACCTCGACACGTTCCTCCACCGCTACAGTTTCCGTGACATCTCCGGACATATCGACCGCCGGTACTACAGGCCGCTCTGGGACTTCGGCGACGGCATCGAGGCCGACGTGTGGATCCCGGACCACGTCTACCTCGCCGCCGGCACCTACACCGTCACCTACCGGCTGAAGGGCGTGCGTGGGACGTTCACCACCGTTCAACGCATCGTCGTCGAGCGTGACTGGACCCGGCAGACCTCCGAGGAGGACGTCGAGACGCTCGAGCAGTACTACCCGATCGTCAGTGCGTATGATTTCGCCGGGATGCCGTCGTCGAGTCTGCGGGCGGCGTGTGAGATGTTCGAGCGGCTCGGGAAGTACGACGACGTGATCCGGGTCGGACGGGTGCTCCTGTTCGGGAGCCGGGAGGTGGACGACGACGTCCTCTCCAGGGAAACCGAGCGGCTGGCGGGGGTGTATCTGGACAAGCGTCGGGACGCGGCATCGGCGATCGAGGTCTACCTGAACGGCGCCAGGCGTGTGAAGTCGGCGGACCGGAAGGCCCGTCTCGAGACCCGGGCGGGACGCGTGGCGCTCGAGGAGGTCTCCGACGCCCCCCGGGCAAAGACGCTGTTCGAGCAGGCGCTCAGCCGACGCGACGCCGTCAGACCCGAGACGCGCCGACACGCCCTCCTGGGTCTGGCGGAAGTCGCCGTGTTGACCGGCGACGCCGGGGAGGCCCGTCGACTCCTTGCAGAGGCCGACGCCATCGACGTCACCCGACCCCGGGAGGGCGGCGCCGCCGTCAGGGTCGGAAGCCTCTCACGGGCCGTCGAGGACTACCTCCGACGGAACGAGTTCCAGGCTGCCACCGAACTCCTCGACACCTGGGAGTGGGAATACCCGCTCGACCGGCTCGTGGGGTACTCCACGCTCCTCCGGGCCAGACTCCACGTCCAGCGTGAGGAATACGCGCGGGCGGCGCGGCTGCTGACTTCACTCGTTCGGGTCAACCCCAAGTCCAACTATGCCGCCGAGGCCCTCATGACCGCGGCCGCCTGCCGGTTGAAGCTCGGTGATAACCCCGGTGCGCGCGATACCTATAACCGGGTCCTCACCGAGTACCCCGAGAGCCCCTACGTCAAGGATGCACTGAAGCGGCTGGAGCAGATCCGGTGACGGAGTTCGAAGCACGAAATTCGAAGCACGAAATCCGAAACAAATTCGAATCAGACAATGACGGAAAAAACGACGTCCGCAAGGGAAGCCGTTTCTGTCATTGGGACATTCGAATTTCGTGCTTGTTTCGTGCTTCGTGCTTCGGATTTCGTCCTTTCGCAGGCCTGTGAGTCCCTATGCGTCGAGCCACGTTCATCCTCATCGTGGTGGTTCTTGCGTCGCCGGTCCACGCCGAGTGGTGGGACGACGCCTGGCGGTGTCGTCGGGAGGTGGTGTTTCCCGAGAAGACCTCGGCGCAGCACTTCGAGGTGACGCTGCCGACGCACGGCCTGGGCCGTGCCGACGGCGGCGACGTCCGCGTGGTGACCGGTGACGCGGTCGTGCCGTCGAAGGTCCGTGCGAGCGGTCCCGGTCACACGGTGCACGTGGCGTTCGAGCGCCGTGGGACCGGACCGCACTTCATCTACTGGAACAACCCCGCCGCAGCCGCGACGAATGCGGACCTCCCCGCCGGGTGCTTCGTCGAGACACGGGACTACCCGGGGACCATGATGCGGTCACTGGCGGAGATCCGGAAGGCGTGGGCCGACGCCACCCCGCAGGGCGGCCGCTACGTGCCGAACATCCACTTCGGACACAACCCCCTGGGACCGAATGAGCGGTTCCTGAGCCGGTTCGTCGGGTACCTGCGCTGTGACCGTGGGGGGGAGTACGTCTTCGCGACCGATTCCGACGACGCGTCTTTCCTGCTGATCGACGGGACGGAGGTGGCGGCGTGGCCGGGACTGCACTGGGCGTGTGGACAGGCCAAGTTCACCGGCACGGTGGACCTCCGTGCCGGGGTTCACCGGATCGAGTACCTGCACGCGCAGGACCTGGGCGGGGTGTTGATGAACGCGGCGTGGATGCCGCCGGGGGCGAAGGAGGTCACCGTCATCCCGCCGGAGGCCTTCGTGCCGCTCGAGAAAGCGGCCGTGAACCGCATCGAGTTTGCCGACGGACG
>DATKVD010000268.1:0-5923 GCA_035530235.1 Planctomycetota bacterium | reverse complement strand
TGGCGCTGCTCGCCGGCAGTGTCGTTTCCCTCATCCGCTCCCGCACCGGTCACGAGCCCTGGCGCATCGACTACCCGGGCGTCACCTGGACCCGCGGCACCGACGCCGGCACCAAGGAGGGAAAGCGATACCTCCAGGCCGAGGTCCGCTTCGACCAGGAGATCGTCAGCGCCAACGACCTCGAGATGTTCCTCGCCGAAGTCGTCACCCAGACCAGGGACACGTATTACTACTACCACATCAAGGCCCTGAACAAGCGCGGCGTCCACGTCCTCGACGCCGTCGCCGACCGCACCGGCCTCCACAGCATCTCCATCACGGAACGCTACTCCGACCAGTAGCCCCCGCGGCTGTCCCTTTGCCTCTATGACGCCCTGAACCGGTGGCTGGAGAAATACACGCGCACTTTGGCCGACGGTGCGGTCCATCTTCATGATGCCTGGCGGGGGGTCGAGGAGCCACGCGGCTGGTAGTGCGTCACGGAGCGCTGCGCCTGCAAATAGACGGGGCCTGTGGGGTTGTTGAAAAACCCCTGCTTTTATGTAGCGCGGGGACCTGTGCCCCGCGTCTGGTGGCGGGAATCGCGGCCCACAGGTGGCCGCGCTACAGGAACCAACACCAACCGCACCTTCTTCAACAGCCTCCCTGTCCCCATTTAAAGGGAGGCCGTCACCTCTCCTCGATGCAGTAAAGGTTGGCCTCTCCCCGGAAGTACATCCGCTTGCCCTCGAACACCGGGGAGGACTGCGTGATTTCCTGTGAGCCATAGTGAAATGACGTGAAACATTCGACACGGTTTCTCGCAACCGGTTTGAAGGTCCGCCCGGGCTCGATCACCAGGCAGGTCCCCAGGTCGCCGAAGAGATAGATATACTTCCCGGCGAGCGTGGGACTGGACGCCATGCCGCCCCGGCTGGCGCCGGCGGCCTGGAAGACGTCCGCGTCGAGCAGCTTGCGATAGACGATCTCGTGCTTCGCCACGTCCACCACGGTCAGCACGCCGTCGGCGTTCACGAGATACAGCAAGCCGTCGTGAAGAAGCGGTGACGCGCAGTATCCCCGCCATCCACCCCCCGGGAATGCCCGCGGGTCGAGTTTGATCGTCTTCACCAATTCGACCTTGAACGGCTCGGTCGCGGCCGTCGGCAGCCGGTAGATCAGAAGCTCAGGTGATCCATCATTCAGCGAGACATCCAGCGCGTACAGCAGGCCCTTGTCGATCACCGGGGTGGGGATGGTGCCGCCGCCCCCCCGCACGCCGGGGAATACGCGTTTCCCGTCGCTCACCCGGGAGACGACCGCACGCGGCTCAATGAGGAAGTCTTCGTCGCCGATTCTCACCGTGACGCAGGAACCCCTGTTCCACATCGTCGGGTGCTTCTTCTTTTCGGGAGGATTGTGCCACAGTTGCTTTCCGGTCTTCGTGTCGAAAGCCGCCGACTCATAGTAGAACGTGTTCAGGATAAGCCGGTCGCCGATCACCCAGGGTGAATTGACGTTGCCGTGCTCCGTGCGGTCGTATACCGTCCAGTTCGCCCACTTACGGTTTCCTTCGAGGTCATAGCAGACGATCGCGCCCGTGCCGAAGACGACATACACCTGCCGTCCGTCGCTGACGGGCGTAGGCGCGGCATAACCCGGCTCGCCCGCGGTCCACACCTTGTACTTCTTCGGGTCCACCTTCTCCATCAGCTTGTGGATCTGTTTCTGGACCTCCAGCCTGTTCTCCTTCGACGGGACCGCCGTCGAGAGGCTCTCATCCATCTGCCGGAGTTTCGCCGTCAGCGCCGCGATCTCCTCGAAGACCTCCGGATGCGCCTTCCTCTCCTCCTCCGTCGCCGTGTCGCAGGACGTGGTCGACCTCACCCACAGGAGTTTCCCGTCCGCCTTGTTGAAACAACACAGACTGCACCACTCGGCGGTGACGAAGATCCTGTCGCCGACGATGACGGGGCTGCTGATGGCGCCGCCGTCCGGCACGGGCGAGGTCCAGGCGATGTTCCGTGTCTCGTATTCGGAGTCCCCCGCCCCGTAGAACGACACGTGCGAGAACCAGTTCTCTCCGCTGCTGCTCCACCCCCAGCCGCCGCTCATCGGCAACGAGACGACCTTGAGCAGGACGCTGTTCCATCCCTTGTTCAGCTCCACGCGGGCGCACATGTTGTGAAAGTGACCGGCTATCCACGTGAAAACCGTCTTCCCGTTCACAAAGACCTGTGAAGGACCCTCGTGCGTGCCCACCAAGGTGACCGGGCCGCCCGACGGCGAGTAGACGTAGGCGTGTGCCAGCACCTCGGCCGGCGCGTTCGTGCGGGTGGAGTCACGCCCGAAGAGCTCCGACCAATGGATGACTGAGTTCCCGATGACGACCTTTTTCCACCTCGCACCCGCAAGCTCCTCCCCCTCGTCAGGTCTCAGGGAAGACGCATCCGGAACGAATGCGTCGTTGGCCTTCCTGAAATCCGCGTTCTTGGGGAAGTCCTCCGGCAGGACGAGCGGCCCCAGCAGCAGCCATTCGGAGATCATGCCAAGCTGCATCGGCTTCCCCGTGTCGCCTTCCCCGGGCTTCGCGGCCTGGCAGCGCAGCTCTTTGACCGACCCGGCCACGCGACCCCAGTGCAGAGGCGGGTTGGCTGCCGGATAGCGCCCGGCCCGATCCCCGCGCCAGCCGATGGGGCGTTCGGGCGACGGGCGGAACTCCGGCGAGCCGAGGGGCGCCGTCTTCGCCGGCTCCGCACCCTCAAGCACGATGCAGATAGCCACAATCGACGCGCACGCCATCGCGATTGCCATCCTCATGGTCACGTCTCCTCGATGCAGCAGAGATCCTCCAGGATGAGCACCAATTGTGTCTGTCCTGAATTCACCTCAATTCACCTGGTCACGGAAAATCCAAAGCTACTTCTCTGGCCAGCAACTCATTACGATGCTATAGACCCACGCCGCAAGCGCCCCGACAAGAAGGCCTCCCACTGCGCCCGTCAAGCCCAGCTCAACCGCCCCGCCAACAATAGCCCCAAGCCAAATAATACAGGCGATGACCAGATGCACCGTCTGAGTAGAAACATTTACAAGAATCCCGGCTACCATCCCCAGAAGAGCCGCGATCGGGACTATCAGAAACAGTTTGCCCAGACTGCCGGGCAAAGGCGCGCCGACCACCCATTTGAAACCCCACCAGATGACCGGGACGACAACGGATGAGTAAACTGCCCCGAGGATTGCCCCGCCAAGTGCTCCCTTGGTAACCTTGTGCACTGTCGTTCTCCGAGGTAATCACGCCGACCTGCGGCGCTGCCGCGACGAAGCGCAGGACATTCACGGCTTTGCGGGGAACGGGGCGCGGCTTCGCTTCAGGCACGGATCAGGACCATTCCAGTCCTTTATTTGCCTCCCCGGACCGCAAAATAAAAATATTCTCCCCGTTTCCAGCCCGCCAGAGGGGTTCACGGCGAGAAAACCGCCGGAATCGCTTGCCCCGCCGGTACTGGTGGGGGCGAATGACTCCCAACTCGAAACTCACAAGTCGAAAGTGCTGTGCAAGTAGCCCCCCGAAACCTCAACGCATCGCCCTCGCGCACTCGATCGTGTTCCGAAGCAGCATCGCCACGGTCACGGGGCCGACGCCGCCCGGGACAGGCGTGATGTGAGAGGCGATCTCCTTCGCGGCTTCGAAGTCCACGTCGCCGGTGGTGATGATGTTCGGCTTGCCCGCGCGCTTGCCTTCGGTATAGGTGAGGGGTTGGCCGTCCGCGTCGAAGCCTTTGGGGATGCGGTTGATCGCGACATCGATGACGACGGCCCCCGGCTTGATCATGTCGGCCTTGATCAAGGGCGAGATGTCCGGGAGCGGCGGCTTCTCGCCCTTCTTGAGGGCCCGCTGGTAGCGGAGCCACAGGGCCTGACTCTTGCCCGCGGCCACGACAAGGATATCCGCACGCTTCGTGTAGCTCGCAAGGTCCTTGGTGAAGATGTGAGTGACGCTCGTCGTGGCGTTGAGTCCCAGGAGCAGCACGCCCACGGGCTTCCCGACGATCTCGGAGTGTCCGACGACGACGGCGTCTGCGCCCTCGCCCTCGACGCCGGTGGCCTTGATGCATTCGATGGCGGCCATTGCGGTGCACGGGCCGATCTTCGGGCGGCCGTACATCAGTCGGCCCATGTTGACGGGATGCATGCCCTCGACATCCTTCTCGGGCGAGATGCTCAGCTGGACCTTCCGGGCGTCGAGCGCCGCGGGCAGGGGCATCTGGAGGATGATGCCGGTGACCTCGGCGTCGGCGTTCAGCATGGCGATGTGGTCGGCCACCGCTTCCTGCCGGGCCTCCTCCGGGAGTTCATCGAGGCGATACCGGATGCCGGCCTCCTCGCAGCTCTTCTGCTGGTTGCGGATGTAGACGCGCGAGGCCGGGTTCTCGCCCACCTGCACCGCCACCAGGAAGGGCGGCTTTCCCTTGGCCGCCAGCTCCTTTGCCGCCGCGCCGACCTCTTCCGTCATCTTCGCCGCCAGGGCGTTCCCGTCAATGATCTCTGCCGCCATCACGCACCTCCCTTCCGGAACCTGTGCCGTGTGAGTTTTCTCCCAATCCACGCCCGGCCGCCCACCCGGACAGCCGCTGCCGGCCCTGTCCATTGCGGACAGTGGCGTTCGTCGTGACACCGGAATATCTTCCCAGAAACGCGCGCGTTTGACAACGGAAAAATGTGCACCCTCAGGTGAGAGTCATTATGCCATAACCTGAACAAATGGAACGAGATCGGCCACTTGCGACCCGTACTTTGATTATGGTGGGAAAGGATTTCTTGGTTGACTCACCCCGACCGAGTGATACTATTCTGGTGAGACAGCGCCATTTTCGCCCCGGAAAGGGCGGTTGAGCCCTGACGGGCGGCCGATGCGGTGCTGCGACTGGTCCTTCATTCCCGCCATAAAGCGAAGCGTTAAAATGACTTAGGAGTCGTCCTATGGCTGCCAAGTCCAAGGCCCGGCGTACCGGTGTCATCGTGATTGACGTCGAGAAATGCCTTGCGTGCAAGACCTGCGAAATCGAATGTGCCGTCGCGCACAGTGTGGCTAAGGCCCTCGTCGACGCGGTCGGCGAGTCCCCGCGTCCCAGTGCGCGCGTCAGCGTCGTGGCCGCCGACGATTTTGCATTTCCGCTTCAGTGCCGCCACTGCGAGGACGCGCCGTGCATCAAGATCTGTCCGACCAAGGCGATCGACCGCACAGGCGACGATCAGCCCGTATTGATTGACCAGGACAGGTGCATCGGGTGCAAGTGGTGCGTCATGGTGTGTCCATTTGGTGTCATCGAGATGGACGACGAGCGACGTGTACTGATCAAATGCGACCTTTGCATCGACCGTCTCGCGGAGGGCGAACTGCCCGCCTGCGTCGCCGGATGCCCCACGCATGCCCTCGAATTCAAGACCCTTGACGAGGTCGTCCAGTCACGCCGGAAGAAGACCATCACCAGCTTCATCGAAGAAATGAAAGATACCAACAGGGGCTGATACGTCAATTGGGTACTGTCTGATTGCACCTGGAGGTTCCACGTGGAACTGCAGCAGGTTGACACCATCCTGGATGACTACCAGGAGCGCAGGGGGCTTCTCGTTCCCATCCTGCAGGACATCCAGGCCACCTACAACTACCTTCCGCGCGAGGCCCTCGAGCGCGTAGCGGAACGTCGCGGCATCCCGTTGAGCCAGGTCTACAGTGTCGCGAACTTCTACACGGCGTTCAGTCTCGTTCCGCGCGGCAAGAACATCATCAGCGTGTGTATGGGGACGGCGTGTCACGTTCGCGGCGCCCCGCAGGTGCTGGAGGAACTCGAACGCCAGCTGAAGATCACCGCCGGGCACACGAGCCCCGACATGATGTGGACGCTGCTGACGGTCAACTGTCTCGGGGCCTGCGCGC
>DATKVD010000267.1:0-3811 GCA_035530235.1 Planctomycetota bacterium | reverse complement strand
AAGCGCACCCGTGACCACCTCCACCGCTTCAACGGCATCTACCTCCAGATCACCGAGAACCGTCTGGAGGAGAACTGGATCGCCGACCTCGAGTGGAAGGACTCCATCTTCTACGAAATGGATTATCGCGTCTACCGGTCGGGGTGAAGGGGAACGTCGCCGGGCATCGCAGAAGGGGCCTCATGTCATCGAGGAGACAGCTCACCGGCACTTGGCGGTACTCCAGGACCATGCCGATCTGCACGGGTGTGTGTCTGCTCGGCCTCTTGCTGTCGGCCCTGGGGATCGCCGCCGAACCGGCCGCGCCGCAGCCGGGGTCACCGGAGTATCGTCCGTCGCCCGAGCGTCCCGTGGGCTGGCGCGGGGACGGCACAGGCAAGTACCCGGGCGCGAATCCGCCGCTGCATTGGGGACGAAGTCTCAAGCAACAGGGCGAACTGAAGTGCGCGGCGGTCGTGCCGAAAGACGACGGCGCCAGGGACGCCGCTCCCCCCTCCCTGGGGTACTTCGCCGAGTGGCTCGTGGCCGGGCCGGTGAAGTGCGCCGATCCGGTGAAGGCGATCAAGGAGGAACTGACCCCCGGCGAAGCATCGCTTGCGCCGCACGCCGGCGACAAGCTCGGCGAGGCGACGTGGCGGGTCGTCAAGGTCGAGGGCTCCTGCTTTGACGTCTGGAAAACGCTCGGCGGGATGACGAAGGAGCATGCGGCGTACCTCCAGGCCTGCCTTTACACCGCCAGGCCGCTGAAGATCTGGTTCTATGTCAAGTACGGCCGGGGTGCCGCCCTCTGGTTGAACGGGGCGCCGATACACAGCAACGTCGCAAACTATCCCGGGTGGGCGGGTCTCACCCTCCTCATCGACCTGCAGCCGGGCTGGAACCGGTTTCTCTTCAAAGTCGTCCCTCGCGTCGGGGGTGGCACCGATTTTCCGAGCGGCTGCTACGTGACGTGCGGCTTCTGGCCGGCGGAGGAACCGCGCGACTACGAGGAGAAGAACATCGCCTGGATCGCTCCGATGCCCGGGCTTTCCCAGGCCATGCCCATCATCGTCGGCGACCGGATCTTCACCACGGCCCATCCCTACAACCTCATCTCCTTGGACAAGAAGTCGGGGAAGATCCTCTGGATCCGGCCGAACAGCCCTTACGACGCCGCCACGGCGGACGAGCGGAAGGCGAAACCCGAACTCTTCGCCAAGATGGACGATCTCGCAGCCAAACGGGACGCATACTACCGTGATTACACGGCGGGCAAACTGCCGGACGCCGAGGGGGTGAGGGACGAGACCGACCTGGAGAACGAACTTGACAAGTTGATGGTGGAGGTCGATCGGAAGTACAAGAGACCCAACCAGCAGGGCGAACCGGACTGGTGGACCATCCCTACGCCGGCGTCGGACGGCCGCAGCGTCTGCGTGTGGTTGACCAGAGGCGTGAGCGCTTGCTATGACCCGGACGGCAACCGCCGGTGGATCGGTTACACAAGGCCCAAGGATCAGCATCACGGCTATTTCACCTCGCCCGTGATCGCCGACGGGAAATTCATAAGGTACGACGGCCGGATCACCGCCTTTGATCTCGCCGACGGCAGCGTCAAGTGGAGCATCGACGACGGCTGGAAGGAGGGCCACGACAGCCCCCTCTGGTTCGGATCGCTGACCCGGTGTGTCGTGGGAGGGACGGAATACGTCCTCTGGCTGGGCACGGACATGGTGCGTGCCCGTGACGGGCAGGTCTTCCATTCCAAACCGTGGAGAGTGCACGGGGATTCTACGCCGATCTTCGACAAGGATATTATTCTGCAGACCCATGGGGCGGAACACGGGGCGGAGATCAGCGCCTATCAGGTCAAACCGGCTGCGGACGCGGGAGTGACCATCGAGCGTTGGAAGGCCGTGAAGTGGCCGTACGAGGCGCTCCTCGGAGGACCCAACCACTACCAGGGCCACTGGCTGGAAGCGTCGCCTCTCGTCCACGAGGGACTGGGATACGCCGTGAGCTGGTCGGGCGTGCTGGCCGTCTTCGACATGGCGACGATGGAACGGGTCTACGAGAAGAAGCTGCCCGTGGGCGGAAGTTTCGGCACCAGCGTGACCCTGGCCGGTCAGTACATCTATCTGATGGGTGCCGGCGGGACCGCAGTCGTCATCAAGCCCGGGCGCACATACGACGAGGTGGCGAGTAACAGCATTCAGTTCCTCTGCCAGGCGGCCTTCTTCCCGGAGGGCCAGAGAAAACTCTACAAGGGCCGAACGATGGGCCGATACGGGATGTTCCTCTGGAACCCCCGGTACTGTCCGGAGGGCCAGGAAAGCACGATGACCAGCACGCCGATCTTCGACGGAAACCGGATCTACTTCCGCGGACAGGAAAACCTCTACTGCATCGGGGAGAAGTGACGCCGGGCAACAGCCCCGTCACGGCGACCGGCGCCCTGCCCCACCAATCCCCCGGCGTGCCTCCCCTGGGAAACGTCGGTCTTCAGGGCGCCTCTGCGGGACGGGGCCCCCCTTCCGTCGCGTCACCCCGGAAGAGCCCCCCGCCGAAGGTGAGCACCCAGACTTCGCTCGGCTTGTAGGGATTGAGGAAGACGCGCGTCGTGGCGGGTGTGCGCAGGTCGGGCACCTTGACGAACGTCGGTGCGTCTGCTTGCGAGTCGTTCGAATACCAGAGACCCCGGCTCGTCGCGAGGTACATCTCGTTCGTCGCCGGGTTGATCACGCCCGAGCGCACACCGACGCGGATCTCCGAGAAGATGCGTTTCCACGTCCGGCCGCGGTCGGTCGTCTTGAAGAGGCCCACCTTCGGATCCGGCCACGCGTCAGGCAGATAGACGACGTAATCCACGCAGGCGTACCAGGTGTTCTGGGCCGGATCGCGCGGGTCGATCACGATATCGTGCGTGTTGAGTCGCATGCTGGACTCCCCCGCCGGCGCGGTGCGGTCTTCCCACGTCTCGCCGCCGTCGGAACTGATGAACACGCCGGAACTCTCGGTCATCTTGTAGGGACCTTGGTCGATGCGTCCGGCAAACGTGACGACCACCGCCCCGTCTTTCAGGATCTTCATGTCCCACGGATGTCCCTCGCTGCGGGGCGGACCAGGCAGCCGCGTCCATTTCGCGTCGACGCCCCTGTCGAGGTCGTCGGTGCGGAAGACGCCGCCCTCGGTGTGATGAGCGACGAGCGCGTACATCCGGTTGGGCGTTTTCGGGTCGAGCACGACGCCCATCACCGGATTGCTTGCAGTCTGGCCATCGCGCTGATACGTAAACCTGCGCATCTCGCGGAACGTCGCACCCTTATCGATGGAATAGTAGATCCCGCCGCCATAGCCGTCGACGTTGCTGTCGCCCATGTTGACCCCGTGGTAGAGGTCGTGGGCCCGGGACATCGCGGCGTAGAGGATAGTGCGCTTCGCATCGTACGCGGAGCGGTACGTGGCGTTGAACCGGTTGCCGACGTACTTGGGGAAGCTCCAACTCCTGCCGCCGTCGGTGCTGCGGAAGGCCGTGATGTCGTTGGAGCAGGAGAAGAGGGTCTTCTCGTCGAGCCACTCGAGCCACCATGAGGCGGTGTTGTTGAGCGTGCTGGCGTGCGGCTGGTTGGGCCGGCCGGTGACGCCGGGCTTGTTGAGCTTGTCGACGCCGGCCGCCAGGCTGCGCCAGGTCCTGCCGCCGTCCGAGGTGGCCCATGCGCAGAAGAGGTTGGTGAACGCGGCATAGTCGGGGTTCGACGCGCAGGTGCTGACCGTCATGGCCGGCCCGGCGTAGGCCCAGTCGTAGTCCATGCCGTCGCCGTACCAGTCGGTA
>DATKVD010000266.1:0-10959 GCA_035530235.1 Planctomycetota bacterium | reverse complement strand
GTGGTTCGAGCGCATCCGCAGAGCGGACGACCTGCCGATGACGGGTGCCGTGCCGAACGGTCCGGGAGGCCGGGCGGTCAAAGTCAAGGTGCCGGGTTTCGACGCGGCGGACACCGAAGATCTCACGGCCGCCGAGATCCGTGCCCGGCGGCGCATGATGGAAGTGCTCGACTGGTTCCAGCGCGCCCGGAAAAAGCCCTGGCGTTTCGACCGTGCGTCCGCCATCATCGGCATCCGCGAGGGTCGGCGGATCGTCGGTGACTACGTGCTGACCGTGGACGACCTGCGCCGCGCCCGTGCATTCGAGGACGCCGTCGCGCGCGGGACCTACACGCTCGACGCACACGACCCCACCGACGACAAGCGCACCTACATCCTGCCGCCGGACGAGCGCGTCGTCCCGCCCTACCAGATTCCGTGGCGGACGCTCGTGGCGAAGGATGGAAACAACCTCGCCATGGCCGGACGCTGCTTTTCGGCCGACCAGCTCACGCTCTCGTCGGCGCGCGTGGCCACGACGGCTTCGATGCTGGGACAGGCCGCCGGCGTCGGCGCGGCGCTCGCCGCGAAACGTCGGTGCAGTCTCCGCAGCGTCGACGGCCGCGAGGTAAGGCGGATCGTGGTCCGTCGCGGCGCACGGCTTGATATTTAGAGCATCTATCAGAATGAAGCGGCTTCGCTCCGCCTGAGGCGGACGAAATTCGACAGCCCCGGCAGGGGCGAAGGGATTTAGCCGGGGGCGCGAGCCCCCGGTGGGAGTTCTGATATTGGCCAAGCCCCGAAGGGGCGACAGGAGGTCCCGGCACGCTCCTATCGCCCCTTCGGGGCGGAGCGGTCTTTTCTGATCGTGCACCGGGGGCTTGCGCCCCCGGCTATTGACTGACGCCCCTCACGGGGCTTGTTGTCAACGGCAACAGCTCGTTTTGATAGATGTTCTCAACGCCTTCTCCCCCTGAGAGAGAGGGCAATCGCAACGAAAGGACAACAGATGGCAACGAAGCTGAAGGGCGGCGAGACGATTCTCTTTATCGGGGACAGCATCACCGACTGCGGCCGGCGGGACCAGTTTGCGCCGCTCGGCTGCGGGTACGTCAAGATGTTCACGGACCTCCTCGCCATCCGTGAGCCCGCAAAACGCGTGACCGTCGTCAACAAGGGCATCGGGGGCAACGTCGTCACCCAGCTCCAGGAGCGCTGGACCGACGACGTGATGCGTCACCGCCCCGACTGGCTCTCGGTCAAGATCGGCATCAACGACCTGCACCGGACGCTTGCCGGGTCGCCCGAGGCCGTCCCGCCCGACCTCTACGAGAGGACCTACGACGAGATCCTCTCGCGCACCAGAACCAAGCTGCCCCGGTGCCGGATGCTCCTCATCGATCCCTTCTACATCAGCCGGGACGCCTCGCCGCACTCGAAGCGGAATGACGTCCTGAAGCTGCTGCCGAAGTACATCGGCACCGTTCACAGGATGGCGAAGAAGTACGGGACGCGGCTGGTGAAGACACACGAGATGTTCCAGAAGCTCCTGAAGGTTCACGAGCCGGACTTCTTCTGTCCGGAGCCGGTCCACCCGAACCCGACCGGTCACCTCGCCATCGCGGAAGCCGTCTACGACGCACTCAGCTGAAAAAGGGGGAGGCTCCCCTTTTTTAAATGGCGAATTCGCGTGTTTTGGGGCGATTGGCGCATACTCCGAAATGGCTGGGAAAAAGGGGGACGGAGGGGAGGAACCCGTGAAACGTATGGCGGTTGTGACGATGCTGCTGGCCTGTGCGACGGTGCATGCACAGGAGCCGAAGGCGCAGCCCCGCGTCATCGACAAGGACACCACGTGGACCGGGGCGGTGACGGTGGACGGTGCGGTGCGGGTCACGAAGGGGACGCTGACCATTGCTCCCGGCAGCGTGGTCACGTTCAAGCCGGGGGGCACGATCGACGTCGGTCGCGAGGGGACGCTCCAGGCGAAGGGTGCCGTCGGGGCCCCGGTTCGCCTCGCGGGCGAGAAGGCCGGGCAGATCACGGGACACCTGGGGAAGGTGCTGCTGGAGCGCAGCGAAATCACGGGCATGGGCTCGGGCGACCCGAACCGGGTCCTCTTCATCAGCATGACCGCGGGCGAAGGCGGGGTGACGCTGCGCGACTGCACGCTCACGGGCTGCGGCGGGATCTGGGTCACACTGTCGGGGCCGTTCGAGATGAGCCGGTGCGACCTGCGGGACGCGCGAGGGGGGCTCCGGCTCTGGGGGAAGGGCGCCGCGACGGTCAGCGGCAACACGATCACGGGCGCCGGCGTCGGCATCGGCGAGGGGGCGGCCGGCGTCATCCGCGATAACGTCGTCCTCGGCGGGACCCTCTCCGGCTGGCGGACCGACCAACTGCTCATCGAGGGCAACTACGTCCACAACCCCTACCCGAAAGGATCCTACGGCATCAGCGGGGGGGTGGGCGTCATCCGGAACAACGTCATCCGCGGGGGAAGCTGGGTGACCGCGCAGATCGGCGGGGAGATCTCGAACAACGTCTTCATCTCGCTGCCGCACGAGGAGGCCCGGAAGCTCGAGGGGGGCTTCGACCGGAACTGCACCCACGAGCACATCTGCGGGCTCGTGCCGAACTCGAAGGTCGTGCGCAACATCTTCGTGGGCGCGTCCTACGGCGCGGTCATGGGCATCGGCGGCGGCACATGCTCCGATTCCGTCATCCGCAACAACACCTTCGACATGCGCGGGAGCGGAAACGCCCTCTACCTCAACCACCTGCCGAAGAGCGACCCGAAGAACGTGGTCGCCCGGAACAACATCTTCATGCGCTCGGGCACCGTGCTTTCCGAGAAGCCCGTCCACGACACCTTCAGCGCCGTCGATTACAACCTGTGGTCCAAGAGCGGTCTGGACAAGCGCAGGGGACGCTTCTGGAAGGTCACCATGACCGGGAAGAAGGAGGGCGACGCGGGGTTCGGCGCGAACGACGTGCCGCCCTACGGGAAGGACGACGACCAGCCCGCGCCCGACACCGTCGTCGTCAACCCCGAGGTCGAGTTCCCGTTCACCGACGAGGATATGCTCGCCGGGAAGCACACGGTGGCGGAATTGCTGGCGCATTACCGTGCGGCGTACGCACTGAAGCCCGGGTCCCCCGCCATCGACGCCGGCGACCCGGCCGACAAGGACGACCCCGAAGTCAAAGACGGCAAACCCGACATCGGGGCGATCGAGGCCGACGGGAAGTGAGACGGACGGTCCGCCGCGTTCGACCGGGCGCAGGCGTGACCATTGTGCCGCATCACGTCCCATGATGTCGCACCGATGTCGCGCCATGTCGCATTGATGTCGCATTGATGTCGCATGATGTCGCACGATGGTGCACGATGTGGCACCCGATGTCCCCCGGAACGCGCCCCCCGAAAGCCACAAGTCCTTGTCTGCAAATACGTTACGAGTTTGAGCCTCCTCCCGACCCCGGAATATCAGCTGTTTCTTCTTCTTCTTCTTCGCTTCGCTTCTGACCTGCCACCTGCAACTTGCGACTTGCGACTTCTTCTACTAGAGGAGCGAGGCAAACGATTTGGAGGGCCGGTTACGAAAATTTCTGAAGGAAGCCCCCTGACGGCTCAGAAGCCCCGTAAATAGTCGCCCAAGTTTCTCATTTTCCCTTTCCAGGGGGCAAATAGTGGAGTGAAACGGTCCGCTTTCCGGGGGGCTCTAAGCGGTCCTGCCTGAGTTTCCCAAAGTGTCCGGGCGGTCCCGATGTATCGGGATCCCGCCGCCGGTCTGCCGGCTTCGACGTGGTGGGACAGGAGCCCCACCACGCTCGTACGTTAAGGAACTTAGGTAGGACCGCTTGGAACCGCACAGGCGCAAAGGGCGCAAAGGAAAACAGCGAAGCGTCAGGGCGAGAAGAAGGATAGGAAGCAGCAGGAACCACAGACCTGTCCTCCGGCCTGTCCGCCCTTGCCTGGGCGGCGACGCGTCAGGAGTACCGGCGGATGACGAGGAGCCGGCCGCCGCGGGTCTTTCGGGTGACGATGACGTAGCGGTAGGCGCAGAAGGTCCCGCGGATCGCGTAGTTGGTCACGCTGAGCAGGACGTCCTCGATGCCGTCGCCGTCGAAGTCGGCCCACGCGAGGAGTTCGATGCAGTTCTTCTCGTCATCGTCCGCCACGACGACGGCGTACTCGTCCTCCACCTCCACGCGCAGCGTCGGACAGATCTCTCCCCAGGTTTCTCCGCGCTCGAACCTTGCGAGACGCTCCTCCCACGTCGATTGTTCCATGAGGTTAAGTCCGAGGTGCAGAGGGAGCTGCTGGAGCGGGCGATCGGTGAGGCGAAAGTCGCGCAGGTGGCTCACCCGTGCCGGGCGGGCGCACGCGAGACACAGCTTCGGGACGACCACCGACTTGAACCAGCTTTCCGCCTTGATGTCGTAGGTCGTGCGTGGGGCATAGCGTTTCCCCCTCAGTTCCAGCCACTCCCTGGGGGTGGTGGCGACGGTCTTGCCCTCGCCGTTGATCTCGACCATGTTGATCTTCTCCCGGCCGTTGACCGTGACGACCGGGGCGTCGAGATACTTGTCAAGTGCACGGGCCTCGGCGAGGTCCTTCAGCTCGACGTGATGCGTCCAGCGGACGGGGAACGCCACGGGCTGGGCGCTCCTCGGTTCGGAAGCGACCCCATCGCACCCCGCGAGGGTGCAGAAGACGCTCAGGACCAGTGCAGCAGGTCTCATCGTGCTTTCCCGCTTGAGTTTCTCATGATCACCGGCACCCCTCGTCTCCCCGTCCTCACAATGCGCGCCTTGTCCGACACGCAGTTCATCGCTCCCGGCAGGGGATGGCGACGGGGCAGTACTATCATACGGGCCATAGGCAGCTTCGCAACGGGATAGTCCGGCAGTGCCCGCCGCCGGGGGAGAAACGGGGAAAAAGTCGGAACCCCCGGGTGGAAGTCGGCGTCTAAACGCATAGAATTCGATAGAGGAATGACGTTCCGTGGTGTTTCGGTGCGAAAGGGGGATAGTCATGAGACGCGCTTTGACGAGGGGAGGGACACTGTCCTGGGCCGTGACGTGCTGCGCGGCCGTTCTCATTGCTGCTCTTGCACTTGTGGCGTCGTGGGGTTCGAGGGCACAGGCGGCAACGGCCCCGGCGGAGCAGAACGTTGTGGGTCGGCTCACGGCCGACGACGCCAAGGACGCCGAGAAACGGATGGCGGCACTCACGAAGGACGTGACGCAGGGGGCCCTTCGCGCGGTGGCCGCCTCCGGCGACATCGTCGAGTGTCCCCTGAGACACACCGACGTCAAGGCGGAGGTCTCCGGGTTCATCGCACGGGTCAAGGTCACGCAGAGCTTCTACAACCCGCTCCAGGAGAAGATCGAAGCGGTGTACGTCTTTCCGCTGCCGCACAAATCGGCGGTGGACGACATGACGCTCGTCATCGCCCCCCGACGCATCGTGGGCGTCATCAAGCGTCGTGCACAGGCCCGGGCCATCTACGAGCAGGCCCTCGCACAGGGGGTCACCGCGGCGCTGCTCGAACAGGAGCGGCCCAACATCTTCACACAGTCCGTCGGCAACATCGGGCCCGCACAGCAGATCGACGTCGAGATCTCCTACGTGGACGTCCTCGAATACGACATGGGGACGTATGAGTTTCACTTCCCGATGGTGGTGGGTCCGCGGTTCATCCCGGGCACGCCGACCTCGGTCATCCCGCCCGTGCCGGAGGAGCTGAAGGGAAAGGTCGGCGAGCTCGACAGGGCAAAGGTGCCCGAGGGACCGGACGAGCCGAAAGGAACCGGCTGGGCGCCGGACACCCACCGCGTGCCCGACGCCTCACGCATCACGCCCCCCGTCCTCAAGCCCGGCTTCCGAAACGGTCACGACATCACCCTTGCCGTCCAACTCGACGCCGGCGTCCCCGTCCAGGACATGAACGTCGCCAACCACAAGGCGGAGATCAAGCGCACCGGGAAAACGACGGCCGCGGTCCAGCTCTCCCCGGCGGACGCCATCCCCAACAAGGATTTCGTCCTGCGGTATGCCGTGGTGGGCAAGAAGCCCGAGCTGGCGGTGCTCGCACACACCGACAAGCGCGGTCTCGGATACTTCATGCTCATGATCCAGCCGGCCGAGGACGAGCGGCTCAAGAAGACCCCGCCCAGGGAGATCGTCTTCCTGGTGGACGTCTCCGGCTCGATGAGCGGGAACCCCACCGCGAAGGTCCGCGAGGCCATGCTGAAGCTCCTCAAGCTCACGAAGAGACAGGACACCTTCCAGGTGGTCACGTTCGCCAATCAGTCGCAGAAGCTTTTCGCGAAGGCCGTGGCGTCCACCCCGGAAAACATCGACGCCGCCCTGAACTTCACGCAGAACATCCGCGGCTCGGGCGGCACGCACATGCTCGAAGGCATCAAGATGGCCATCAACGATCCCCTGGACCCCGAGCGCGTGCGCATCGTCATCATGCTCACCGACGGATACATCGGGAACGAGTCGGAGATCTGTGAGGAGGTGGGGAGACGCTGCGGCGACCACATCCGCTTCTGGTGCATCGGGATCGGCAGCTCGCCCAACCGACACCTGATCGACGGCGTGGCCCGGCAGGGGGGAGGGATGTCGAAGGTGCTGGGTCTGAACGACGACGCCGAGCCGCTCGTGCAGGAGGTGATGTTCCGCATTCACCGGGCGCAGCTCGCGAAGGTCAAGATCGACTGGGGCGGCTTCCGGGTGTTCGAGACCTATCCGGCGCAGATCCCGGAGCTCTGGGCGGGCCGGCCCGTCATCCTGTTCGGACTCTATGAGAACGCCGCCGGGCAGATACCCGTCACCGTCAGCGGACTGGTGGAAGGCCAGCCGGCAAGCTGGCCGCTCGTCGTCGGTTTCCCCGCGAAGGCCGAGGAGCACGAGGTCCTCGAGAAGGTCTGGGCACGAAACAAGATCGAAGACCTGATGCACCAGACCTATTACCAGGGCTCGCCCGAGGTCGAGGAGGCGGTCACACAGATCGCCCTCGAATACCGTCTGATGAGCCAGTACACGAGCTTCGTGGCGGTGGACGAGGGCAGGCTGGGGACGATGACGGAGCCCGCACGGCCGCCCCGGCGGATGCTCGTTCCGGTCCCGCTTCCCGAAGGCACGCGCTACGAGGGCTTCTTCGGGCCGGGGGAGGGAGAGTACGAAATGATGGTGATGGGGGGGGCGATATCACTTTTCAAGGCGAATGGGGCAAGCTACGGCGCGCGTCCTGCTCCGGGGTATGCGGTTTCCCTGTCGGCCCCGATGGGGTCTGTCGCCGCAAAGCCGTCCGGAGGCCCTGCCACGCTGACGCCGGCGCCGAGCACGCCGAGGGCACTGGCGCAAACACTCATGGTGAGAGAGGCGCCGCCGCTTCTGCGCGCCGGAGACAAGTCCGCCAGAATGGCACCCGTCTACCGCACCCTCCGGCGACCGGGCGGCGGCCCGCAGGACGCCCTGATTCGGGGACGTCACTACGGCGGGCTCGAAGAATCCAAGCGACTCAGCTACGACCTGGATGATTACGAGTACAACGGCAAGGGCCTGGCCTGGAACGCCCTCATGAGCGGCTCGGGGAACCTGCCTCAGCAGGCGCAGGACGTCCTCAAGCAGGGCGAGGAGCTCCGGAAGAAGGGGCAGCTCGACGCCGCGCGAAACCGCCTCGCCTATGCCTATCTCCTCGGCGCCGCGGTGCAGAGCTTCGGCCGGAACGACGGCGGCGTCTGCGACGCCGCCCTCATCGCCATGGACGAACTCGCCGACGAACTCGTGAAGTCGTGGAGCAAGGAGGTGCCCGGGCTCGACAGAAAGCTCGACCTCGTCATCCGCGACCAGTCGCTGATCGACGCCCTGGCCGAAGTGAGCAAAGCCGCCGGGTTCACGACGAAACTGGTGCAGGGCAGCCTCGAGGACGCGTGTGCCGTCACGCGCCGCCGGGAACTCCGCGTGACGTATCTCGACCTGCGCGGCGCGACGGTCGCACAGGCCTTCGACTGGATGCTTCGTCCCCTCCGGATGACCTGGTGGGTGTCCGGCGGCTCGCCCGTCGTCGCCACCTCCCGGCGTGCCGGGGTGGCGTCGCCCTGGGTCTACGACGTGAGCCGGATTGCGCTTCCCACGTCGAAGGAACTGGAGGAGATCAAGGACGGGGGCAAGCGGATCGAGGCACAGAAGAAGTGGGTGGAGCAGTTCATCTCGGCCGTGCGAAAGGCGCTCGACGTGACCGACGAGGACGTCCAGTGGTTCGCGCCGGGCGAGCTGCTGGTGTTCGGTGACGACGTCGTCCACGCCTCGGCCGCAAGGGTCTTTGCCGACCTGGCGGACGCGAAGGCGAGGCCCGCCGCGGCGCTCGCGGCGCTTCACGAGATCACGAGTGCCCGGGCCCAAAGCAGGAAGGACGGTCCGGAGAAGCTGCTGGCCGCGGCGGAGAGGGCACGTCTCCACGCGGCGATGCGGGACTACAGCTGGCCGCTGCTGGCGGCCGCCTGCCGGGGTGAACTCGACGTCGAGGCGGCGACCGAACTCCAACTCGCGTGGAGCAGCCCCGAGGTGCCGGAGCTTCTGAAGACGACGCGCTCGTGGGTGCCGCTGCGGTCGCTCTGGGCGATCTCGCAGGCCGCGAAGGTGCTGCCCGACCAGCCCGGTCTCCCGGAGCTGGCGGAAGCGGCGCGTCGCATGCGCTCACTCTGGCCCATCAAGGACGCTCTCAAAGTCGACACCGTCGAGTCGGAGCTTGCCGTCCTGGCGAAACAGGTCCGCACGGCCGCGCGCACGTCGGCGGACGATGCGTTGGCGGCGCTCGAAAAGTCGCCTGGGGACGTCTCCGCTTACGTCCGCGTGCTCTACGCGGCGCTGGCGTCGGCGGACGACGCGGAATTGACGGCGAAGGCCCTGCCGCTGCTCACGGGTGAGAAGGCCGAGGCGTCGCAGCTTTCTGACGTGCGCACGGTGGCCCGGGCGCTCCTCGTGCCGGTCGAGAAGGCCGACGGCAACGCCCTCGCCGAACTCGTCAGAAAGGGCGTCCGCGGCGATGACATGGTGGTGCTGACGGCGCTGGCCTGCCGACGTGTGGGCGGCGATGCGTGGGGCGCGTTCCGTGCGGAGGCCAAGCGCCTCCTCGGCAACCAGCCGCTTCCCGGAAGCGTCGTGGTGCTCATCAACAGTCTCGACAGGAGTCGTCTGCCGGTGGTCGTCGCGGGGAGATAGCACACGCCCGTACGGGCTCGACCCGATGACGCGTCTCGCCTGACTCGACGAAGCCCGGTCCGCTCAGCGGACCGGGCTTTCTCATTTGCTCGCCGTCAGTTCAAGCCGGTAGAGCTTGGGCGCCTCGGGGCCGGTATAGAGCGGGGTCATCCCACTGTAGCCGGTGTAGAGCTGGGTCTGCCCGGTCTTCACGTCGAGGATGAACGTCCAGTTGAACTGGACGGCGAGGTTCTCGACGTGCGCGTAGGTGAGCGACACGTAAACGTAGCGCATCCTGCCGGGAAGCGTGGTTCCGCAGACCGACCCCTCCGGGCCGTGGATGGCCTGGAGGTCGTAGCGCCACTTGACGTCCGGCAGGTTCAGCGTGCGGTCCTGGCCGAACGTCCTGCATCGGAAGCCATAGGGCAGGAGGGCGAAACCGTTGAAGTCGGCCACGCCGTTCAGGTGCTGCACGGCGGCAAGGAGGTCGCGACGGGGGTCGGCGTCGCCGGTCTTCTTCAGCACGCCCTCGGCATTGTGCTCGCGCTCGTACGCCTCGCGCAGCCCTCCCTTGTGGCTGCTTCCGCCGCCGCCACGGTTGACGTTCTCCGGGTCCTCCCAGATCGCCTTCTCCGTCGCGATGATCTCGTCGATGCCGTACCAGTCGATCGGCGGCGTCGCCGGGTACTTCGCCGGCACCGCCCACGGGGTGTAGTTGATGACCACGAGCACGATCACCGCAAGTGCGAGCGCCGCGATGATGCCCAGCATGACCCAGCTCGAGGTTCTCATGGTTGACGGCTCCCCTCGTCCGCTGCTCCTGCGGGTTCGCCCCTCGCTCTGCACGCTTCCTCGAGGGAGGTGCCTGCCTCGGCGGCCTTGAGCACCCGCTCGAGAGCGGCCTTGACCGCGGGGGCCTTCGCCTTCTCCAGGGCGGCCTTCACCGGTGGGGCGAGGTCGAGCGCGGGGTTCTGCCCCTTTGCCGCGTCCAGCCCCGCACAGCCCAGGCGGATCATCTCCAGGTCCTCCGTCGCGATCTGCCACCAGCCGGTGACGTAGTCCAACTCGGCGTAGATGTCCATGCGCAGGTCCAGGAACAACTGCTGGTAAGAGCTGTCGAGGTTGGTTTTCACGTTGTTGTTCCGCACGTCGGCCCTCGCTCCCCCGTGGACCGTTACGATGGGGTGCCAGAAGTTCACCGCTTCGGGGATCAGCGCCGCATACTTCGGCTCTCGCTTCAGGATGGTGACGATGAACTCCTGGCTCCTGATGTGGTCGACGAACTTCTGCTGCTCGCCGGGGTCCGCCGGGATTGCCATGCCGCCCACCGAGCACATGCAGATGGCCGGGTCTTTCGTCCAGGGCAACGGCCCGTCGTAGAAAAAGAAGAGCACCAGGAGGACGACGACCACCACGGGAAGCACCATCGTCACGAATGTCTTCATCCGGTCTATCCTCCAATTGTGCCTCTTCGACCTCGGCCGAGGCAAACGTGTCCGCGCGGTCCGCGCGCCCCTTCAGCCGGCGTGCCGTCTTCAGGTCCGGTCGTCTGAGAGCAGCTTGTTCTCCAGGATATGGTCGGCCGTCCACCGTGCGATGAGACGCGTGGCGTTCGGGGTGTGGTGGATGTTCGAGAACCAGGTCGGGTCGTCCTCGTGTCCGGCGTCGAACCGGTCGTCAAGGATGAGCTTTCCGACGGGGTTGTTCCGGTAGCGCATGTCCCAGTTGCCGCGTTCGGCTTCGCGCTTCATCAGCTC
>DATKVD010000265.1:0-12319 GCA_035530235.1 Planctomycetota bacterium | reverse complement strand
GTCTCGCGGCCGAAGGCGTGACGCACATCTGGTCGAGTCCGTTTCGACGCGCGATCCACACGGCGTCGTTCCTCGCGAAGGCGACCGGCGTCGAGGTCGTCCTCGAACCGGACATGGTCGAGCATTACATCTTCGATGATCTCGAAGGTTATCCCGGACGAACGGGTGATCAGCTCAAGCAGGAATTCGGGTGCGTGTGGGTTCCGGACGGCATGGACCGTGCGTGGACGCCGGCATTTCCCGAATCGTGGGAACAGCTTCTTGAACGGACGCAGCGGGTCGCCGAACGTGCACTGGAACTCGGCCGCGAGTCCGATGACGTCCACCTCGTCGTGTTCGGTCACGGCGCCAGTACCAAGGCCCTCGTCACGGCGCTCATCGGCGACGCCATCCCCCCCGATGCGCCGTTCGTGAACGCCGGGATGTCCCGCGCACGTCTCGACGGGGCACTGCCGGGACGTATGGTCTTCCTCAACGACGCCTCCCACCTCGCCGTCCTGCGGGACGAAGGGACATGAGCATGCACGGAATCAAGACCACGGCTATCCTTCTCGTGGCGGTCGCGTCGGCGGCAGGCCCGGCTCTCGCGGCCGAGGGCAGCCTGGTGCGAAACGGGGACTTCGCTGCGGGAGCCGCGGGCTGGAGCGGGCTGGCATCGAACGAAGACGGGGAGGTGACCGTCGTCGAGGAGGCCCGTGGCGGCAAGGTCCTGCTGCTCAAGCGAAAGACCGAAGGCGCCCGGACGGTCGCCTACCAGTCCAACATCCGGCTGAAGCCGTTGACCCTGTATCGGCTCTCGGCGACGGGGTGGGGCGACACCCCGGCGGCGGTCAAGCTGCACCCGGCCTCCAGCAAAGACGCCGCCTTCTCCGACCTCACGAAGAGCTGGGCGACGAGCGCCGCACCGTTCGAGAAATCCGCCGAGCCGACCACGATGACGTTCGTTTACGATTCGGGCCTCAAGGCCGACAGCGCAATCCTCTCCGTCTACCTGACGGGAAAATCACCGGGCGAGGCCCGCGTCAAGGACCTCTCCCTGGTGGAAGTCGGCCCCTCCAACCCCGACAGGGACGAGACCGTCATCGCCCACCTCGGCGACAGCATCACCATCACCAGTTACCTGCCCTTCGACCAGCGCGTGGACCGCGTGCTCCAGGCGATGATCGAGAAGCGGCTGCCGAACATGAAGACCCGCCAGCTCAACCTCGGCGTGGACGGCGAATGGCTCGGCGCGCTCCTCGACACCGGACGATACGCCAAGGCCGTCAAGGAGAACTACCCGAAGATCGACGTCGTCTTCATCCGCTACGGGGGAAACGACACCCGGAAATACGACATCACCGAATTCAAGAAGCAGCTCGGCACGCTGTCGGACAACCTGAAGCGGGACTATCCCGGCGTCACCATCATCATCGGCACCGGTCCTTACGGCCACGGGCTCGACTGGGGAAACACGCGTCAGTACGGCCCCTATTGGCAGGCGGCCCGGGAATTCGCGAAGGAGCGGAACTACCCCCTCGTCGATATCTACGCGCGGTTCGAGAAGGAGGCGTCGTTCGACACGGCCCGGCAGCCGAAGGACCTGCACCCCAGCGCGCTCGGCGTGCGGCTCATCGCCGAGGAGGAGTTCGAAGTCCTGAAGACGGTCCTGGCCCCGGCCAGGGAAATACCGGTGTCAGCCGCTCTGGAGGAGACCGCGAATCCGGCCGAGGCGAAGCCCGACACTGCGACCTACAAGGCCGGCGACGTGCCGACCTACGCGGAACTCGACAAGGGCGAAAAGATCTCGTTTCAGCTCCACGACGGCACCGTGCACATCATTGAACTCGTGAGCTACACGAGCACCACGGCGGAGATCCTGATCGACGGTGAGAAGCACGAGGTCAGATACCGGGCCCAGGACCTGCCGAGAGAAGTCGCCGGCATGAGACTCGCGGTGGATATCACGAAGGCGTGGAGTGATACGATGCGGTTCAGTTGGTTCGGTCTCAGGAAGGACTGCCGGCTGTTCCTGAGCGACGCCTCGCGTCCGGTCATGTGCAATCCGGAAGGGGCCTATCCGCTGTCGCCGGCGGCGAGAATCGACCGCGGCACGCTCTGGGGCGGCGGGTGGCTCGCCGAGCGGCGGGAAGACGGGAAGGACTGTCACATCGGCTACGACCTCTACGGCGCGGTCGGCACCAAGCTCCTCGCCGTCGAAGACGTCGTGGTCGCCGACGTGTGGGTGGACAGGGAATACGGCGACATGCTCGTCGTCGACCTCGAGGGCGAACGGTTCGGCTACCGCTGCCTGCACATGATGGAAGCGTTCGTCAAGAAGGGCCAGAAACTGAAGCGGGGCGACGAGGTCGGACTGATCGGCCAGACGGGATACATCGCCTACCCTCACCTGCACCTTCACATGATGCTGCCGCGTGCCGGCGAAGAGGTCGGGCGGACCGACGACGCCGGGGCCGTCAGGACATACTTCGCGATGGCGGAGACACGCGTCCACGTCAATCCGGCCCCTTACATCCACGACATGTACGAAAGACTCGACCCGAAGTGTCTCGTGGAGTATCACAAGGTCACGCTGAAGGCCGTCGACCCCGAGGGGAACCCCGTGCAGTGGCCGCACTACCGGGTGCGGACGCCCGACGGCAGGACCTACGACGTCGGCGTCCACGACAGCACGTCGGTCCCGGTGGGGGTGAATCCCTTTACCTTTATCGCGAGCAAGAAGAGGCTCGGCCTGCGCGGCGAAAAGACCGTGACCATCGCCAAGAGCGGGGACGAGGTCGTCATCGAAATGCAGCCGGAGCCGGAAACGGAGAAGCCGCCGGAGAAGCCGGCGAAGTAGTCAGGGATCTCTGGAGGAGACAATCGTGAGAGGAATGACATTCTCGAAAGGCGTCGTCCTGATGGCGGTGCTGCTGCTCCCGACCGCGACGACGCATGGGCAGCAGAAGGTGTACGAGGAGTTCAACCGGTTCTGCATCGAGCACTTCGGCGCGGAGAAGGAGGAACTCGTCTACACGTTCGCCGGGAAGGAGCTGAAGTTTATCGACGACGGCCGGTGGGTCTACGCGTCGGAGCGCTCGGCGGTCGTCGGCTTCGACACGAACCTGCCGGCAAAGACTCAGATCGAGTATGGCCCGACACCGGCTTACGGCACGACCACCTCCGCGCCTGAGCGGCATTTCTACGTGCACCTTCACCGTCTGAGAAACCTGACGCCCGACACGGAGTACCACTATCGCCTGCTCGCCGTCGACGAGCGCGGCAGCCGCATCACCTCCCCCGACATGACCCTCCGCACGAAGAGCATGCCGGTGGCCGTGCGCGTCACGGACGGCCTCCAGGGACCGCCCTACATCCTCGACAAGGAGGGTGCCACCTATCTCGTCACGCGTGACCTCGTCGTCGAGGGCACGGCGTTCGACGTCCAGGCCTCGGGCGTCACGCTCGACCTGGGCGGTCACACGGTGGTCTACGACAACCGGAAATGGGGCCCCGTGCTCGACGGGAAGACGGGCAAGCCGGACGGCAATTTCTGGGGCTGGATCAACAACGCGAAGTACGGGGTGCGGATGCTGAAGGGCACCGGGCTCAAGGTCCTGAACGGGACCATCCGTCAGGGCGCGGGAAACGACGCCTCCCAGGGGAACTCCATCGGGTTCAACCCGATGTACCTCAAGGGCGGCTCGGGGATGGAGATCGCCGGACTCGAGATCGTCTATTCCGGTCCGCAGCAGATCGGCATCTACAACCACTGGGGCGGCAACAACTCGGAATTCCACCACAACGTCTTTCTGGACCTGGGCACGGAGATCATCAACCGGCACGGTGCGGGCTCCCGGGCGATCATCGCGTACGGCAGCCGGGACCTCACCGGCATCAAGGTGCACCACAACCTCGTGAAGCGCACGCGCCAGGGCGGCCTGAGCGGGGACGAAATCTATCACAACGAGGTCTGCATGGACTCCTGGGCGACGAACGCCTTCGGCATCAGCGTCTCCTCGGGAGGCAACGCCTGGGGCAACCGTGTCGTCGGCGGCGGCTACCACGTGTGTGCCTTCGCGTGGGGCAGCCGCATCACCGGACATCACAACTTCGTCCACCTCAAGGCCGACGACTTCAAGGAGAAACGTTTCGACGAGTACGGTCAGTACGCCTCGTGCAACGCCCTGCGTCTGACGCAGTACGGCGGCAGCAAGGTACCCTACGAGGACAACCTCTACCACGACAACCTCTTCGTCATCCACGACTCGGGCGGCCGACAGGTGCGCGGCGTGCAGATCTTCAGTGATCCCTACGTGAAGAACTACGTCCTGCGCGATTCGACCGTGAAGGTCATCGCCGACGACGAGGAGACCACCAACGCCGCGTGCGTCGTCACGCAGGGAAACCAGGACCGCACGCCCGACATGAGGCCGGTCTTCTACCGCAACTGCACGTTCATCTCGAACATCACGAACGTCAAGTTCGGGGACGACTACGGCACGGGCTCGAACCATCACTTCGAGAGCTGCCGGTTCGTGAAGGTCGGGAACCACGCGAAGTATCGCACGTTCTGGTTCGGCAGCGGGTATCCGTCGAAAAATCACGTGCTCCTCGACTGCACCTACGAGGGCGGTGCAGATCCCGGGAGCATCCAGTGGCTCGCCCTGAAGCCCGACCACGACTTCAGCGTCGCGTGGACGCTGACCGTGAGGACCGCCCCCGGTGCACAGGTCACCATCACCGACAGGAGCGGGAAGCAGGTCTTCTCGGGGGCCGCGGACGACAAGGGCGTCGTGAGTGTGCCGCTCGTCCAATACGTGCAGAAGATGTCCGGCAGGACCGAGACGACGCCTCACACCGTCACCGTCAAGGGCCGCGGCGCCAGGACCGTGACTCTGGACAGCACGAAAGAGGTGCAGTTCTGAAAGCAGGAGATCTCAGATGGCATGCGTGAAGTCGACGATGACGGCACTCGTCGCGTTGGCGGTGTGCAGCTTCTACGCGGGAGCGGAAGACACCTACCGGTTCCGGCTCGATGCGGGTCCCACCGGCAGCAAGGCCGAGGTGAAGCCGCCGCTGGTGAGCGACGAGGGGCTCCAGGTGGTGGAGGTGGCCGCGCCGGGGGCGTTGACGCAAAGCAATACCCGGTATATGGTTACGACGGACATCGAGGCGCCTGGGACCGCCTTCACCCTCGGCAATGGCGTTACGAACGTCATCCTCGACCTCGGCGGCCGCGTCGTCACCTACAACGCTGAGACGCAGCCGAAGGTGCCCGGGAAACCCTACGGCGAGTGTGTCTACGGGCTGCTCATCCGCGGACGCGGCATCGAGGGCATCGTCATCCGGAACGGGACCATCGTGCAGGGGAAGGGCTCGAACGCCGGGAGCCACGCCATCAGCATCCAAAGCGGGAAGCGGATCGAGATCTGCGACACGAACATCCGCGTCCACGGCCCGAGCACGAGCAACCTTGCGACCGTCTGGACCGGACCCGACGGCCGCGTGCACGACAACTACCTCGAGAACCGCTCGCGCGACACCGCCCCCGGACTCTTCGCCCCGACCGGCATCAACCTTTCGCAGACGGCGCCCGGCTGGGAGATCTACAACAACACCGTCGTCGGCGGACACCAGGCCGTCGCCGTGTGGGCCAACGCCGCCGCCGACCAGCGCACCGCCTACGAGATCCACCACAACCGTCTCTCTCCCCGGCGCATCCACGGACTCAAGGCCCCGCAGGGCATCCTCTGCTTCGGCTCGGACGGCAACCACATCTACGAGAACGAGATCGCCACCGACGACGCCCGCGGCATCAACCTCCAGGGAAGGGGCTCCGGAAACAACAACGTCCACAACAACCTCATCGCCTGTCGCTATTCCACCGAGGCCACCGAGGGCAACTACGTCGAGAACCGCTGCTACGGGTACTGGGAGCGTGACGGCAACGCGAACCGACTCCACGCGAACGTGTGGATCGTGGGCAACGAGGTGACCGGTGACGGAACGTCGAATTCCGTCGGCATCCTCGCGACGACCACCGGCGGCCGGCTGAAATCGGCCCAGTATACACAGAACCGCATCATCTGTTCCCACAGCGATCCGGGCGTCGACGTGCTGGGCTTCGACGTCAAGCGTTCCGACAAGGACGTGATCGTCCGCGGCAACGAGATCTTCGCCCGAACGTCCGCCGTCCGTGTGTGGTCGACGTCCGACGGGGTGCAGGTGAAGGAAAACGTCCTTCTCAGGACGCCTGCCACCGCTGCGGACGCCCCGATGCTCAGCGGCGACTGCATCGACAAGTGCACCCGGGAGGGAAACGTGGAGACGACGCTCCGCGTCGACGACGATCCGCCCCGGCCGCCCACCGGCCTCCACGTCATCCAGAGACACGAAGCCCTCGAACTTCGGTGGGACCGCAGCGCGGAGAAGGACGTCATCGGCTACAACGTTTACTGCGACGGCAGGAAGTTGAACCCGTACCCCGTGGGGGGCTGCTTCCACGTGCACGTCGACGTGAAGGCCGGCCAGACGCACCTCTGCCAGGTCACCGCACTGGACCTCGCCGGGAGGGAGAGCGCCAGATCCGCCCCACTGGTCGCCGTCAAGAAATGACCCGAGCCTGAAGGAGACCCATGGTGCCGCAGAAGATCATCATCGACACGGACATCGGCGACGACATCGACGACGCGATCGCCGTGAGCTTCGCGGTGAGACGTCCGGAGCTGGAGGTGGTGGGCATCACGACGTGTCACGGCCCGACCGACAGGCGCTGCCGGATGCTCGCGAAGCAGCTCTCGCTCCTGGGCGTCGAGGACATCCCCTTCGCCCCGGGTCCGCACCTCCCCCTGGCCCCCACAGGCGGCGGGAAATGGGCCGAGGACGCCCCACTGGAATACGACTTCGTGGGTGACGACGAACCGGTGCGGCCGCCGGCAAGTGACGACGCCGTCGAGTTCCTCTACGAACTCATCTGCCGTCACGCCGGGGAGGTCATCCTGGTCACCATCGGTCCCCTGACCAACATCGGCGTGCTCTTTCGCGAGCACCCGGACGCCGCCGACAAGTTGCCCCTGATCGCGATGATGGCCGGGAACTACCCCCAGAGACGACGTGAGTACAACATGTGGCGCGACCCCGAGGCGTCGAAGGTTGTGCTCGCCACGAAGACGCCGAAGTTCCTGGGCACCTACGACGTGACGCGTCGTGTGGTGATGGGCGATGCCGAAATTCAGGCCCTCCGCGCGAGCCGCGACCCCGCCTGCCAGGGGCTCCTCCGGCAGATCGAGCTCTGGTGGCCCCACAAGGGCGGGAAAACAGGTCCCGTCGTTTACGACATGTCGCCCATCGTCTGGTGCTTCGACCGGAGCTTCTTCACGACGCACGAATACCGCATCGACGTCCTCCTGGAGGGACCGGAGCGCGGGTGGAACGTGGAATCGGATTCGGCGACGTCCATCGACGTCTCGGTGGACGTCCGTGAGGACGACATGCTCGAGATGCTCATGAAGACGCTCCTCGGGGAAGAGTAATGGGTGCGGCAGGCGGGCTCACGAACCGGAAATGGATTGAGGAGACGCTGGCCCACCGTGAGACGGGTGCGGTGCCCTACAACTTTCTGTTCTCGCCGCCCGCGCTCGAGCGGGTGCAGAAGCACTACGGCACCAACTCCATTCAGGATGCCCTCGACTTCCCGGTCCGCATGACGGGGACGACGTCCGTCAAGCCGCTCTACGCCTCACCGGCCGAATACGGCGATACAATCACCGACGAGTTCGGCGTCGTCTGGTCCACCAGCCCCATCGACCGCGGCGCTCCCATCGGGCCGTGCCTCACGGAACCCGGTCTCTCCGGCTATACCTTCCCCGACGCCCGCGCCGAATACCGCTTCGAGCACATCGGCGAGTGGTGCAAGCGCACCCGCGACTGTTACCGCATTGTCTGGATCGGCGACCTGTGGGAGCGTGCGACCTTCATGCGCGGGATGGAGCACCTGCTCCTCGACGTCGCACTTCATCCGGAGTTCGTCGATGAACTGCTGCACGGGATCGCCGGTTTCATCCTCGAAACCGAGTCCGTCCTCTTCGACCGGTTCGACTTCGAGGGCGTCGCCCTGAGCGACGACTACGGCACCCAGAAGGCGATGCTGATGTCGCCGGACGACTGGCGGAAACTCATCAAGCCGCGTGTGGCGGAGATCTTCGCCCTCGCGAAGAAGCACGGGCGGACGTGCTTCCTGCACAGCTGCGGGCACGTCAGGCCCGTCATCGGCGACCTTCTCGAAGTTGGACTCGACATCCTGCACCCCATTCAGCCCGAGGCGATGGACGTGTTCGAGCTGAAGCGGGAGTTCGGCGGCCGGCTGACGTTCTGCGGCGGCGTGCGGACCCAGGACCTGCTGCCTTACGGGACGCCCGAAGAAGTGCGCGAGGAGGTGCGCCGACTCAAACGCGAGATGGGAAAAGGCGGAGGCTACATCCTCGAACCCGGCATCACCCTCCAGGACGACGTGCCCATCGGTAACATCGTCGCGATGATCGACGAGGCACGGAAGCCCGGTTGACCCGGCAACTTCCCCCGTTGTCATTCTGAGGAGTCCCGATTCATCGGGACGACGAAGAATCTGGTCACGGTTTGAGGGAAAGCCCTGTCTTTCTCGAAAGGCATGTGTCTCTCTCGATGTGAAGCCAGATGCTTCGTCCCGACACGTCGGGACTCAGCATGACAACGTTGTGGACGCCCGGCAGCTCATCGTTTCCGGATCCAGGCTTCCGCCTGCTTCCAGTATTGCGCGGATTCGAGGGGCTCGGCGTCGAACTGCCAGTACTGGGTCATCATGCGCTCCTTGATGCGGGACCTGCGGCCCTTCCTCTCAAGATATTTCCTCAGTGCCTCGGGGCCGATCGCGGCTTTGGGTTTCCACGACCGGCTCGCAACGCATCGCACGAGCGACTCGAACATCGCGCAGGCTTCCGGCACGTCGCGGTCGAGCCCGGTGAAGTTGAACCCGCTCACCATCAGCCTTCCCCGTCCGACGCGCAGGTCGAAGAGATACGCGAACTTCCGCATCGTCCAGGCGGGTTGAAGCTCCCGCAGCTTGAACGTGAACACGTCGTACCGGTCGCGCGAGGCCTTGTCCACCCCCTGGACGACGGGGTCCACCTGCACCGGAAAACCGTCGAGGCTCAGCTTGTCACAGTCGTCGATGAGACCCGCGAACTGGAAATCGATGAATCCGTCGTGTGGGAAGTGCCGGACCGCGGGGTGGTCCCTCAGGAACCCGCCGAGGTTGTGGCCGCGATCCCAGATGACCGGCTTGAACCGGTCCCACGTCGCGGGCATGTAGTACCGCTCGGGCTTCGCCGTCCGGTCCCGGGTTTCCGGCACGCGGTAAAGCATCAGGACGTCGCCGCCACGTTCGAGGTGACGGAAGACCTCCGGCGTGAACCGGTCGGCGATGATAAGCTTCTCAGGTGCCCGCAGACTCCCGGTCATCCTGAGCTGCGGGTAGCGCGTTCGGAGGTCGATCTCGCTCAGCGCCACGGTCGCCTTCCGGTTCGCGAGCCTTTCGGGGCGGTTTGGATAGCGCCACAATTGCCAGGAGTTTGTGACGCTCCGACCTCCGGTCCGTTTGAGGGCAATCCGGAGTTCCATCGCTTCGGCGCGTGCGGTCTTCGGAAGCGCTATTTCAAGCGTGGCGATTCTTGCACGTCCGGCTTTGATCTCAACACCGGACAGGCCTCCGGCCAACCGGAACGATTTCGACGTGAGCGACCACGTGAGCTTCGCGTCGCCGTAGAAGTCCTGTGAGAAATTCGACAGCCACACCGGCACCGTCAGTCGCTCGCCCTCGAAGAACGTCCGGCGGGGCAGCTCCGCCGCCAGCACCACGTCGCCGTTGAACGCACGGTAGTCCGCCGGCCGTGCGCCCGCCTTCGGCTCGTCGAAGCAGTCGATGATCCCGTTGGCGTTCTCGTAACGCTCCGTGTCGGCGAGCTGAAGGAAGTGAAACCCCACCAGGATGGGACTCCGGCGGATGCTCTCCAGCACCTGCTTGTGCCAGAGGTGCTGAAAGCGCCGCGACGCTTCGAGCATCCTCGGGTAGTCCTTCTCCAGCCCTTTCAGTTTTCGCAGCCTCTTCAGTTCGTCGATCCACCACGGCTTGTCCGAGCCGTATTTCGCGAACTTGCGGTCGAGGGCGTCGAGGTCGCGAAGGGCGACGTAGTGACAGACCTCGTGCGCCGCGACGGGGAAGTTGACGGGGACCTCCCGGCGTGTCTCGGCATCCGGCCCGCCGGTTGCCATCTTCCTGCCTCTGCACGAGCCGAAGATGGCCCAGTTGGCGCTCGTATTGAACATGTCGTGGCGCCGGCCGAAGGGGGCGAAGTAGCCCATGTGCTGGACGTCGAGGTCCACGCCCTCACGGTCGTATTCGCCCCGGGCGCAGGTGTCGATGAAGAGCCGCGTGGGGTCGAGCCGGCGGAGCTGCGCCGCACGCTCGGCCACCTCCGGGTTCCGTCCGGGCTGGTTGATCTCGTTGCCCAGGCAGTAGACCATCAAGGAGGCGTGGTTGCGGATGCGCTTGATGGCGTCCTGCCACAGCTTCGGCCTCACCAGCACCGGGTCGTGATCCAGGAGGTCACGCTCGGCCTGATACTTCCCGTAGTACCTGCGCACCTCGACGTGCGTGAGGATCCCCAGCCGGTCCGCCGCGTCGAACCATGCCCGCGACGGCACCTTCGAATGAAACCGCACGAAGTTGAACCCGAACCGCTTCGCCGCACGGATGTACTTCTCGCAGTATTCGACCTCGGAAAGCCCGCACAGGTCCGGGTGGTCGTGCGCCTCGCGACCCCGGATGACCCCGCGGATGTAGAACGGCCGGTTGTTCAGGAAGATGCAGTTTCCATCGACGTGGAACTTGCGCATGCCGAAGTCGTGTGACACCTCACATGCGTCTCGCCCTGCTCGCAACCGGACGGTGAGCGTGTAAAGGTGCGGGCTGTCGGGCGTCCACGGCTTGAATGCGGGCATCGGGCAGACAAACCGCACCGTGCTTCTCGGCCGGGCGACCGTGCCCCGTCCGACGGTCTTGCGTTTCGTCGTGATTTCCCACGAGACGCGTGAGCACCCCTTCGGCGCACGGAGCGTCACCGTGAGGCGTGCATCGTCGAAGTCCGGCCGGATGAAGAGCCCCCTGAGGATTCTGTCGGGATTCAGCATGTCTCGTTTCCTCGAAGAGAAATCAACGTGAGGGGGTATTATGTGCGTGCGGAGACGGGATTTCAAGGTGTGACGCGGACAGGATACGTGCCGAGTCGCTTGGCTGCGTCCACGAAGGCGTGAACGTTCCCGGTTGGGGTCTCGATGGGCACCATCGCCCCGTAGAGGGTGAAGCCGCCGCCGGGCGCCGCCTGGGCGATGAGTTCGGCCACCTTCGCTTCAATCTCGGCGGGCGACCCACGCGAGATGAGTTTCGCCGTCACGCAGCAGAGCATCGGTTTACCGTGAGTTCTCAGCAGCGACTTGTATTCGCCGAGGTCGATGTCGGGACGCTTTTCGAGGTCGAGCCCGAAGGCACGGACGTTGGTGGAACCGGAAGCGATCACCCGGCGGACGAGGTCGCGCCAGTCGGGCACCGCCGAGCACCCCCAGATGCCGCCCCAGGACGCGCCCGGAGGCGTCAGCATCCCGATGACCCGGGCGGTGTAGGGTAGGACGAACTCGTCGAAGATGTCCAGAGAGACCAGAGGCGGCGCCGCCCACGCGTCGATAATCGAGGTCGCCATGGCCCCGTGCTGGAGTTGGACGTGGGCGAAGCCGGCCGAGAGCCGCGTGCAGAACTCCATCAGCCGGTGCACGAAGTCCGGTGCTTCCACGATGTCCAGCATGAGCTGCTCGTACCCGCGCAGATTCACGGCGATGGAGAACGGCGCCGTGACCGCCGCATACGCACCCATGATGTCACCGACCAGTTCCTTCAAGAGCCGGTTCACCTCCAGCACCCAAGGCATGCGACCGGCACGGGTGAAGTCGGGAAGACTCAGCCCGTCCAAGTCGCCGCGCTCGACGATGATGTGACGAGCAACCTCGGGGAACCGGTCGCCCGTGCAGCGAAGCGGCGTCCCCAGTGCTTCCACCTCGACGTTGTAGCAATCGGCGAAGGAGCACGGGAGGTCGTGACCGTATTCCAGCAGCGCCTTCAACTGAGAATAGACGTGTGCCGCGGGGTCTTCACAGATGCGTCGGACGGGGAGTCCCGCAATCCGTGCGGCGTGTTCGTGAATCTGAAGGATAACGGGGACGCGGTCGGGTTCTTCGAAGCGGTTGGAGATGC
>DATKVD010000264.1:0-2133 GCA_035530235.1 Planctomycetota bacterium | reverse complement strand
TCTTCGCGGTGATGTCCACGCCGCCCGTGGGCATGAGGGACGTCATCTTCGCGGGGCCGTGGACGGCCTTGAAGAACCCGGGGCCGCCGACCTCTCCGCCCGGGAAGACCTTGACGATCTCGCAGCCCGCGGCTTCCGCGTCGTTGATCTCGGTGGCCGAGCCGCACCCGCCCGAGTAGGGCACCGCGAGTCGGTTGCAGACGGCCGCCACCTTCGGGTTGAACGTCGGGCCGACGACAAAGTCGGCGCCCTTGCCGATATAGACCCCGGCGGTGATCTCGTCGCGCACCGACCCCACGCCCACCATCAGCTTCGGATATTCCTTCCGGCAGACCTTGACGACCTCGCCGAAGAGGTCGGCCGCACCTTCGCCGCGGTTCGTGAACTCGACGATGCGCGAGCCGCCGCGCACGCACGCACCGATGATCCCCAGCACCACCTCCCTGTCGGGGTTATAGAACACCGGGACGAGTGCCTGCTCACGCATCTGCTGGACGACTTCGGACCTGTAGAAATTCGCCATGTCTCTCGCCCTCTCTTATCGTAGGAGGCCAGACATTCTTGTCTGGTATCGATGAGCGACAGGCAAGAATGCCTGTCCTCCTATCTCTGCACGCGGCCGGAGCCGCCGGATTTCAGGACGCTCTCGACCATGTCGACGGTGACGAGGTTCGCGTCGCCGACGATGGAATGCTTGAGACACGAAGCCGCGACGGCGAACTCGATGGCGTCGGTGTCGGACTTGCCGCTCTTGAGCGAATGAATGAGACCGGCGGCGAACGAGTCGCCTCCGCCCACGCGGTCCACGATCTGCGTGATGTCGTAGGTCGCGGCGACGTGCATCTCATCGGTCGCCTTGTCGTAGAGGATGCCGCTCCAGGTGTTGTGCGAGGCGCTGATCGACCCGCGCAGCGTGATGGCGACCTTCTTCAGGTTCGCAAACCGCTCACACAGCTTCGTCGCGACGTAGCGGTAGCCCTCGGCCTCGACCTTGCCCTTCTCGACGTCGGCCTCGGGGGCCTTGATGCCGAAGACCTTGTCGGCGTCCTCCTCGTTGCCCACGGCGACGTCGGCCAATTCGACGAGCGCGGGCATCACGTCACCGGGCTTCTTGCCGTAGTTCCACAGCTTCTTCCGGTAGTTGAGGTCGATGGAGACGGTGAGTTTGGCCCTGCGTGCGGCTTTCATCGCTTCGAGCGAGACGTCGGCGGCGTTCTGACTGATGGCCGGGGTGATGCCGGTGATGTGGAACCAGTCGCACTGCTTGAAGATCGCGTCCCAGTCGATGGAGCCGGGCTTGACCTCACTGATGGCGGAGTGCGAGCGGTCGTAGATGACGCGGCTCGGCCGCTGTGCGGCGCCGATCTCCAGAAAGTAGATCCCCAGCCTTGACCCCGAGCGCTGGATGTGACCCGTGTCCACGCCCCATTTCTGAAGCGACCGGATGCAGCCCTCGCCGACGGGGTTCTCCGGGATGCACGTCACGTAGATCGCATGATGTCCGAAGCACGCGAGACTGATCGCGACGTTCGCCTCGCCCCCGCCGTAGATCGCGTCGTAAACATCCGACTGACCGATCAGGAGGAAATTCGGCGGACTCAGCCGCAGCATGATCTCACCGAACGTGGCAACGGCTTTGCCTGACATCGTGTTTCTCCCTCTTCTTGATCTGTAGCGCGGCCACCCGTGGGCCGCGATGAATGGCGCGGGGCACGGGTCCCCGCGCTACAGATTAGCCCCACTTCTTCGCATAGACTTCTTTCACGTCGGGATTGACGAGGAACTTGGGCCAGCCGCCCGAGAGGACGGCGGCGACGGCCTCGGCGGCGCCGCGTTGGAGCGCCGCGATCGATTCCTCCGAATACCACCCGGCGTGGTCACTGATGACGACGTTCTCCAGCTCGAACATCTTATAGTCCTTGGGCACCGGCTCGGCCTCGTGCACGTCCATGCCGGCCGAGTTGATGGTGCCGCTCTTGAGCGCGTCGTAGAGTGCGTCGGTGTCCACCACCCCGCCCCGCGCGGTGTTGACGAGGATCGCCGTCGGTTTCATCTTCTTCAGCGCCGCGGCGTCGATCATGTGACGCGTCTTGTCGTTGAGAGGTGCATGGACCGAGACGAAGTCGGATTCGG
>DATKVD010000263.1:0-7623 GCA_035530235.1 Planctomycetota bacterium | reverse complement strand
ATCCGGGGCACGCTTGTACGCCACGAGGTAGGTCTCGAAGCTGGTCGTCTTGGACCCCACCCATGTGATGGTGAGGGTGCGAGTCGCGGTGACGCCGGGCACTTCGGGCACGCGGTCCGCGAAGACCGAATCCGGCCCGCCGCCTGCGTCATCGTAGAGCCCGCCCAGCTCGATCTGCCCCGACTTGCCGATACCGACCGGCAGGTGCTCTTCCCACGAGTCGCCGAAGGAATGCACCTCCTCGAAGGCGGACTCCACGCTGATCTCGCCGATCGAGAGAACGAACTGCGAGATGTCCACGGGGGTTCCGCCCACGTTGTCGTACTCGACCTTGATTCCGGCAGGTGTGCTGTTCGCCACTGTCTCCTCCTACTCTTCGTTCCACGAGTCCAGCTTTCGCCGGAGCCCGATCACCAGACGCATGAGAGTCTGCGCGTCTACCAGACTCTTCTCGTTGTCCGCCTCGCTGACAGCGCGATAGGCAAACCTTTCCACCTCACGTATCCCGCTTCTCGCCCTAGCTACGAGCGAGTCCAATGAAGAATTCGGCATTCGCGCCGCTCGGTGTATCGAACGTCCACTGGACGGCCACGTACCGCTGGAGCGCCTGCGTGGTGGTCTCGATGGTGTCCGTGCGCGTGCCGCCCGTGAACTGCGCTGGCGTGATCGGTCCGAGCGTGCCGCCCGTGACTGGCGTGTACGTGTCGTCGTCGGCGCTGTCCAAGATGTCCCAGTCGCAGTCCACGCATCCGGTGAGAGCGAACAGGTGCAGGTGCGCGACGTAGCCGGTCGAGGACACGCGCCTCCACGAGGCTCCGGTGCTCGCGTCCGTGATGTCGCCCACGGTGTCGAGAGTGAAGCGGAAGTTGTCGATGCGGGTCACCGCCCACGCACCATTCAGGTCGGGCGTGCCGGCGACCTGACCCGAGATGACGATGTCGTCTCCGGTGACGAGGCCGTGCTCCACGATGCGCTGGAACGTGCCGCCGGTTCCGCCCACCGTGATATCCGCGACGTCGTCCAGCGTGAAGCTGAACGCGTCCACCACCGTGACCTGATGGAGCCCGTTGATGTCGGGCGTCGAGCCGGCGTGGCTGGCGATCCAGACCCAGTCGCCCGTCTTCAGCCCGTACAGCTCGGCGCAGATGACGGAGTCACTGGTCGCGTTGGAGGTGACGATGTCCCGCGCGACGCCCTTCATCCCGTACAGGTAGTCGGTGGTCAGGTCGATCGTTCCGACCGGCACCAGCGGGTTCAGGTGGGAGTCGTAGAAGTCCACGCCGCCCTTGGGCGCAGCCCCCGCGAGGGTGTCGCCATCGGCGGTCTCGGCACCAAGCGGGTGCAGAACGTAGCCGCGACGGTAGACTCCCGAGACGGTGTGCTCGGCCTCGGCCTTCGTGAGGGCATTCCGCTCGGCCACGCGCTTCCACTTGCCGGCGTAGGTGCCGTCCATGAGGACGGCTTCCTTGCCGATGGTCTGCCCGCTCATGCCCCACGCGACCAGCTGCTTCGTCTCGCGGGTCTCCTGCAAGGCTTCGAGCATCACGGTGTCGCTCGCGTAGAGCCCACCACCAGCCTGAAGCGTCACCTTGCCGATGCCGACCGGCAGGTGCTCTTCCCACGAGTCGCCGAAGGCGTGGACTTCCTCGAACGCACTCTCGTTCGACTCGGCCAAGTTGAACGTGTCGCTGGTCAGATCCCGGCCCCCGACGTGCAGCCAGACACTCGTCGGTCCATAGACGCTCATTTATGCCTCCTTGGGCGCGTCGCCCTCGGGCGCGTCGCCGGTTGCCGGGGCCGCCGGGGCCTCGCTCTTTTCGAGGTCGGCGGCGTCCGCGTCGGGCTGCGCCGGGGCCTCGCTCTTCCCGAGGCTGAGGAAGGAACGCTTCGCCTTCCGCTCCTTGCGACCCCCGCCCTCGTCGTCCTTGCGCTCCCCGTGCGGTCCGATCCAGCCCTGCGCGAGCAGCCGAGGCGCCGCGATGTCGGACACCTTGATGATCTCGCCAGCTGACGGGCGAGAAAACCCACCCTCGGCGGTCCGCTGCCGGATGCCGTCCTTCAGTACCTTGTAGAGAGCCATTTCCAGTTCAACCTTCCTCGCGTGCTCAGTCCCCGCGTGTGTGACCCGACGTGACCCAGTTCGCTATGGTCTGAGGGCTCGCGTTCTTGCGGGGTTGGCGATACTTCTTGAGGTAGTCACCCCTCGCGGCTCGCGCCCGGTCCTTAGCCTCGGCCCGATCGACCCTCCCAGTGGCCCGGTCCCACCCCTTCTTCCAGTGTGCGGCTATCGGCCCCGGAGGCAGCTTGGGCGCGCGCTTGATCTTCGGTTTGGGTGTGGCGCTGGCCTTCGGTTTTTTCATGCTGAACTTCTTGAGGGCCGCCATGTGCTTGCCCGCACCCGGCTTGACCGCGCCCATCGACAAGTAGTAGGACTTGCGCTTCGGCTTGAAGCCTTGGTTCTTGAACACCAAGGCGCCCCGCCCTCGCGCGATCCGCTTCGCGTTGACGAGCCCGATCCGCCGAGGCCGGCTCCCGGCATAGCCGCGTTCGAGCTTGACGTCGGTCTTGCTCATCCCCTTACGGGAGATCGTGACCGAGCGCGCGCCCCGCGCGAGGCTGTTCCGGCGCACGATCGCACCAGAAGCAGCTGCCGCCTTCAGCAGCGTCTTCTGGCTGGGGCGACCCGCTTTGCCCCCCATGTTCGCGCGGCGCGTGACCCACGACTTGACGGCCGCCATGTGCCGGGCCGGGCTGCCCTTGCCGCCACTCTTTGCCATTTCAATCCTCCAATGGCGGGACGCCTTGCCCCGCGTCGTAGATGAACCCGCACTTGCAGATGCGCCGCCAGTGCCCACCGAACGATGCGATGATCGATCGCTCGCTCGCATGGGCGTCGCACTGCGGACAACGCACCAGCTCTCGCCAGTCCACCGGGTTCCCTTGCGGGTCCACGATCGCAGGGGTCACGCTACGGTCCTCGTGCAGAGAGCGTTGAACGCGAAGACGACTCTCGCGTCGTCGTCACGCGTCATCGGGAAGGGAGACTGCGACGGCTTGACCATGTGGTAGTAGGTGCCGCCGACGGTCTCACCCTGAATCTTGGGCAGCTCCGTGTAGATCGTCTGAATGAGCGCACGCGGACCGGAGTAGTCGCCACGGGCACCACGGACAACGATTTGGAGATTCGGGGTTTCGTGCTTCAGCCCGTCGTCACCGAACCCGAACTCCGGGGCCTGCCCGCCAGACTCGTTGACGCCGATCACCGCATCCGGCCTCTCCGGCAAGACCCCGATGAAGATGTCCCTCCCGACGACGTAGCCGAGTCCGAGCGTGGCGATCCTGTCCGCCATGTCTTCTGGTAGCGTTGCCACTACACGTCCTCCGCAATGCGCTTCGCGACTCGGGCACCAAGGCCGGGGGCCGCCATGTGGACGGCGTCCTCCAAGAACTTCGCCTTGCCGACCGGGTGGTGGAGCCCCAACATCTCGTGGACGTAGATCGCGTAGTGGACAGGCTTGAAGCCGGGAGACGGGCCGCCGACACGGATCACGACGCTGACGTCGTTGCCCGCGAACCCAGACAGCTCTGGCTTCTCCACTCGATGCGAGCCACGGAGCGCACTCGTCTCCACGGGGCAGTCCTCCACGGACCGCGCCTTAATCAGCTCGGCCTCGATGTACAGGGCGCGAGCCATCTTCCCGACCATGTCGTCGCCGGCCCGGACGAACCGCTGCCGGAACTCGTCGAGCTGAACGAATTGGGACGCGGCCATTTAGGACGCTCCCGGGTTGCCGAGCGCAACCGTATAGAGGTAGGGCAGGTTGGTCGCTGGGTCGATCAACCCCTCGACGTTGACGATCGGCCCGGTCCAGCCGTCGGGCAGGGTGATCCGGTCGCGCGGGTCCAGCGGCTCCTGCCTGTCGTCCGCGCCGTGCTCCTCGACGGGACTCAGGAAGTAGACGGTCGCGTTCTGTGTGATCTGAGACCCACCAACGGCGGCCGTCTTTCGCTCGATCAGGGCTGGGCGGATGACCGCGAGATCGAACTGCGGCTTTCCGTACTTGTCCGCCCCGATCCACGCCTCGTGGGTCACCGTAGTCTGGAGCGGCGCCGTCACCTTGTTGGCGATCGCGACTGCGTTCCGGACGATGTCTTGGAGTCCCATTACGCTCTCAGCAGCTCCCGAATGCCCATCTTCCGGCTGCGCAGCTTGAACCACCACTGCGGCAGGAGATAGCCGACTGCGTCAGGCACGACCTTGACCGTCTGCGTCGCCTTGAACGCCAGAGACACCGGCCCCGCGCTCAGCGACGTAATCCCGAGCGCCTCGATGTCGCTGTTCGCCGTCGAGTCGGCGTCGATGAGTTGCCGGGCATACTCGGCCGTCGCCCGCTTCAGCTCGATGGGGATCTCGAATGTTCCGATCTCTTCCAGTTGGTTCGCCGCCATGACTCCGGACCTCGGCCACTGGAGGGCCTGCTCCTCGGTGGTCGGCCATTCGGCCCACACGAACATCGAGTCGAGCAGCCGGGTCGCCATCACCAGCGCGATGTTCTTCGTCGCGTCGTCGGTGGCGTCCCACGTCTCTGTGTGGAGACGTTCCTCGTGATAGGCGTCTGCCTCGGCGAGCGTGCAGTACGAGTTCGCCGAAGGACCAGCAGGCGTGGCGTCAATCACTACGGCCATGTGTTCCCTAACGAATCAGCGCGCTGATCTTGAGGGTAGGCAGTGCGCTGCCTCCCGCGAGAGTGGCACCGCTCAAGGTGAAGGAAAGCTCGTCGGATGTCAGGGCGATGTCGTTGCCGCCCACGCCCGGAGTCAGGGCCGTGAGCGCGAGTTGGTCCGTGCCTGTGTTGACGGCCGCACTCGCGGCGTCGTTGGCGACACCAGCGAATGGCATGTAGTCGTTGCCGACGCCCGGCGTCCCGCCGCTGTTCATGATGGCGTTCTGGAGGTTCGTCATGGCGGCGTCAGCGTTGGCCCCAACGTCCACGTCTCCGGCCACGGCGACGAGTCCGGCCCCTACGAACGTGTACGTCGCCGTACCAAGCACTACGACCTTCCCGGCCGTTATGGGCGTTGCGCCCACATAGTCGATGGTCCCCGTCGCGATGACCCCAGTGTAGGTTCCGGTCGTGGTGTACTTGACGCGGAGGCGGTCACCGATCACACCATCGAGGATGGTGTCGTCCGTGAGCGTTCCGTCCGTCGGGGTCACCGCCGCCGCGAGCGCGACGGGCAGGCTCACCTTGGAGACCTTTGTTGCGGAAGCCGTGGTGAAGTTGAACGCCATGATGTCGATCCATGTCGCGCCCGCATCGACGCTGGTCTGCACGTAGGCCGTGACGTCGGTCCCACCAGCTTGGTAGGTGAACACGGCTTGCGCCAGAACGTACTTCTGGGACTCCTGCGCCAGACGCGCCAGCGGCATGATCGGCGACAGCTGGTCCGCCACCGCCGTCGATACGTCCACGTCCACCAGCGTCACCGCCCCCTGCCCGAATGCGGTGACTGGAAGCAGCAGGAGCGCGGTGAGCAGGAGTCGGCGAATCATCGCCGCCTCCGGCGGGGGGCCGGCTCGGGCTCGGGCTCGGGCTCGGGGGCCACCAGCTCGGGCTCGGGCTTCGCCTTTGCCTTCGGGGTGGGGGCCGCCGCCAACTCGGCCTCGGTCATGTAGAGGCTCGCGTCGAAGTCGGTCGCGTTGATCGTGACCTTCCGACCGCTTGCGCGCTGAACGACCATCATCGTCTTGAGGGCCATCTCGTCTCCTTCCTATCGCTGGTCCTACGCGGCCACCAGCGCGAACTTCAGGACAACGTCGAAGTGCGTCGCCGTGGTCACGGACGACCCCGTCTTGCCGATGGTGATCGCCGTGTTCGCATCGTTCTCGACGAACGACGCACCGTCCGCGAGCACCGCGCTGTTGGCGTCGCCGGCCCGAAGGACGGCGCTCCGGGTGAGGGCGGCTTGCGCGAACGCCACCAGCTTGCGCGCGGTCGAGAGGGTTCCGAGGATGTCCACGGTGGTCACCGCAGCGGCGTTGCCACCGATCGCCATGATGCTCGCGTCAACGAGCCGATACCGAAGGCCGGGGATCGCGGCCAGAAGCACGGCGCCAGCGTTCACCTGCGCGATCGTCACGCGCGAGCGGGCTTCGTGGGAGACCCCGGGATACCGAATGGCGCTATCGAAGACCAGAGTTCCGCCGATGTAGCGGGACTTCGGGCCTCCCTTGCCGACAGGGTACAGAGTGCTAGGAAGCATGGCTCCTTGTTCCTCCTATCCGTTCGCTCAGGCGGCTTCGATCGTGAAGTCGAGGAGCACGTCGATGTGGGTGGCCGTGTCGAGCGCGCTGCCGGCGGACTGCTTGGTGACCGACACGGACGTGTTCGCGTCCAGCGCGGTGAAGCTCGCGCCGTCGGCCAGCACGGTCGAGTTCGCGGCACCAGCGCGGAGAACCGCACTCTGCGTGAGCCCCGCCACCCCGTTGACGATGGGCCTGACGGCGGATCCGGCTCTCGTCCCGAGGATGTCCACGCTGGTCGCGGTAGCAGCGGCGCCGCCGATCGCGATCATCTTGCAGTCCACGATCCGGTACTTGAAGCCGGGGATCGCGGCCAAGAGAACCTTGCCCGCGTTGACTTCCGCAGCGGTCGCCCGGTTGCGGAGTGTGTGCGTCACGCCGGGGATGAGAGGCCCCGCGTCGAACACCAGCGTCCCGTTGATGTACTTCGGCTTGACCGCGCCCCGTCCGACGGGGTAGCCCTTCGCGTCCATTGCTTGCTCCTTCGCTCGTCGGGATTGCCGATCAGAGCGCGGGAGGAGCAACCCGACGACCTCGCCCCCTCCGCGAAAAGTGGTGCTGAGCGGGCCTCACATGGCGCGTGCCCCTGTACGGGCTGGCTGAACGAAACAGAGGAATCCCCAGCCCCAAGCGAGACTCAGGGCCGGGGACACTCGGGTGGATCGCACCCAGAGCATGGCTAGTGGCTCAATCTGTCCAAACAGGACAGATCATTCTCCGAGGATCCTGCACGCCAACTCGGGGCGGACGCACTTGACCCCATAGAGTAGATCGTAGCTGAAGCGGGTCCGCTTGTGCTGGCGGGAGACCTCCAGCCGGAGCGCGAGCCCGGAGACCGGGTCGATGGCCGACTGGTAGGTGCCGAGCCCCATCGGGTCGGCGGCGGCGAACGGGCGGGACACCAGCGCGAAGGCGTCGCGGTGGAAGTTGAGGTTGACGCGGTAGGTGTCGCTCGCGCCGAGCAGGGTGACGACCTCGGTGGACGACTTCGCCGTCACGAGGTTGGGGGAGACGGTGATCGCGGTGGTCGGCGCGGTCCCGGTCACGGCGGTGGCGACGTACTGCTGCTCGTCGCCCGCGAAGGTGACGATGTCGCCCGCGAGGATGGAGCCGGTGCCGCCGGTCAGGTTGACGACGCCCTGCCCTGCCGCGTTGGTCCCGGTGGTGGTGCCGGTCCCGTTCCACGTTCCGGCGGTGTGGGACGGGATGTTCTGGTCCATGAACCAGAACGCGCCGAGCTTCTCGCCGATGTCGCCGCGCAGGATGCCGGCCTGATCGCCCCGGAAGCTCGCGTCCTGAAACGCGCGCAGGGACATCGC
>DATKVD010000262.1:0-7112 GCA_035530235.1 Planctomycetota bacterium | reverse complement strand
ATGTGCCTGTGGGCGATGGCGGGACTCGTGTTGACGACGTCTCTCGCCGCCCAGGGCACGACACCGGACACAACCGCCACGAAGCAGACGCGGGTGTTCGGCGTCGGCACCGGGGGCACCGGCACCCCGTCGGGCCCGTCGGTGGAGTGCGTCGTCAGCTTCGGACCCGCCGTCCCCATATCCGCGGTGGCGTTCAGTCCCGACGGGAAAGTCCTGGCGGTGGGGGGCTACCGGGAAGTCCTCCTGTGGGACCTGACGGCCGCACAGCTTTCGAAGCGGATCGGCACCGGACAACTGGACGGACGCGTCGCCGCACTCGCGTTCATCGGAAAAGGACCTCTCCTGGCCGTGGCGGACGGCATCCCGGGCAAATCGGGTGCCGTGAGGATATTCGACGTCAACACGGGGACACTGAGTCGGACGATCCCGGGACCGACCGACACGGTCCACTGCCTGGCGGTCAGTCCGGACGGGACGCTCCTGGCGGCCGGCGGTGCATACACGGAGGCCCACGTCTGGAGCCTTGCGGACGCGAAACTCGTCCACACGATCAAGGGACACGACGACTGGGTGACGGGCGTGGCCTTCAGTCCGGACGGGACGCTCCTGGCCACCGGGAGTCTCGACAAGTCGGTGCAGATCTGGAAGGTGGAGACGTGGGAACAGGTCACGCGGGGAGGCAGTCCCGAGCCCCTGCACGGGGTGGCCTTTGAGCCGAACGGCCGAAGTGTGGCCGGGGCGGTCGGTGGGCCGTCGGAGCGGGCCGTCCACATCTGGCAGACGAACAACGCCCGTCGGTCACGTCCCGTTCCCACCGGCGGCGGCATGCCCCTGAGCGTTCACTGGCCCGTGAAGTCGAGCCGGTTCTACACCGGCTGCAGTGACGGTACCATAAGGACACTGGCGGTGTGGAGCGCGCCGGGACCAACGTTCCGGGGACACACCGACTGGGTCTACACCGTGGCCGTGAGTGACGACGGTGCACGGGTCGCCTCGGGCAGTGCCGACGGCACCGTCAGGCTCTGGACCGCCGCCGACGGCAAGCTCCTGGCCACGTTTCTCCAGCTCGTCCCCCGCACCGACCAGTGGCTCATCATGACGACACAGGGCTACGTGGCGACGTCTTCGGCCGAAGCGGTCCGCTGGCGGACGAAGGACGCCTCGACGCTGCCGGACGGACTCCCCGACCAGCTTCAGAACGTCGAGTCGGTCAGGAAGGTCCTGGCCGGTGAGAAGGTCGCGCCGCCGGTGCTAAAGCAGAAGCAGGAGACCGACAAGCCATGAGACAGGACATCCGGTTCCGCGCGTGCGTCGCTGTTCTGGTCGTCTCAATCGCTGCGGTGGTGACGACCCTGGCGTCGAGGCCGGCAGCGGCCGAGCCGGCACCCCACATCAACTTCCTCTTCCCCGCCGGCGGACAACAGGGCAAGACGGGCGAGACGGCGGTCACGGGACTCCACCTGAAGACGGCCACGGCCGTGCACGTCTCGGGAGAAGGGGTGACGGCGAAGGTCCTCGTGTCGGAGGAGCCCGTCGAGCCGAAGCCGGACCCGGCCAGGAAACCTCCGCCCTCCGGCAAGAAGAAGGAGGAGACCGAGACCGTTCGGATTTCGATCACCATTGCCCCCGACGCGACACCCGGCGTGAGGGATCTACGACTGATCTCGCCGGGTGGGGTCTCCAACCGCTATCGCTTCGTCGTGGGACAGCTGGCCGAGACCCTCGAAGTCGAGCCGAACTCAACGACGACACAGGCACAGCGTCTCGCATCGGTGCCCACGGTGGTGAACGGACAGCTCTTCGGTGCGGACGCCGACGTCTATCGCTTCACGGGGAAGGCCGGTCAGACGATCGTGTGCGAGGTCTTCGGCCGGAGACTCCTGCCCTTCATCGCCGACGCCGTCCCCGGCTGGCTGCAGGCGGTCCTCACACTCTACGACGCCGACGGGCGGGAACTGGCGTACGTCGATGATTTCCGCTTCAACCCCGACCCCGTGCTGATCCACCGACTCCCGAAGGACGGCGAGTACCTTGTCGAGATCAAGGACGCCCTTTTCCGCGGCCGGGAAGACTTCGTCTACCGTCTCAATGTGGGGGTGCTTCCCTACGTCACGGACGTCTACCCCCTCGGGGCGACACGGAACACGACCACCTCGGTCAGACTGACGGGCGTCAACCTGGACAAGGAGTCGCTGGACGTCAAGCTGCCCGCCGACGCCCCGCCCTTCCGACACGTCGCCGTGACCTGTCACGGGCTGGTGACCCGCGTGCCGCCTTTCGGCGCGGACGACCTCGAAGAGACGAGTGAGACCGAAGACAACGACTCGCCCGAGAAGGCCAACAAGGTCAAGCCGGGCACCGTCATCAACGGCCGCATCGGGAAGCCCGGTGACGTCGACTGCTTCGTCTTCCCGGCAAAGGCTAAAGAGACCCTCGTCATCGACGTCTGTGCCCGTCGGCTCGAGTCGCCGCTGGATTCGGTCATCGCGGTGTTCGACGCCAAGGGGACCGAGCTGGCCCGGAACGACGACACAATTGACGGAAGCCGGCAGACGATCACCCACCATGCGGATTCCTATCTCCTTCACACGTTCCCGGCGGACGGAGAATACTGTGTGAAGCTGTGCGACATCCAGGGCAAGGGCGGCGAGGCGTATGCCTACCGGCTGTCGATCGCGGCGCCCCGTCACGACTTCACGCTGCGGGTGCTGCCGGACAACCCCTGTATCGCACCGGGCGACACGGCCGTGCTGATCGGCGACGTGGTGCGCACCGACGGCTTCGACGGCGAGATCAAGCTCTCCCTGGACGGTCTGCCGAAGGGCTTCGTCACACGTGGGGCCGTGATCCCGGCCAAGGAAGGGGAGGTCCGCTTCACCCTCACGGCACCACCCGACCTTCAGCCCGGCATCCTCACCCCCTCGGTCCGGGGCACGGCCGAGATCGCCGGACAGACGGTGACGCATCAGGCGACCCCCGCCGAAGACGTCATGCAGGCCTTCAGTCCCCGGCACCGTGTGCCGACCGACGAGTTCCTCCTGGCCGTGCTCAAACCGTCGGCGTTCACACTGTCCACCGAGGTCGAACCGGACAAGGTGGTGGAGATCCAGCAGAACGGGGAGGCCGAGGTCGTCGTCAAGGCCGCACGTGCCGAGGGGGTCACCGGCCAGGTCAAACTCGGCGCCGACGCCCCCCCGAAGGGCTTCACCGTCCGCGGCGGGACGATCCCCAAGGACAAGAACGAAGGCACCGTGATCCTTCGGGCCGGGAGGCTCCCGGCCGGCTTCACACAGAACGTCATCCTCACCGGCACGATGACCGTCGGCAAGGAGACGGTCGTCCGCTACGCCCAGGCCGTGCCGTTCCGCATCGTCACCGCACCGGCACTCTGGTCCGTCGAGCTGCCGCCGACGGCGGACGGCGTCGAAGCACTCTCCGGATGGGCCGTGGACACGTCCTGGTCACGTCCGGGCAAGCTCGAGGTCAAGTCCGTGCAGGGACGAGGTCGACTGGTCGAAGTCGTCTGTGAGGGCGGCGAGGACAAGAAGCTTGCGATCATGCTTCTCCAGAACATGGACCTCTCGAAGGCGAAGCGCATGGACCTTACCGTCGTCAACCCGACCGCCGCCACCCTCCAGGTCTCGGTGGCCTTCGGGGCCGCCTCCGACTGGAAGATGCACGAGACCCCACCCGCAGCGGTCGCCCCCGCCAAGCAGCCGACCACCGTCAGCTTCCGGCTCGACCAGACGAATTTCAAGTCGGAAGCCTCCGAGTGGCAGCACACGCAGAAGATGCCCAACGGCGGCCGCATCGACAAGATGATGATCATCGTCCAGGGACTCCCCCAGAAAGGCACCGTCGAGTTCGACGGGATGCGTTTCTACGCCGACGCCGGCGGTCCCGCGGCCCCGTGACGGCAAAGCACGGGCAGATGACCCCAACGACCCCATCAACGACCCCAGGGGGCAATTCCCGCCAGGGGTCAATTCCCGGCCAACATCCCTATATTCCCTTCAGGGAATCCTTTCCGAAGTTCGATGACTATCAGGAACGGGGACCTCAACGGTTCCCGTACGTACCCTCTCCAGGCGCCTTGGAATCCCCTCCAGACGGGCGGATTCCCGTGATTGGACCGTATGGACGGAAGGTGCCATGAAACTCGAGGGTGTCGTCGGGGCCTGTGAGCTGGCCGACATCTTTCATCTCTTGTCCTCCACCACGCGCTGCGGCGTATTGGTCGTCAGCAAGGGCGAGGCCCGACGCAAGCTGTATTTCGGTCCGGAAGGGGTGACGCTCTTCTGGGACAGCCAGCGTGCGTCACACCTGCTCGGGCAGATCCTCCTGGCGCGGGGTGTCGTCAGTGAGAAAGTCCTGAGGGTCTGTCTGGAGAAGCAGGGCGCCACGGGACTTCCACTCGGGCAGATCCTGTGCAACGTCGGGGCCTGTCGTCCCGAGCACGTGGAAGAGGCGCTCGCCTACCAGCTGCGTGAGGAACTCTATCACGTCCTGAGCTGGGAGAAGGCCCACTTCAAGTTCCACGAGGGGGCCTCACATCCCGTGGACCCGGGTCGCAGCTATTCACGCACGCCTTCCTTCAACACCGACGCGATCATCATGGAAGCGGCCCGTCGTGCCGACGAGTGGCAGCGCATCCGGGAGGTCATCACCTCCGAACATGCCGTGCCTCTCAAATCGGCGCCGGATGTCGCGCTCACCGGGGAACTCACCCGGAACGACGTCGTCCCCGCGGTCTTCGGGCTCGCCGACGGAACCCACACCGTCCAGCAGATGGTCGAGACACTCAGACGGTCGGAGTTCGACGTCTACGAGACCGTGTATGCCCTGTTGGGTGCCGACATCGTGAAGCTGGCCGGGGCCAGGGAGCTGGTGGACCTGGCGGAGACGGCACTCGCCTCCGCCCGTACCGCCCCCGCTCGAAGGCTCCTGGCCAACGCCGCCGCCCTCTGCGGCGACGACCTCACACTGCGATATGACATCGGCACCATGCTCCTGTACGCCGGCGACGAGGAGTCGGCCAGGGCGAACCTCGACGTCGTCCTCCGTCACCTGGTGGACGAGGGTCTGACGACGAAGATCGAGGAGATGCTCGACAGCCTCCGTGACGAGTTTCCCGACGTGCCCTACAGCTACGAGCGTCGTCTGAAGCTTCTCAACCGGTCCAAGGACTTCGTCCGTGCCCTTCCGCTGGCGGTTCGTCTTCTGGAGCTCTACGCCCGTCGCGGCGACCTGAGGACGGCCGCCTGCATGCTCCGACACCTGAGCGGCTTCACGGTCAGACGGACCCGGGATCTGCTCCAGCTCGCACAGATGCTCGAACCCCACGACAGCCGGGCCGCTGCCCGGAAGTACTGTCTCGCCGCCGACCAGCTGCGTTACGACGGCCAGCGTCGTGAGGCCATCCGGCTCTACCGCAAGGCCCTGAGTCTCGATGACCAGCTCGGCACGGCCCGAAGGGAACTCGACTGTCTCGTGACCCGTGCGGGTCGCCGGCTCACGCGTCTCGCACTCAGTGCGGCCGTGCTTGTCGTGGGCGTCGCGGCCGGGGCCGCCGGGTTCTTCCTCCTTCAGCGGGAGCACGCCGCTACACGCGCACTCAGAGAGGTCCAAGACGTCGCCACGGTGCTGCTCTCGAAGAACGAGTTCGACGGGGCACTCGAAGCCTACCGGGACGTGATAGACGCCCATCCCCACACACTGGCGGCCGGCGACGCGCGGGAGCACGTCGTCAGGATCGAAGCCCGGCGGCGAGAGCACCTGCGGGACCGACGGGACCAGGAGCATCAGCTTTTCGTCGCGGCCGAGCAGGCCGAGCGGCAGCTCGACCTGGACCGTGCCGTCGCCGGATACCGGCAACTGGCCGCAGGGTCGTTGACCGACGGCCTGTCCGCAAGGGCAGAAGAGCGTCTCCGAGACCTCCTGGCGGAGAAGGAGGGGTACCAGAGACTGCTCGACACCGCCCGCTCCCAGGAAGCCGCCCGTGACTACACGGAAGCCGCGCGGAGCTACCTCGCCGCCCGTGAGCACTCCGCCAGGCTCTTCGACCACGACCAGGTGAAGCTCCCGGTCCTGGTCGAAAGCAGCCCGCCGGGCGCCCGGATCCTTCGCGACGGCAAGACGCTCGGGACGACCCCACTCCTGATCCACCTCCTCACCGACGAATCCTGCGACCTCGTCCTGCGTCATCAGGGGTTCTACGACACCCCGGCCACGTTCACGCCCGGCGACGCCGAGAAGAGCCGACCCGTTCGACTCATACGCACCCGACAGCCCCTCTGGACCTTCCACGGCAAGGGCACCATCGACCAGTCCCCTCAGGTTCTGGACGCCGTCTGCTATGTCAGCGACCGTCACGGCCGGCTATACGCCCTCTCGCTTCACGACGGAAGTCCGATCTGGGAGGTACGTCTGGGCACGCTTCCCGGGGAGTACCTCAGTGCCCCCGTCGTCGCAGGCGACCGTGTGATCGTGTCCACCATGGACGGATCGCTTGTCGCGTTCGCCCGGGCCACCGGCAGTCAACTGTGGCGTCGCAGCGGACACGGACTGCTTGCCGGTCCTCCCATTCACCTTGCCTCCGAGAGGCAGGTGGTCCTGGTGCATCCAGACGGAACGGCCCACTGTGCTGACCCCGTCAACGGGGAGACGGTCCGTCAGCTGAGGCTGCCGCGTGCCGTTCTGGGCGCCATGCTGACCGTCGGCGACACGCTCTACTACGGCACCGACGACCACGCCCTCCAGGCGTTTGACCTGAAACAGGGACGTGCCGGCTGGAAATGGCGTCCGGGTCGTCCCGTGACACAGCCGTTGAAGCACTCGGGGAACATCCTCTGTGTGCCGCTTCAGGACCACGGGCTTGCAGCAGTCCCCCTAAGCAGCGGTGAGCGGCTGTGGCGGTTCGGTGGTCAGGGCGAGTCCATCACGACGGCGGCTGCAAACGACGCGCACGTGTTCGTCGTGGACCAGAACTCGCAGTTGACGGCTCTCAACGTGCGTACCGGCACCGTGGCGTGGCGGGTGCGGCTCAGCGGCGGCACGGTCACGGAGCTTCAGGCTGACAATCGGCAGCTCTACCTCGGGATGTCCGAAGGCAC
>DATKVD010000261.1:0-3973 GCA_035530235.1 Planctomycetota bacterium | reverse complement strand
CTGGATGATGTTGTTGCGGTAGGTCATGTTGTGGTAGGCCCCGGAATTCCCGATGCCGTTCACGTCCTTCCTGGACGAGTACTTGTCGGTGTCGTGGACGGTGGTGACGAACGTGTTGTGGTAGAGGAAGCACGGGCCGCTCGAGTCGCTGGCGAGCTTCACCGCGCTCAGGTGGTGGTCGAAGACGGTGTTGCGGATGAAATAACACGGCCCGGTGGTGATGGGGGCGAGCGAGATGCCCATCAGGGCGCCGCGCATGCGGTTCTCCCAGTAGCGCTGGTTGATGCACGTTCCCTCGGGCTCCAGGCAGTCGTCGCCGACGTCCCACATCTCGTTGTCGTGGACGTCCATGTCGCCGTTGAAGCGTTCGTCGTCGAGCCGGCCCCAGAGCGACGGCACGATGGCGTTGAAGAACCCATGGATGCGGTTGCGTCGGACGACCGTCCCCCGCCCGCCGGTCAGGACGATTGCCGACCCCTCCGGGTCGTGCGCCTTGCACAGCTGCCACGGCCAGTCCCACACCGACGTGTCGTAGAGTTCGTTCCCCTCGACGAGGTTGTTATGCGACGTGTGGCCGTCGATCCGCATCCCGTGCCGGGAGTTGTGCAGGACGTTGTGCTGCACGGCGCACTCCGAGCTGTTGTTGAGTCTCAGGCAGTAGTCCCCGAAGTAGCCGATGTCGAACCCCTGCACGATGACGTGTCGGACGCCGTCGAGGACGATGCCGTCGGTCCGCTGCGTGATCTGCATCTTCGGGTCTTCAGGTCGGCCGCCGTCGCCGAGACGGACGTAGAGCGTGCCGTCCGTTTCCTGTGTCCACCCGCCCTTGACGGCATAGACCTTGTCGCGGCGTGTTTCGGTCCCGCGCTTGAGCATCTCCAGGTCTTTCCAGTAGTAGAGGCGCTTCCCGTCGACGGCGATGTAGCGCGTGCGGTATCCAACCTTCGCTTTGTAGAGATCGCCTTCGAGTTTCTCCCACGTCAGTCGTCCGGCGGCGTCGGGGTCGGGAAGACCGACGATCTTCGCGCCCGGAAGTCCGCGGACGAGGAGATAGTCGTCCGGTTTGCCGGAAGTGCGGATGCGCACACTTTCGCGATAGACCCCGGGCCTCGCGACGATGTGATCCCCGGGCTTCGCCTCATCGACGGCGTGCTGGATCGTGCGGAAAGGCTCCGTCTCCGTGCCCGCCGACGCGTCGTCTCCCCCCGGCGACACGTACATGTGCCTCCCGCTGCCGACCGGGAAGCTCTCGATGCGTGTCCTCGTCCTTGCCATGAGTTCAGCGGGTCCTGCGCCGTCGGGATCGGTGACCGTCACGCGGACCTCGTATTCGCTCTTCGGTTTCACACCGAAGATGCTCCCGGCGAACCGGCTGCCGCGGATGCGCACGAGGGGGTGTCCCTCCGTCCACGCCCCCGCACCCACCTTGCGGAACGCCACCGTCGCCGTCGCATTGGCGTTCTCGTCGCCGTCGTAAGGAACATACACGGAGACCGTCTCGATGTTGGCGTAGAGCTCAATCGCCTTCGCGCGGACAACAACGTCGGCACGGATAAGAGACGCCGCGGCAAGAACCGCGACCCCCACGACAGAAACGCGTGCAACGTGTCTCATGTTTCACTCCACCTGGAAGCCGTTGGGGGCTCACTCCCCGGGTGTCGCCGGCGTCCGCGGGAATTCGTACGCACGGACCTCCCCCGCCGGAACGTCGGGTATCTCCAGCACGCCCTTCGCCAGACGCACCGGCGTCTGCTTGAGGTCGGCGCCCTCCGGCACCCACAGCGTCCCCGCCGCGTCAGGCGCCACACCGAGCTTCTCCCCCAGGGTGATCTTGCACGTCGTCTTTCCCGACGGAGCCGCGACCACCAGCAGCATCTTCTTCCCGGTGAGATACGCCAGCACCGGCGTCTTCGGGGGCGTCACCCGGAGGTCCGGACTGTTCTCGAGCCGCGGCGAAAGCGCGTGCGTGACGGGGCCGTCGAGGCGCGCGAGGAGCTTCCAGAGCCCGGTGAACGCATGATCCTCCACGCCGCGGTCGAGCAGCACCTGCGGGGAGGCGGGTGCCGCCGCCAGCACGGTCAACAGCCGGCGGTCGTCGGCGGCGACGATGGGACTGACGGCGCACCCGACCGCGAGGTCGCTCGTGATGAGCGAGTCGGTCGAGCGCAGGAGTCCCCCGGCCGCGTCTTCCCCCGGCGTCACCGCGTCGAGGAACGCGCACTCGATCTGTGCGGGCGTGCCGGCGGGTGCACGTCCGATGAGGATGCCGTCCGTGCCGACGAGTGTGCGCAGACGCTCGAGCGCCGTGATCCGTTCGGCGAGATCGAGATCGCCGCGCACCGCCGAGAGCCCCAGTCCTTCGAGCATCAGCCCGTCGCGGCCGGGCGTCAGGAGACCCTCGAAGAGCTTCGCCGCCTTGTCGGCCTGATCGAGCGGGATGCTCAGCACGACGCGCATGCCGACGTTCCGAGCCTTCACCACGGCGACCTTCAGTTCGGCCGCGTCACGCGGTTCGACGGATCCCGGTTTGTGCCAGGCGTCTCCCAGCACGAGGACGTTCGCACCCATCCGGGCGAGCTTGTCGAGGGTGGCGGCGATCGGATACACGTTTCCGTTCCAGTGGACGACGCGAGCGCCGAGGAGGTTATTGCGTCGTGCGGCGCCGGCGTTCGCGGCGGCCACCTTCGGACCGCCCACGGCGAGCACCCAGCGGTTGCGATAGACGAACGGCGGCTTGATGTTCGCCGGGTCGCCCTTGAAGAGTTCCCACTCGTAGGCCCGCCCGCACGCCGGACGCGTGGACATGTCCGACGGCTCGTACCAGAGCCCCGAGCTGAAGACGTGGAAGTTGGTGGCGGTGACGTTCATGTTCGTGCCGACGAACGGTCTCGGACGCTCCAGCCAGAACTCGAACCGGTTGTTGAAGTCGGCGAACTCCGAGACCCCGAAGCTCGCCGAGCCCACCGCCAGCATCCCGTCCTCCTCGTGTTTTTTCCAGTTGGGGTTCGAGGTGATGGGTCCCCCGTGCGCCGCCGACCCCCACCGGAAGTGCACCGGATACTTCAGGTAGATCTCCTTGAAGAGGACGTCTTCGAGGTCGGCGCCCATCCGTGCGTAGCGCAGACCGAACGTCTCCTCGCCGTCGAGCTTGATCTCGAAGTCGCAGATGACGACGCCGGTTGCGTAGACGCGGAAGTCCTGCCGGACGGTCCACGGGCTCGGGTCACGGTCGGCGGTCACCATGCGGCTCTCGGTCCAGAAGTCGATGCGGTCCGGATCCTTCCGCGTCACGTGGAACTCGGTGCCCGTGGCCTGGTTCAGGTAGTAGACGGGTGACTTGCCGTAGAAGTCCTTCTGTCGCTGGATGAAGTATCGCGGGATGGTGTCGCGGCCGTCGTAGGCCATGGTGCAGTTCACGTGCCGCCAGATGCTTCCGTCGAAGAGGTGGACCTCGCTGAGTTCGCCGCCGCGACGGTCGTCCCACACCAGCAGGAAGTTCGCCCCGGCCACCTTGAAGCGGTGTCCGTCTTTTTCCGAGATGAGTTTCGCCGGTCCCGGCCCGCCGTAGTAGCCCTTGAGGACGTCGCCGACGTAGGGTCCCATCGGCCGGCGCCAGAGGACCTTCGGCAGCTTCGCGAAGTACTCCGGGTCCTCCTCGAGGTATTTCTTCGCCCGGGCGAGGTCACGCTCGTCGGTGCGCTGGGCGAAGGCCGGCGGTGATGAGAGCAGTATCGTCGCCGTCATCAGGAGGAAGCAGGCAAGGGCCCCCAAGGGAAGTGCGGTGGCAGGGGCGTTTTCGGCCCCAGAGGGGCCGCGAGGATTTAGCCGGGGGCGTGAGCCCCCGGTATCGAGTGCCAGATGAGCTGAAGCCCCGGAGGGGCGACAGGAGTTCTCGTCGCGCCGTCGGCTTCCTTTCGCCCCGCCGGGGCTCGGGCGGTTTGGGACCGCTGTCCGGGGGCTTGCGCCCCCGGCT
>DATKVD010000260.1:0-5650 GCA_035530235.1 Planctomycetota bacterium | reverse complement strand
CGGTTGACCCAGTGAAAGTCCACCCTCGACTGGGCGTTGAAGCGGATCCGCATCGGTCGAAGTCTCTCCAGAAGGTCCTTCGTCCAATCACGGTCCGACGTGAAGTTGTCGTCGTAGAAAAAGAAACTCCGGAACCCCTGTTGGACGTGCCGTCGTAGGTCGGCATGGACCTTCTCCACCGACTGGCGTCGCACCTTCCGACCGAACATCTTCGTCACCGAGCAGTACGTGCAGGCGTAGGGACACCCGCGGGACGTCATGACCGGCAGTTCATACATCTCCCGTCTCGGACGCTCGTCAATGAGCTTCTGGAAGTCCCGCATCAGGAAGTGGTTCAACGTGGGCAGGGCGTCGAGGTCGTCCGCAGGGCTGGGGGTAAGGACACCGGACGTGATCTCCCCGCTGGCGATCGCCTCGATGACGGTCTCTCCCTCGCCAAGGACGACCACGTCACCGTGGGCCAGGGCCTCTTCGGGCATAAAGGTGGCGTGAACGCCGCCGAAAACGATGGTCGCGGCCGGGGCGTCACGTCGGAGTCGGTCGGCGATCGCATACCCGCGCGCGGCCGTCGGCGTCATGATGCTGATCCCCACGACGTCGGCACCGCAGACATCCTCATAAGACCTCCGGTCCGCATCCACGGGACCCGACACGTTCTCGTTGTAGACCGACACGTCGTATCCACGCTCGTCAAGGATCGTGGCCAGGAGGATGGGGCCGACCAGCGGGAACCGCCGGATGTAGGCGTTTAGCGGCCGCGCGGGTCGTCCCTGTGGTTCAATCAGCCGGATTTTTCGCTGTGGGGGCATTCCGTATCCCATGACAGGCGAACGACGCGCAGGCGGGCAACACAAATACATCCGGACCGCCTCGGAAGGAAGCTCATTATAGCATAGAACCGGACCCTCAACAAGACATTCGCAGACCTTCATCGGACAATCCGCTGCGGTTACAGGGAGTCATTTGCCAGGGTCGGCCGTCCAACGGGCCGGCGGAAGGCTCCGGACGAACTCAACGCGATGCGACTCCTCGGAGGACAGGCGATGCGTGATGTGTCGGTGCACGGCGGCAAGGCTTGCAGGGAATGTGCCTGTTGCCGACAGAGGGGGGTGAGGAGGCGCCCAGGGCCGAAAATCGCGATGAGTCGGACAGGACACTCGGTATATGCAACGGTCCTGCGGGGCGTCAGATCGCAGGAGGTGCCTCATAGGGTGTTCTGGTGCACATCGCTCCAAACGCAGCGCATGCGTGGAGACAGCGCATGCCCGGAAGGCGCCAAATGGCCGCTATATGTCGGTCCTGGGCGTGCAGCGGCTCCCTAGAGAGCAATCAGACGGGAGGCGGAAGCGGCGGATGAGGCGTTTTGAGCCCCGGGGGTTGGCCGTGGCTGTGAAGCGGCTGCCGAAGCTGCGAGATCTGGTCGGATAGGTCAGATGGGGTGAATGTCAGCAGTGATGCGTGCCGCCAGGCACGGGGGGGGCCCGCCAATTCTCTTGACGGCGGTTGCAGAAAGGCCGTTCTGCTGTACAATGTAGGTGAAGGGAGAGTGCAGGATCCGAGCGGGAAGCCCCGTGACGGTGCCTCTGCGTCTCAAGGGAGGAATGATGATGGGTCGGTCATTGAGGGAAAAAGGAAGCGGCCTGATCGTGGCGCTGGGGGTCCTGGCGATCCTGTCGATTATGGCCACGACTTTTATCACCCTGATGCGTCTGGACACGCGCGTGGCGGCGAACTACGTCGACGACCTGCGGTGCGAGATGCTGGCCCACGGAACGCTCAACTACTTCAAGGCCCTTTTGAGGGACGACCTCGACCGCACGTGGGACAAATACGAGAACCGTGACAGCGGGGTGGGTGCAGTCGGGTGGACGTGGAGCAGTGACGGCGGGACGGTTGCCACGAACATCCCGGGACTGAAGACCCCGCACTACGGCACACCGATCTGCAACGACTTCTGGTTCAATCCTCCGAGCCTCGAGTGGACGGACTGGGGAGGACTGTTCACCGGGGAATGGGACGATGCCGGGGTGTATCAGCAGACGTTCGCCGGCGGGACGTCTTATTCGAACGGGGTGGTAGGGAGGTACTACGACACGACCCACAACCGGGAGTTCGACGTGTGGGTGGGACGGACGCTGGCCGCATGGCGCAACGACGGAAGTGGTACGATCGTCCACAGGGGCCATCCGGACCACGGGGATGACATCGATTTCGACGGCGACGGCGTTGCCGTGCCGGGCAAGCCTTACGACGGTAGTGGGAACTCGAACGGGGCCTTCTGGAACGAGGAGCGGTCGGTCACGACCTGGTATTACGACACGGGACCGTTCGTGCTGTTCTCGGGTCAGACATATTTCTACCCCGGGAGGACGCTGACGGGGGAAATGGCGACGGCCGGGGGGCCATACTGGCGGTGGGCGGCCAAATGCGGCGTCGCCCACGGCAGCTACCTCAACCTGAACATGGTCGGCAACCTGATGGGCAAGAACTCGAATTACCTGAACAACATCGGCCGGCTCAACCTGAAGGGGAAGCGGTGCGTGGACGAGGACACCTCCCAGATCGACAGCGACCACCTCAGCCGCATCCAGTGGAAGGGGTACACCGGAGAGTACGAGTACGACAAGGGTGGCTTCCCCAGGTTCTTCAACGAGGTGGCTTACCATCCGTCACAGATCAGTCTGGAACGGCTGTTCAAGACGAACGAGTATGCCGGGATCGTCCTGGCGCCGTGGGAGGTGAACTCCCTGAACGACGTGAAGGTCGACCGTCAGAAGGCCAGGGACCTGATCGCGTACCGTCTCGGGGGCGACCTGAAGCCCGGCGACGGGAGCGACCGGTATAACCCGGGGTGGCGTCAGGACGGGGCGACGTACTACCGCATGGCGTCGCCCGAGAACCCCCTGGGTGACGACCGGTTCTTCGGGGTCAACGATGTCATTGAACACGACCGGTCGGTCGACCACCCGTGGACGAGTGCCATCGCCAAGTACCTGACGGACGAGGAATGGCGGAAACTGAGACCCTACCTCACCATGTGGTCCACCGACACCATCCTGCGTGGGAAGATCTGGCCGACGGAAGGGAACCGGTATCCCGGGGACTGGCGGCACATCAACATCCTGAAGCGGGTGAACATCAACATCATCGGTGCCAGGGGTCCGGACGGACTGCCGTACGAGGACGTCGCGCTCAAGGCGAAATGGGAAGGGAAGCGCGTCAGTGAGCAGAACCGTCTCTTCTACATGCTCGTGGCGGGGATGCAGGCCGGCTATACGCCTGCCAATCCCGAGGAGAAGGCCTGTCAGTTCATCGCGTCACTGTGCGACATGGTGGACCGTGACCAGAAGGAGACGTTCTACAGGGCACCCACGGGCGCAGCCTGGGCGCTCGGTGTGGAGAGGCACCCGGTCATCAACGAAGTGGGGATGTTCATACGGAACGCCAACACTGCGGCCTATGAGCTGGCGAAGTTCCGCTTCGAGCTCTGTAACCCGATGGAGAACATCCCCTGGATCCCCGATGACAGGGAGATCATCGACGTCCGTGACTACCGAATCAAGATCAGCAGCGGGGTCGACAGCCACGTCTGGCGGGTGGGGGACCTGTGGCTGTTCCGGCACGACGACTTTAACACCAAGCAGGGCAAGGTCACGACCATCGGTGCGAAGGGAATGTACACCTACCCGCATCCGAACGACGAGGCCACCTGGGACCGGGTGCTGCACATCGGGTGGGACGAGGACGTGCCGCCGCAGATTACCAAGGAGTGGGTCATCAACGGGATGGAGGTCGCCCTCTGGAAGCCGCTGCACGATGAGGCAGCGGCGAACGTACCGCTCGCGGCGGGCATGGTGGAGATGATCGACGGGGTGAGGTGTCTGTGCGTGGACCGCACCCCGCTGTTGAGGCTGATGCCGACGCTCGAGCCGGGTCAGGGGCCGGGGGGCAGCCAGAGCAACTTCACGGGATGCTACCGTCGGTGGGACCCGATGAACGCGAAGATCTTCGGACAGCCGACCGACGAGCGGTCCAACCTGGTGTGGGTCCCCGGATGGGGGCTGTCGACTTTCACGACCATGGGCAAGCCCAACCGCGGCTACCCCGACGGGGTGCCGCCCAAGACCTACTACGCCAACGCGCCCTTCAGCAAGTACCGGCACTGGCGACACTTCGAGCGCAACTTCAAGGTCGTGGACGGGGACCTGCCTTCGATCGGCTGGCTGGGTGAGCTGGTCCTGCACAACGCCGCCACGGACGGGCCACTCACCTGGGTGCACACCAAGGCCCAGGAGCCCGGCACCAGTGCGGACCTTAACTGGGTCAAGGAGCGACTCGCCAACCAGCTCGACACCAAGGCCAAGTTCGACCTCTTCCGCCCGTTCCAGAAGATCAACGTCTACAATCCCAACACCTCCGTCTGCAGGACGGAGAACCTCCAGATGCTCGACATCTTCACCGTCTGGGACCCCTCGAACGACGGGATCGACAACGACGGTGACGGGGCGGTGGACGACGCCGACACGGGACGACAGCCGGGCGACCGGTATGGACCCGAGATACGTGTGTTCGGACGAATGGACCTGAACCTGGTGGACCGTGCGGCGTGTCGGACGGCGTTTCCGGACAGTGAGTATGCGCGTGGCGTGGTGGACAGACACGCGGGCTTCTGTCCGACGCTGAAGTACGGACGCATGCACCAGCGGACGGGGTCGGGCTATGGCAATTGGGGCCCCTTCGAGACCCTGGGGGACCTCCTGCGGGCCGACCCGATCACCTACCGCCCCGGGACCTGGCTGGCGGGCGGCGGCAACGCCTGGCAGGACGGTCCCCAAACGCTCGGTGAGAGCGGCTTCGAGTCCTTCAGGTGTGGACCGACCTGGGGCTATACCGACCCGAAGGACTGGCTGGGGGACGACGACGGAGATGGGATCTTCGACGAGTACGACGAGCGGGACATGCTCTTCACGTGGATTTCCAACTACTTCACCACGCGGTCCAACGTGTTCGGCGTCGACCTCATCGTGGACGTGTGTGAGCCTCCCGGTTACCCTGATCGAGACGGCGACCGACGGAAGCTCCCGGTCCCCGTCTTCAGGAGCCGACGGTCCTTCGCCCAGAAGCAGGTGCTGGGGATCCTCGACCGCTCGACGTGCCTCCGGGTGAACAGTGACGGCACGTGTGAATTCACGGGTCCGGTGGAGGTGAGACTGCTGCGGTTCAGTGACGAGAGACGCGTGCATTAGCCGGTCTCGTCTGGATTTCTCAAGGTGAGTGCGTGGTGGGGCTCCGGTCCCACCACCCGTGTGCTTTGAAGGGCTCACTGAGAAGGACCTGGCCTGCGGACGCCGCGACAGGCGTCCGACCGACAGCTGCAATTGAAACGGGACGGCTTCAGAGCCGTCCCGTTTTCCTTCGTGCGACCGCAGGTCACCACACAAAAAGGGCGACGGGTCGTCCACGACCCGCCGCCCGGAATCCGCGAAACTCACCGGCCTGTCAAGGCGTTACTGAACCGACACCAGGCGACCGGTGCAGCGCACCACCGTGACCGTCTTGCGCTCCTCCTGGTCCTTCTGCTTGATGCAGAGCACGGGCTCCCGCGTCTGCACAAGGGCACCGTTGGTCCCGATGCGGATGTCACGGTATT
>DATKVD010000259.1:0-2374 GCA_035530235.1 Planctomycetota bacterium | reverse complement strand
GCAGGGGTTCGTCGAGGAGGTCAAGGGCGTCCTCAACGAGGAGCAGCTCAAGAAGTTCCAGGAGATCCTCGCACAGCGTGGGGGAGCGGGCGCAATGGGCCGCGGCGGCCGCATGGGCAGGGGATCGATGCAGGCGCTCATCGAGATCCTCGGGCAAGTCGCTCTCACCAACGAGCAGCAGCAGAAGATCGATCTGATGAGGGCGGACTTCGAGAAGAAGGTCGCCGCGGAGGCCGAGGGACAGGGCGGTCAGCAGCGGCCGGGACGCGTGGCCCGTCAGGCGCCCCCGAACCGTGAGCAGATGCAGACCTTCATCGAACAGGTGAAGACCGTCCTCAACGAGGCCCAGCTGAAGAAGTTCAACGAGCTGCTTGAGCAGCGTGGCGGGCTGGACGGGTTGATGGGCGCCCAAGGTGGTGCGGCCGGACGCTTCGGCGGCGGCGCCGTCGGCGGGATGATCCTCGGTCTGACCCCCCGCACCATGGAAGAGCTGAAGCTCACCGAGGAGCAGAGGACCAAGCTCAACGACCTGGCCCGGAAGCTCCAGGAGGAGCAGCAGCAGGTCATCCAGAAGTACCGGGACCTCGTGAAGGAGGTCCTCACGCCCGAGCAGGCCGAGCAGTACGAGAAGGCGGCGACCGAGATGAGGGGACGCTTCCAGGAGCGGATGCGCGGTGGACGTCGCGGGGGCGAGGATCGTCCTCGTCGCGGCGGACCCGGACAGAACCCGGAACCGCCCCCGCCGCCCGAGTGACCTGCCGGGACGATGAGCAAGTGCCCAGCGACGCCGCCACCCCCTGGCGGCATCGCAGGAAGGTGACGGGCGATGCCGGACGCATCGCCCGTCTTGTTTTGTCTGTCGAGGGTGAACGTGACGACGCCTGCCCCGTCACCCGGACGGGGCCGCCTCACTCAAGGGCACAATCTTCCCCGTCTTGCGGGATTCTTCCAGTGCGAGTGCGGCGGCGAGGGACGACCGCGTCGAGCGCAGGTTGTGAGGGGAGTCCCGCTTCTCCCGGATGCACGTGATGAGTTCGCGGAGGACCGCATCCCGCCAGAAGGTCCCGTAGCCCAGGACGTCCTCGAAGTAAGGGAATTCCTTTCCCGTCTCGCGTCGCATGTGCAGGACGTCGTCGGTGGGCGTCCGGATCAGCTCGAGTGTCGCCCGGGTCCCGATGAGGGTGATGTACCTCTGCCGCATCGTGGTGATGGTATCCCCGATGACGGCGAGGGCGCCGCTGGTGAGGGTCATCATCCCCCAGACCACTTCGGGTGAATCCCCTTCGGGCACGGTGGTGCCGCTGCGGCAGTAAGCGTCCCTGGCGTCGCCGGCCAGCCACACCGCGAGGTCGATGTTGTGACAGGCGTGGTGGAGAAGCCACCCGCCGGATTCCCCGGGATTGAGGACGGCCGGGTGCCGGGCGCCGCTCCCGTAAAGCCCAAACCCGCGTGCCGTGAAGCACGTCACCGAGAGGACCGTCCCCAGCTCCCCCGAGTCGATCATCTCCTTCATCCGCACACACGCCGGCTGAAACCGACTGCCGTAGTCCACCACCGTGATGAGGTCGTGCTCTTCGACCGCCTCCACCATCTCGTCCATCTGCTTCATGGAGAGTGCAGGCGGCTTCTCGATGAGCATATGCTTGCCGGCTTCGGCCGCCGCCATCACGTGCTCGTGGTGGGCGCAGTTGGTGGAGGTGACCAGGACGAAATCGATATCGCGCGAGCACAACTCCCCGGGATCTCGGGTGGCGTCGAGCCCCATCTCGTCACGTGCGAGCTTCAGTTTCTCCTCGTCGCGGTCGCACACGGCCACGATCTTCGCGAGACCGGCCTCGTGAAGCTTCCGGGTCATCCCCTGACCCACGCCGCCGAATCCTAAGACGCCTCCTCTCAACATGGTCTCTCCTCACGCTTCCCGATCGATGTCGGCGACGTTGACGATCTTGCCCGTCTGGCGCGATTCCTCCATCGCCAGGCAGACGGCGAGTGACGCGCGGCCCGAGCGCAGGTCGTTGGGTGATTTCTTCTTCTCGTTCATGCAGTCGATGAAGTCCTTGAGGGCCTGCTCGTGGTGAGGCGTTCCGTAGCCGAGGATGTCGTCGTCGTAGCGGGACCAGTCGATGTGGCCGCGGTGCTCGTGACGCATGTGCAGCACGTCGCCCTGGGGCGTGCGCAGGATCTCCATCGTCGCCTTTGTTCCGATCACGGTAATAATGCGCTGCCGGATGGCCGCCACGGTGTCCCCGATGACCGCCGTGCCGCCCCCCGCGAGTCCCAGGAGTCCCCAGATGACCTCCGGCGTGTCGCTCTTCGGCACGGTGGTCTGGCTCCGGCAGTAGGCCGTCTCGACCTCGCCCGACATCCAGATGGC
>DATKVD010000258.1:0-8256 GCA_035530235.1 Planctomycetota bacterium | reverse complement strand
TTACTGATACGGTCTTGGCTCCGGTTCCCAAGCCGGACCCCAAAAAGAAGCATTGAACGCGGATGCCTTCACCGCTCGACTTGTTGTTGGGAGAGCCAGTGACCTCCGTCATCGATACGCCGCCGTAGGTCACGTTGGAGCAGTTGTCGCCAGAAGCGGATACCGTCCATACGACCACGCCCCTAGGCGTGCCGCTTGGTGTGTGGGTCCACGACGGGTTCGACTCGTATCCCGACGTGCTCCCTGCGTCGTAGGCGACAGCCATCTAGCCGACAGCCTCCTTCAAAAACTCGGCGAAGCGGCCCTTCGTCCGGCCCCACCCCGGGACCTCGTCGGCCTCGGTCCAGCCCCGACAGGTGCTCTTGTCGCGAAACTGCGACTGCTTCCACCGATTGCGCGTGAGGTTGTCGCCGTGCCTGATGTCGATGTTCGGGTAGTGCGACATCCACCGCTCTGCCGGGAAGTCGTCCACACCGCGAGGGGTGCGGTGGCACCCCGGCTCGTAGCCCATTGACCGTTGGTAGCCTTCGGTCTCGACCCGGGCGACCCGTTTGCGGTAGTGCTCTATCAGAAGCTCACGGTACGCGCACAGCCCGGAGGTTTGCTTCGTGAAGTAGAAGAGCGCGTGCCCGCTGAAGGCGTCCACCTTCCAAGTGTTCTCGTTGTAGTAGTACACGTCGCGCCGTGGTGGCGTGAAGTCGAAGTGGGAAGGGTGGTACGCCACGTCATGCTCGGCCATGAACACCACGTCGGCGGAGCACGCCTCCAGCCCGGCAAGGATCTGCTTGAACATCGCCAGACGCCCGCTCTCCATGTCGAGGACCAGCGCCTTGTCGAAACGGTCCGCGTCAGGGAGCGGCTGGAGCGTCACGGCCACAGCCTCGTGCCCGTTGCGGACCTTGTGTAGCCGCGACCTCACTGCGCCGAGGATCTTCTCGTCACCGACACAGTTGGAGTAGTAGACGATTCCCTTCGTCGGGTTCGTGACGACGACAGGCTCCGCGCTCTCCCCCGCCAAGGATGGAACCTCGATCACGTCTGCGTCGGGCTCGGGCTCGGCCTTGGTCTCTCCCCACCCCGGCACCGGGGCGAAGTGGTCCAGCAGCCACGACAGGTCCCTCACTTGCCCCTCCCACTTGTTCCCGAGCCAAAGGGCCTGACTGTGCTTGCGAGCCCGTCGCACGTCGTTGCCCCTCATCGGGTAAGGGAAGCCGAAGTCGCCACCTTGCGTTCTGAACATGTGGGCGAACCACGTCCGCTTGTTCGTCACCATCCGCCCGCCGCTCAGCCAGCTCTTGCAGCCCACCTCGGTGCCCATCTGGCCCCATGAGCCGTGAGCCTCGTCCATCCCGCCGAGCTGCCAGTACCGCTCTCGCTCCATGAAGAAGCACGCGCCGAGACAGGACATGGTCTCGGCGATCTCCTTCTTGCCTTCCGGAGTCTTCTCGAACTCGGGCCAATACTGGAAGTGGAGTTCGGCGTCGAACCGCCATGCGGTCGTGATCCTGTTTTTGCGCCGCTTCCAGACGATGTCCCGCTTCACCGCGCCGCCACACTTACCGCATTCGGGCGGAGTCGGCCCTTGATACTTCTCCCAGCCGCACGCCTCGTCCTCGCAGACCCAGTTGAAGGCGTGCAGGTTGTACTGCTTCGGGATTTGCGTCACGGACGACCCGAGCCGCAAAGCCGTGGACATCAGCTCCACGTCGAAGCCGTCGGCGACCATGCAGTGCGCGTCGAGCTTCATCACGTACTTGGCCGTGCTCAGCCGGGCCGCCTCGTTCATCGCCGCCCGCTGACCGTGGCTCTCCGAGTGGTGGATCAACGTGAGCCTCGGGTGGTCCGGCAGCGGCTCGGCGGGCCATGCGCCGTCGAGCACCACGATGATCTCCGTGTCTCCACGGATGTGCTGGAGCACGTCCTCCACGGTGCGGTTCAAGAACTGCTCATTACGAGCGGGCACTAGCACTGACAGGTCTGGCATTCCCTATCCTCTCAACAGGCTCGCGAGCCACTGCGCGAGCCAGCCTCGCGACCGCTTCTTCCGTTCGATCTCGCCACACTGCGCGCAGAACGGCCCTTCGTAGTGCGCGTACATGCTGGGACCAGACAAAGGCACGCCGCAACGGGCGCAGCATTTGCTCGTCCGAGGCGGAAGCGTCTCGTCCGGGCCAGTCGTCATGCTGCCTCCCACGTCTGGACGGCATCCCAGAATCCCTTAGCGATTGGTGTCCACGCGAAGCGTTCCTTCGCCTCCGCGTGCTCCTCGGCCGTGACAGGTCGAGGCCCTTCCGCGAACAGCTCGCGGAGCCACTGCACCATCAAGTCGGTGGTGTCCTCGGGGATGTACTCGGCGAGGTCGCCGAACCAGTCTCGGTGGTGCTGCCTGTCGAAGAGGATCGGGCGAGCCCCACACATCAGGCCCTCGGCGGCGCACAGCTCGAACCCCTCGACCGTCCGGAGCGCGGTGATCCACTGCGTCTGGTTGTACAGACTCACCAGCTCGTCGTCGGTGACGTTCTTCTTCCACATAACGCGGGTCGCGCGGGTCGGGCCTGAGATGGGGAATGGCCCAAGATGGATCATCCGCCCGTGCTCGCGACGCACGGCCCGGATGATCTGCGTCAGGCTGTCCCGCTCGGAGTTGTCGCCCTCGGCGAACGCGAGGTAGTGGCGGGTGCTGCCGCTTGGGGCCGTCGGAGCGAACGTCATCGGGTCCACGCCGAGGGGCGAGCGGTAGAAAGAGATCCCGGCTGGATCGTGGCCGTCCTCGCGCACCATGCGTTCGAGGTCGTAGTAGCTCCACACGAAAGCCGCGCCGCGCCAGAGGTCGAGCCAGTCCCCGGTGTCCGGGTGCTGTGTGCCTCGGATGACGAGCTGGAGCACGGCGTAGGGGACTCCGGCCTCCCGTAGCCGGGCCACGCGGTTCCTCACTTGCGTCCAGCGACCACCGACGTGGAGCAGGACAAGGTCCGACCGCCTCTCGGCTTCGGTCACCTTGAACTGGTAGCCTACGGCGCCGGCAGGGACGATCTCCGTACTCCGGGGCGCGTCCCGCGCCAGCCCCTGCTCGATGCGGCGCGACGAGTGGCACGGGTGGTAAGACTCAAGCAGAATTCGCATTGGACTTCTTCCATGAGCGGTTCTGGGTGTGGACGAAGTAGGGGTTGGCGTAGATGTCTCCGGCCATTGCCGCCGTGCGGAGCCGGTACTTCCACAGCAGGAATGGAAGCGAGAGCTGGCAGTTCAGGTGGTATCGGGTCTGATGGACCCACCATTCTGTGAGCATTCCCCGCATCACAGGGCTGTCTCGGTAGGCGAAGACGCCCGTGGCCCAGAGCCCTTGGTCCACGTAGCCGACGGGGATCGCCGCCAGCGCCAAGTTGATGTCCTCGCCCTCGTAGCGGCTGCGGATGTAGCGGTCGTTCGCGTGCTCGCGAAGGTATGCCGCCTCTTCGGCGATCGAGGAGCGGACCGGGTGCCTGAACGCGACGAAGTCGTCCAGTTTGAAGAGCAGCGTCGCCAACGCGTCCGGCCGCGTCATCGTGAAGCTCGCGTCGAGGTAGACGTAGATATCGGCTCCCGGCACCATCTCCCACGCGAAGCACTTGGGGATGCGGGCCTGCATTCTCGGTCTCAACGTACAGACGCGAGGGGGGAAAGAGCTGTCGTCAAACCGATGGAAGCTCACCTCGTCACCGTGCAGCTCTTGGGCCGCCCACGGGACAAGCTCGTGGAAGTCGGAGCACATGGCTGACACGACGGCCACCCTCATGGCTCGCCCTCCGCGCCGAACAACTCGCATAAGAACAGCTCGCACTGGCTGTTCCCGCACACCGTGTTCAGGGTCCTCTTGATGTTGCGAGCACTGACCCGAAAGCACAGTGGCCGTCTGCATCGGGGGCACTTGTCAGCGGGCTCCGCCCCCCTCGTCGCGAGTTCGACTCGGTCTATCATGGCTTAGCTGCCCCCCGGGGTTGCCTGTAGCTGACTCCGTACTGCTCGCGATACCATTCCACGGTGTTTTCAAGGTCGTCGCGCCTGAACTCGGGGCACCAGCCAAGATGCTGCCAGCCGTCGCCTCTGGCGACCAGCTTGGTCGGGCGCTCGCCCCGGCGCATCGGCTGGAAGTTGAACCGGGGCTCGACTCCGACGATGTCGGCGATCATCCTCGCCACATCCAGAACAGAGAATGCGACGCCTGTGCCGCCATCGAACATCGTGTCGTCGCCGTAGTCCATCGCGTCCACCAGCATCCGGGCGAGGGCGCTGTGGTGAATCAGGTCCACGGTCTGATGGCCGTTCCCCCAGATCGGGATCGGCTCGTCCCGCAGCAGCGAGACCGCGAAGGTTGGGACGATCTTCTGGGGGTGGCCGGCACCATACTTCTGTCCCGGCCCGAACGCGTTGAAGGCCCGGACGTGCGACACCGGGATGGCATAGGCTTGATGGTAGGCGGAGGCCATCCGGGTGGCCGCCATCTTCGTCGCCGCGTAGACGGACGGGAAGACTTGAGGCATAGTGATCCCGACGTAGCGAGTGCGCGCTTCGCGGCAGGCGTCCAGCACGTTCACTGTGCCCTTGATGTTCACGTCGATCGCGAGGTCCACCGTGTCGAACAGCTCGTGCGTCCCGAGCACGCCCGCCATGTGGACGACCGCGTAGGCTTCGACCACGAAATCCATCACGGCCTTGCGGTCGCGGATGTCGTTGTCGGGTCGGTCGAACCGTTCCGCCGTGAACCCGCGCTTCGTCAGCTCGTCGCAGACACCAGCGCCGAGGAATCCGTTGCCTCCCGTGACGACGACTCTCTTCATCGCTTCCCATTGCCCTTCTTCTTGACGACCTTGAGGGTCTGCGGGGTCCAGTCACCGAACCGCGTGAGGTCTTCTCGGTCCTCCTCTGGGGTGGGCTTGTCGCTCATCCGATCACCTCCATATCGACCGCGAGAACGCCCTTCGTGTTCCGTCCGATGCCCGTCACGAGAAAGCGGGTTCCGCGCTTCAGGATCATCTCTTGGTGCCCCCAATGCCCCGGGAGGTATCGCGTCCCGGCAGGAGCCGTGATCCTGAAGATGACCTGCATCCACGGTCGGTCCGCCCGCTTTTCCTTGGCGTAGTCGTGCGCGATTTCGGGATCGAGGGACGTGCTGATCCACCCCTCATCCGCGATCTCGGACCCGACGGTCAGGTTCCGCTCAAAGCCTTGGCCGTCCCCATCACCACGGAAGAGCGTCTCTTCTTTGCCCATAATCAAGGCATGGTCAGAGAAGATGGCGTCGAACTTCGCTTTCGTCACTGCCGGCGGGATCTCGTAGCGGGGCTGGCCGAGGTCTTTCGTGACGATGACCTCGGTCGCGTCGTTTCGGAACTCGTAGCCCGGCTCCCGCAGAGAACGGTTGACCTCTCTGTAGTTCTGCCAGTAGCTTTCGAGAAGGCGGCTACCCGGCGGCTCGCCGCTGAGGTCGCCGCCCTTCTCCCGCCGGGCGCTGTCAAGCGCCCTGCTGAGGATCACCCACTCGTCTGTGATCCGGTGGTAGTTCGCATTTTTCTGTTCGGCGGTCAGACGTTCGCTACCGACATCATCAGCCTTCCAGTCGTGGCGCTGCTGGACAACGCCCCCGCCCCCACCGGGCTGCGAGCGGGTATGGATCCCGGCTGCTGCTTCCTGATTCCGCCTCCGCGTCTCCCACGCCTTCAGCGTCGCGGCGCCGGGGTCTTTCGTTCTAGCCATTTAGGGCCTCACCCACATCCACGACCGGCAGAAGTCGTCGCCGCGCCGTCTCCCGACGACGAACCACGGGGTGATCCCGTAGGCACCAGTCCACGCGTGCGTCGCATCGACCACGTGGACGTGCGGCCACCGCGCACGCTTCACGTAGTCGTGGCCGGCGACGATCCCCCCGGAGCGCACCTTCGGACTCCAGTAGTGGATGTCCTCCATCGCGTGCAGCAGCGTGTGGTTCGCGTCGATGTAGACGAAGTCGAGCATCCCATCCTTGAACCGCTGGACTGCCTCCAAGCTGGTCTTCCTGATGACGTGGACTCGCTCGCCGAACGGCTTGAGCCGACCGAGAGCCACGTCGTAGGCCCGGTCGAGCGTGCGCTGCCGTCGGTAGTCTGGGTAGCCGCCGTAGACCTGCCAAGGATCAATGCACGTCAGGCACAGCTTCGGGTTCGCCTTCAGCAGCGTTTCCGCGTACTCGCCCTCGTAGGTTCCCACCTCGGCGCCTTGGTGCAGGCCCCACTCGCCGAGCCAGACGGCGAGGTCGGTCCGCCTCTTCTCGGGGATCTCGACCGGCATCCTCCGGCCCACGGTCAGGCCGAACTGCGCGATGATGTCTTCAGGCTTCACGACGTTCCCCCCCAGCTCCCCAGTCGTGCCCTTCGTTCACCACGAGGATGCCCTTCTGGTCGTTTTCGTATCGGATCTGATTGCTCAGACGCATCATGCCCGCCTTGTCGAGAGGCAGCCGGAAGTTGGCGATGCGGACTGGATTCGGGGTCGGGATCATGTCCAGCTCCGCCGCTTCGTGGTACACGTCGTTGGCGGCACCACGCCGGAGCAGTCGCTGGCCCAGCTCCTTGTCCTCGCCCCCGTAGAACTCCATGCGCTCATCGAAGCCGCCAGCCTCGACCAACTCGGCGCGCCGGCAGACGATCATGCCCGGCATCGTGGTGCGAGGCCACCTGCGATGCCGGCCCGCCCACGGGAGCAGGAACGCGGCATCAGTCTCTGCGATGCGCTGGCGGAGCAAGGCGAAGTACCCGGGCTTTGGGCAGATGTCGCACATCGCGGTGACAATGTACTCCCCGCGAGAGTGCCGGATCGACAGGTTGCGGGCGTGCGTGGTGTGGTAGTGCCGCCGGCCCCGGTAGGTGACGACCACGAAGGTACTGGGCGGATTCAGGTTCTCGGCGAACTGGTCGAGCACCAGCGGCTCCGGGTTCGCATAGTCCACGACGATGATCTCGACCGGCGGGCTGGCGTTGGCGGCGGCGATAACGAAGGGCAGCGCGGCATAGAGGTCGTCCTCTCTGCGATGGCATGCCATGCAGAAGGTGAGGATCATGCTCACACCTGCGGCCGGTTCACGTTCGAGCCGATAGCCTCAAGATAGGCAGCTTCGTACTTCGGGTCTTTCCAGTCCTCCGGCCACGTTGGCACCGGCCAGAAGCGCGCGACCAGCCAGTCGAACTTCCGCTCGGCTCGCGGCCATTTGTCGTGCATCCACATGTCGATGTGGAACTTCCGCCCTCGCCGCATCTCCCACTTGTTGATGAAGTACATCCGCCCGTACTGCTTGCCCTTGTGCAGGTGCGCGTACCAGACCATCTTGTTCGTCATCGTCCGGCCGCCGGTCAGCCAGTTCTTGTTCCCCAGCTCTTCGGATTCGAGGATGATCGACTCATACCCTTCGGTCTGGAGTCCGCCGAGCCAGTCGAAGTTCGACTTGCGCATGAAGTAGCACGACCCCTGAAACGCCATGTTCTCGTCGAACGGGATGTCCTTGCGGGCCTCGGCTCGCTCGTACCACTTGTTCCCGTGACGCACAGTGCGGAAGGCGTCCGTGTAGGGGAAGCTGATGAACTCGTAGTCGATGGCTGGCCGGCCCTCGCGGACGCACCAGTTCTCTGGGTCCAGCGAGAAGCGGCGCGGAATGACGATGTCGCGCTCCTCGCAGCTCGCCGCGAGGTCTACGTCGAAGCCCTCCTGCATCATGCAGTGCGCGTCGAGCTTCATGATGAACTCGCCGGTCGCGGCGGCCACGCCCTCGTTGATCGAGTTCCGCATTCCCGTGTGGTGGCCGGGATGACGGATGACCTTCAGGCGTGGGTCGTTCGTGGCGAGCAGGGCCTCGTGCTCGGGGAGGTAGTCCTCCATCACGGGGATGACTTCGATGTCACCTCGCGCCTTCGCGAGCACGTCCTTGACTGTCTCTGGGAGAAACCGCTCGGTGCGGCTGGGGATGATGACCGAGACTCTCATGCAGCCTCCGCGACGCTCCTGCGTCGTTGTTGTGTGCGCTCACGGCCACGGCACCATCGGGACGCTCCTGCGTCGGGACGGGTACGATTGCGGCTAGTATTCGCCGTCCATCAGCTCCGGTGACGGTGACGGCGATGCAACCTCCACCGCGACCGGGTGCCCTTCCGGGCATGTCGCGGTGAGTATGCACGGGCGCTCCGACATCGACTTGACGATCCATGCGTTCTGGGCGAGCAGTTTCTTGACGGCAAGCGCCTGCCTTTCGCC
>DATKVD010000257.1:0-7491 GCA_035530235.1 Planctomycetota bacterium | reverse complement strand
CGCCCGGCTCATTCACGAGAGAAGACCCGACGTGCACTTCCTCCTCGTCGGCAAGGGACCGTACGACGTCCCGCTCCGACAACTCGCGTCGGAACTCGCACTCGGCGACGTGTTTCACTTCACGGGCGAACGCGACGACGTCCTCGACCTCTTCCCCCTCATCGACGTCTTCGTGATGAGTTCACGCTGGGAAGCGATGCCTTATGCGCTCCTCGAGGCGATGGGCGCCGCGCGCCCCATCGTCCTCACGCACGTCTCGGGGCTGGAGAAGCTGGTGGAAAACGGCCGTGCCGCCGCTATAATTCCTCCCGAAGACCCGGAGGCGATCCGCCGCGCCGTGTGTGACCTCCTCGACGACGAACCGCGTCGAAGAGCACTCGGCCGGGCGGCGCACGACATCGCGACCGCCAAATACACCCTCCGGCGGTCCATCCGCGAGGTCGAACGTCTCTACGAGGAGGCACGCCATGAACGGTGAGACGAAGCCGAAACGCGACCGGCTCGAAGTGCTGCTGTTGATCCTCGTCGTCGCCGTCATTCTCGGCCATCCGACCTCGCATGCGTTTTCACTCGCGTGGCTCGGGAAGCTCCTCGGTTTTCCAGTGAAGATCGTGGAGAAGGCCCCGCGGATGACGCTCGCCGACATCCTCATCTGGCTGGCGGGCGCCGCGCTCGTTCTCAGGATGCTCATCCGACGCGACTTCCGCGCCCTCAAGGTGCTCGCCGTGCCGGCTGTCGTGCTCATCCTTCTCGCCGTCGCTTCGATGCTGTTCGCGCAGAACAAGCTCACCGCGATGGCCGACGTGGTCCAGTTCGTCGAGTACTTCATCGTGCTCACCCTCGTGCTCGCGAGCGTCCTCGGCACGAAGGGCCACCTGGAAACACTGACGTGGCCGTGGCTTGCGGTGGGCGTCTTCCTCGTGATCGGGAGTGCATGCGAGTACCTCGGGACGGGCCGGACGTCGGCGGAGGTGTCGTGCACGTTTCTGAACCGCAACGTCCTGAGCGGCTATCTCGCGATGCTGCTGCCCCTGGCGTGGGGACTGATGCTCTTCAAGCGCACCGACCCCGGGCACCCCATCATGCGTCTCGCGTGGTACCTGGCGCTCCTGGTGATCCTCGGCCTCGGTCTCACAGTGATGCTGGCGGGCGGGCCGTGGATCGCCGCGGTCCTTGGCATCCTCATCGTCAGCGTCGTCCGATCACGCAAGCTCTTCCCGGTCGTCCTCCTCGTCATGCTTGTCCTCGTGATCGGGGTCTACCCGCTGCTGCCGCGCAACAACACCGCGGTGCTGGCGAAGTCCCTCCAGGTGTTCGACGAGGAAGTGAAGACCGACAACCCGATGGATCGGATGAATCCGCGCTACGTCGAATGGCAGGCCGGCGTGAAGTTCCTGACGCCCGGGTACCACCGGCAGCTGGGCATCTCGCGCCGGGCACACCTCCGGCAGCTGCTCCTGGGCGTCGGCATCGGCAACTACCAGCAGCACATCGGGCGGTTCTACGGATTTCTGCCCAAGCCCAACGTCAACACCACCGAGCCGGACACGCAGAGCCTGTATCTTGTGCTGGCGGTGAGTGTGGGAATCCCGGCCGTTCTGGCGTTCCTGTGGCTTGTTGGGGCATTTCTGCGTCGGGCGGCGGTCGGCTACGCGAAGGCGACCGATCCCTTCCTGCGGGGGCTTCTGTTGGGGTGCGTCGGGTCGCTCGCGAGCCTCCTGATCACGAATATTTTCACAAGCACGCTGGTTCACGGCGCCGGTCCGGCGATGATCCTGGTGTTCGCGTTCGCGTCGGCGGGCGCACGTCTTGCGGAAGGGGAATCGATTGCCGCTGAGTAGAGAAAGACAACTCGCAGCGCTCGTGGCGGCACTCGTCGTCGTGCTGCTCTCATGCTCGCACGCGGCCGCGCAGGCGCCCCCGTCCGACGACCCCGACGAGACGGACGTCGTGGAGCCGGAACCGTTCCCGGGCCTCGAGCCCTACGATCCCCAGGAGGCGCTCAAGCGCCAACAGGAACTCACCGCCCTCAGCAGTGAATTCCAGGACCTCCTGAAGAAGCACCCGGAGGTCCGTCGGGATCTCCCCGACGGTTTCGCCCGTGCACAGCTCAAGGTCGAGAAATGCGTGCTCTTGTTCGGACGCTACATGCCCAGCACCTTCCGTGACGACGCCTTCAGAAAGGAGCTGGCCGACGCCCGTGCCATCATCGCGGACCTCGCCGCCGGGAAGAACCCCGCCGTGGCGCGCACCGGACTCGTCGAGCTGGCCTACCTGAGCGACATCGACCGCTCCGCACAGCCCTACTACGTCTACGTGCCGAAGACCACCACCCTCGATCATCCCGTGCCGCTCCTCATCTTCCTCCACGGCTACATCGGGAACCTCGACAAGGTGAACTGGTTCGATCAGACGGTGTCGGACTCGGTGAAACGTCTGGCGCAGAAGCTGGGCGGAGTGCTGCTGGCCCCGTTCGCCCGCAGCAACACCGATTTCCTGGGGATCGGCGAGCGGGACGTGCTGCACACGATCGAGCGGGTGAAGCGGGACTACCCGATCGACGTCGACCGTGTTTACCTGAGTGGTGCGTCGATGGGCGGCAGCGGCGTGTGGGCCATCGGGGCACACCACCCGCACCTCTTCGCCGCACTCGTCCCGGCCTCCGGACGTGCCGACTACAACCTCTGGCAGGACGTCGAGCGAGGCGTGCTGACGCCGTTCAAGCAGTTCATCGTCGACCGGGACTACGCCATCACCATGAAGCCCAACTTCCGCAGTCTCCCCGTCTTCGCGTTTCACGGCGAGGACGACTGGCTGGTGAAGCCCGAGCAGACACGGAAGATGGTGCGGGACCTCCGGGAGATGAAGTTCGAGGCGATGTATCACGAATTTCCGCGGGGCGACCACTGGACGTGCTTCGACGCGTTCGACGAGGGCAAGCTGGTGACGTGGCTGGGTGAGAAGCGTCGCGTCGTCCGGCCGGGACACGTCGCCTACCGCACCTACCACCCACGGTTCAACCGGGCCTACTGGGTGACGATCGACGACTTCGAGACGTTCGGCACGCCGGCCGAGGTGGACGTCCAGGTGGAAAGTCCGGAGGTCATCGCGGTCCAGGCGACGAACGTCGCACGAGTCACCTTCCGTGACGACACGGGGAAGCTCTTCAAGGCCGAGACGGTGAAGGTGAAGCTTCCGGACGGGAGGCTTCTGGAGGCGACGACGCGGACGAAGGACGCGGCGAGTTTCACGTTGAGCGCGGTGCCGGAGGGGGGACTCAGGAAGCGCGGGGAGCTGTGCGGGCCCGTCTGGGAGGCCTACCAGCACCCGTTCCTGATCGTGTTCGGCACCACGGGCACGCCCGAACAGCAGCTCCGCTCGAGGAGCCTCGCCGCGACGGCCGCCCTGGAATGGTTCGAGTTCGCCGCCGGCATCCCCCGCGTCAAGAAGGACGTCGACGTCGACGCCGACGACCTCCGACAGTTCAACCTCGTCCTCCTCGGCACCCCCGGGACCAACGTGCTCATCAACCGCATCGCACGGCATCTGCCCGTCGGCATCGACGAGGAGAAGTACACCGTCGGCGCCAGAACCTACGAGGGAAAAGACCTCGGCCTGGCGATGATCTACCCGAATCCCCTGAACCCCGAGCGCACGGTGGTCATCTACAGCGGCGTGCACTGGGGCAAGGGACTGCCCAGGAACCACAAGCTCGACTTCCTTCCCGACTACATCGTCTTCGACGACACCATCGGTCCCGTGAGCGGGACCAACAACTTCCGTGTCGCCGGGTTCTTCGACATCAACTGGAAGCTGAACGCGACGCTTCAGTGGGAAGGTCCGGAGAAGGCCCCGGAGTTCAAGGTGCCCGAAGGCTGGGACGAACCGCCCTGGAAGGACACCGAGCCGGACCCCAGGCCGGAGGAGCCCTGAGGGGACGCGACGCGCGGACCGAGGTCATTCCGGGGGCCCGGTGACCTCCGCCGCCGCGGGCACGCCCTTCCCCGTGCGACTGAGCAGCACGCCGAGGATGATGATCACCAGTCCCACCACGGCGGTCCAGTGAATCGTCTGACCGGGAAGCAGGAGACGAATGAAGAGGAGGTTCACGAACGCCGTGAGCAGCGCGAGGTTCCCCACGAGCGACGCCCCGCCGTGCTTCAGCGCCTGAAACCACAGGATCACCCCGACGGTGTTGCAGATGAACCCGACGTGGAACGCCCCGTAGAACTCCCAGCCGACGGGATACCGTCGGCCCCCGGTAAACAGCAGCACCCCACCCGAGACGACCAGTCCGGTCATGATGAAGATGAACATCCCGCTCAAGGGTTCGTGTTTCCACCGACGACCGAGCGCCGAGAAGATGCCCCAGCTTACCGCCGCCAAGAGCGCCAGCAGGTCGATCCGCGGGTGACTGAAGGTGACCTGGGTGAAGTCCCCCCGGCAGACCACGATGTAGGCGCCGCCCAGACAGATGACGCCGCTGACGACGGCGCGAACGGTCAGCTTCTCACCGATGATCGCCGCCGAGGCCAGGAGCGTGCACATCGGAAAGAGGTAATTGATGATGGCGGCCTCGGCGACGGCGTCCGCCGGCTCGGCCCGGAACGCCGCACCGAACAGGAAAAAGTAGTAGAGAAAATACCCGAAGACGCCCGCGAAGACGAGCTTGCCGATGTACGACCACGAATATTTTCTCAGCTCCCGCAGCCGACCGGTGAAGAGCATGATCAGGAACAGACACGTTCCCGCCAGGAGCAGCTTGTGGAAGAGAAGCGCGTGAGGGGACAGCCGGTCGATGTCGCGCGCTTTCATGGTGAGCGTGGCGACGGGAAAGTGGGACCCCCACAGGACGATCATGACGAGGGTGGTGATGAGGACGCGTCTGGGCATGGAGGACTCCGGCCGCTCCGGGGGCAACGTCGGCCCGGGACAACGACGTCACGCTGAACCACGACACCCGCACCGGGTGAAAAACCGGCCTCCCCGGAAACGTCGGGGAGGCCGGAAATGCTCCGAATCGCCCGGTGTCGGCTACCTCTCCCTGGCCTCGGTGGAGAGCATCCGAAGGGCACCGCGCGCCGGGATGACGATGACCTGCCCCACTCGCAGCATGGAGGCATCGGTGATGTTGTTCCGCTGCATCAGACGGAGGTATTCCCGACTGCTTCCCATCTCACGTGAGGCGATGTCGGTCAGGGTGTCGCCCTCCTGGACGGTGTATTCACGCTCGCCCGGATCGAGTCTCGGGTCGAGGGTGTCGCGTCCCGGGGCCGGCTCGCCCGTCGGCTTCGGCGGAATGACCAGCTTCTGTCCCGGACGCACCGCCTCCGGGAAGTCGATCCCGTTCGCCCTCATGATGAGGGTGTAGAACCGTGTGCTGCCGTAGAACTGCTGGGCGATGGACGTCAGGGTGTCGCCCTCCCTCACGATGTATTGCCCGGGGGCGCGTGGGGTGACGGGTACGGACGCGGGGACGCCGACGGCGGTCGGCGTCTCGGTGAGCTTGGGGATGACGAGCAGTCGTCCGACGCGCAGGAGGTTTTCGTCGTCCAGGTTGTTGGCCGCCATGATGCGTCTGACGTGACGGATGGTCCCGTAGTATTTCTGGGAGATCTCACTCAGGGTCTCGCCCTCTTCCACCTTGTGGGTCTGCTGTCCCGAGGCGGGCGGCGCGACGCCGGCGGTGTAGATGCGTTCGCCGTCGGCAAGCGGGGGAATCTTCAGCACGGAGCTGACACGCAGCATCCCGGGATCGTCGATGTCGTTCTCACGGGCGATGCGACCCCAGAAACGCGACGTCCCGTACACCTGCACGGAAATCGTGCTCAACGTGTCCCCGCGCTTCACGATGTACGTCGCCGGCGTCGCAATCAGCGGCGTCGTGTCGGAAGGCGTGACCGTGACGGCGGGAGAACTCGTCTCGGGAAGCATCGCGACGGTGTCCGTCGGGGTCTCCCTCAGCAGTTCCAGGTACTTGAGGGCCTCGGGGGTCAGGTCGTCGGCGGCCGTGCTCGGGACGGTGCCGGGGGTGGTCGTCTCGCGAGGCGTGCCGATCTCGACGGTCACGGGACCCGGCCGGGTGTCGGCCGGGGAGGTGGCGGCGGGCTGGTGACGACTCGCCGTGGTGGCCGGAGCCACACGGTCCGCTTCCCTTCCCGGGAGACCGGTATCGGGAGTCGGCTTGCCGCTGGAGACGATGGCCAGCCACACGAACAAACCCACCAGCAGCACCAGTCCAATCGCCAGGCCGACCTTCACGTCCGTATTCATCACCGCCTCCTTTGACCACGAGGGCCGTTGTGACATGCGGAAACCGCGTCGGGTCCGTCGGGACGCCGACCCGGACACGGAACCGACATAGCTTCTTCAGACAGGTGCACTTCGCCTACGAGATGTCGAGTCGACTTGCTCACGTCGGGTGAAAAACTACGGAGATCCCCCCACTCATCCTACACTATCGTCACTTCCCTGTAGCCTGTGCAAGAAAAATTCCGGTTTTCGGAAAAAACCGTCGTCGTCCGGCCGGAAAGTGTCGCGTTTTAACGCCGATTCCCGTCGAACTCCCCGCGCTCCCTTGCCACCTCCTTCTCCTCGGTCGTCAACCGTCCGGCGGCCCGGGCACGTCTGAGTTCCCACGCGTGCGTGAGCACCAGGATGGGACTGGCGATGAAGATGGAGGAATACGTCCCCACGACGACGCCGATGATGAGACAAAGCGCCAGACCGTGAAGGGTCATGCCGCCGGCCACGTAGAGCGTCACACACACCAGGAGGGTGGTCAGCGACGTAAGTATAGTCCTGGAAAGGGTTTGGTTAACGGACTGGTCGATGAGTTCCGGGGTGAGGGCCTCGCCTTTCGAGCGTTTTCCCCTGAGTTCCCGGATGCGTCGTCGCACGTTCTCCCGCACCCGGTCGAACACCACGATCGTGTCGTTGAGCGAATAGCCGATGATGGTGAGGATGCCCGCCACGATGGGCAGACTGAGCCGGACGTCCCCGATGCCCAGTGCTTCCCCGACCGGGGTCTCCGCCAGCCACGCCGCGGCGGCGAGCGCTCCCAGCGCGAACAGCACGTCGTGTGCCAGCGCCACCACCGCCGCCAGGCCGTACTTGAACGCCCCGAACCGCAGCCACACGTACACCACGATCGCCACCAGACTCAGTCCCGCCGCCAGCCAGGCCTGCGTCACCGTCTCCCTCGCCTGTCCCGGTCCCACGAAGTAATACGCCGTGAACGCATCCGGAAACGTGAAGACGTCCTTCGCCGACAGGGCCTTCACGATCGCGTCCTTGTCGGTCGAGGAGGTGTTGAAGACGATCTCCTCGTAATACTTGCGCTCCTCGGGAGGCCACTGGATGGTGACGTCGGGGAGTCCGACCGTGGCGAGTGAGCGCTCGACGTGGGGACGTCTGAGTCCGACGGGGGTGGTGACGTTGTCGACGGGGTCGAACTGGACGAAGCGCAGCTCCACCCGGAGGCCGGCGGTG
>DATKVD010000256.1:0-9858 GCA_035530235.1 Planctomycetota bacterium | reverse complement strand
GGATCTTCCGCCACGTGTCCAGACGCTCCAGGTCGGGCTTGATGTAGAAGAGTTCGAGACGGACGAGATGCTTCTCCTCGAAGAACGAATCCCAGCTGGTCTTCTGGATGGTCGCGCGGAGGTCCTTGACCGACCCGGCCTTCTCGCTCATGCGGGTGAGGACGTCATCGAGGGCGAGGGGCTCGGGCGCGGCGGCGGCCGCCGACGCCAGTCCCGCCGCAAGCGCGGCGGCCAGGATGTATGCGGACCACCCCCATCTCATGCGTGTCTGCCTCCCGGGAGCCGACGGAGCCGGATCACTGGAATAGACTTCCGCCGTCGGGAATCATTCTATCCGAAAGGGACCTCCGAATCAACCCCCGGGGATGAAGTGGTCGATGGGCCTGACCAGCGTGGTGAACTCCTTCACCGGGACGTGGACCGCCTGCCAGCGTCTGGAGCGGCGTCGGCAGTGCTCGGCGAAGTCGGCCGCCCGGATCGCCACGATGAGGTAATCCCGCCCGTCCAGACTCACCGTCCGTTTCACCGTCGGTTCGTCGGCGCCCGTCTGAAGCCAGTAGCAGTAGACGAGCAGCGCCTCATAGCCGTCGCCGAAGTGACGCTCCCAGGCGAACAGGCCCTCGAGGTCCGAGAAATGGACCCAGTTCTCCCAGTAGGCCTCGCGTCCACGGGAGGTCTGCGGGAACTGTTTGCCCTTCACATCCACGATGTAGTGCCGCTCACCGGCGTGCACGAGGAAGTCGAAGTTCTTGAGGGGTCCTTCGCTGTCGGCGGGCCTTCGGACCTGGTCCACCGTCACGAAGGGCGCCCGGCACGCCCTGAGCCACGTCTCGAACGCCCGCTCGTAGTGTCCGTGGTCGGCGGATCTTCCCATGGGGCACCCCCGGCAGGTCAACGGGTCCGTCTCCGGCGTCATTCTATCGCATCGACACCCCGCACTTCAAGCAGTCCTTCGGCACGTCGAGCCGCCGTGCCCGTCCGTCACCGTGCGTGAGAACGAAATCCCTTGCCCGCCCCGGGTGCGCCGGCTATCTTAGGACCCTGATGCCCTCCAGTGGAGATGCCGGCCGGCCGCTTGTGGAACCGCCTCCTGCGATCGGTCGCAGGGGACATGCGATTACGAACTCCGGGAGCACACTGTGCCGCAGTCATCCGATGAGATCCCGTCGGGGCGTCGGCTTCTCTGTCCGCTCGCACTCTGCGCCGTCTGGCTCGGGATGACGCTCCTGGTGCACCCGGTCGGGGAGTTTCCCCTCAACGACGACTGGTCTTACACCCGCACGGTCCGGACGCTCGTCGATGAGGGGGAGCTGAGGATCTGCGGGTGGATGTCGGTGCCGCTGGTCGCCCAGGTCCTGTGGGGGAGGCTCTTCTGCCTGCCGTTCGGGTTCTCGTTCACCGCACTTCGCGTGTCCACGCTGGTGCTGGGGCTCACCGGGGTGCTCGCGACCTATGGTCTTCTGCGTGAGGCACGGGCGAGCCGGGCACTGGCGTGTCTCGGTGCACTGACGGTGCTGGTGAACCCCCTCTATTTCCAGCTCTCGAACACGTTCATGACGGACGTCCCGTTCTATGCCCTCGGCATCCTGTCGGTGCTGTTTTTCGTCCGTGCTGTCCGGAGACGACGCACCCTCGACATCGTCGTGGCGACCGTGTTCGGGTCGCTGGCCGTGATGATCCGTCAGATCGCGCTTCCGCTGGTGCTGTCGTTCTCGGCGGCGTTCATTGCCGGCAGTCCGAGGAAGCTGCGGACGTGGCTCGGGGGACTGGCGCCCTTCGCCGTCGTGGCGGCGGTGTTCTTCGGACTCCAGGCCGTGCTCCGACTGACGGTCGGACTCCCGGACCTCTGGCACCTGAGAAACGAGCAGCTGCTCGAGCGGGTCCTCCATCCGGACCTGACGGTCCTGCGGGGCCTGGCGAGCCGGGCGGCCGTCGCCTCGATCTACGCCGGGCTCTTCCTGCTCCCCTTCCTCCTCGTCCTGATGCGAAGCACCCCTCTTCCGTCCGGGCGACGTGGCAGGTGGTCGACGGTGATCGTCCCCGGGGTCGTCTGCGTCGCGGCGGTCACCGCGGTCCTTCTGCGCGGCCGGCTCATGCCCCTGGCAGGAAACATCCTCTATGATTTCGGTCTGGGACCGCCGGGCCTCCGGGACGTGTTCCTGCTGCACCTCCCGAACACCGTCACCGCACCGGGGGGACTATGGCTCGTGGTGACGGTCGCGGGCGTGGTCGGGGCCGTTCTCACGGGCTGGACACTTCTCACCCGCGTCCGCCGGGTCTCTTACCGGGAGGATGACGGCGGGATCTACCTCCTCGGTGTCGCCTCGTTCGTGCTGTGTCTCCTGCCGTCGTGCATGGTGGTCCTCTTCGACCGCTACGTGATCTTCCTCCTGCCCTGTCTGATGCTCGGCCTGGTCGCGGGGGGTCGCACGTCGCTGCGCCCGGGTCGTGCGGGCGTGTGCGCGGCCGCGGCGGTCCTGCTGGTCTTCGCCGCGTTCACCGTGACCGCGACGCACGACTACTTCTCGTGGAACCGGACGAGGTGGGACGCACTGCGGGAGCTGACGGAGACGCGCGGGATATCCCCCCGCCGGATCGACGGGGGCTTCGAGTTCAACGGATGGGTCCTCTACGAGGCGGACTACGTGCGCGACCCCGCGAAGAGCTGGTGGTGGGTGGACGACGACGAGTACGTCGTGTCGTTCGGCCCGATGGCGGGCTACGAGGTGTCGGACACGTTCACCTTCACGCGGTGGCTCCCGCCCGGAACGGGACGGATATGCGTGCTTCGCCGGACGGACGTCCGGCCGGCCGGGCCGTCCCCCACGACCTCCCCCTGACCTCCGGAAGCCTCCCGGCGCCGCCCGCCGACCTCCCTACAGCGTCACGTCCGGTCTCGAACGGACGCTCAGGCTTTCCACCTCGAAATACGCCGCCGTCGTGAAGCCGAACATCGACGCGATGACGTTCGACGGGAACATCTGCACCTTGTTGTTGAGTGCACGGACGTTGCCGTTGTAGAACCGCCGCGCGGCCTGGATGCGGTCCTCGGTGTGGACCAGTTCCTCCTGGAGGTGGAGGAAGTTCTGCGAGGCCTTGAGTTCGGGGTATCCCTCGACGACGGCGAAGAGCCGGCCGAGCGCGCGGACCAGCACGTTCTCGTCGCGGGCCTGCGCGTCCGGGCTTCCGGTGGAGCCGACCGCGGCCGCACGCGCTTTCGCCACCTCCTCGAACACCGCCTTCTCGTGCGCCGCGTAGCCCTTCACCGTCGCCACCAGGTTCGGGATGAGGTCGTAGCGCCGCTGGAGTTCGGTGTCGACGTTCCGCCAGCTCTCCGTGATCGTGTTCCGCAGCGTCACCAGACGGTTATACGTGCCGAGGACGAAGACCAGCACGATGACCACCGGCACGCCGATGACGATGAGATACGCCATATGAAGCTCCAGATCAGAATCCGACTCCAATTTTACCGGCGCGGCGTCAGAGATTCAAGCATTCGTGATTTCGATTTAACCACAGAGGGCACAGAGGGCGCAGAGGGAAGAAGAAACAGCAAGGATTTGGGGGGAGAAGAAGAAACAACCGAAGAAGCCGCTGTTCTTGCCCCTTCTAACCCCAGTCTTGCTGTTTTCCTCTGTGTCCTCTGTGACCTCTGTGGTTCATCAGACCGCAGGCCGGGGAAGTCACGCGCCGGCTTTCCCGCAGTATTTCTCCCGGACGGAATCCGGGATGTGATCGAGGAATCCCGTCGTGACATCGAGCGCTTCGAGGTATTCGTCGGGCGTCCAGCGGTTGTTGTCCGTCACGATCACGAGATCGTCGTTGACGGTGAAGCGCCAGCCCGGGTGCTGCAAGAGCCATTGGATCATCCCCGGGTGCAGCACCTCACGGGCGAACCCCGGCTCCCTGCAGGCCACGTGGAACTGAGTTCGGAACTCCTCCGGCTGCAATTCCACTTGCCCGCTCCCCAGTGTATCCAGCAGGCGCTGGAAGAGCCCTTTCTCGCAGACAAGAAGCCGGGGAAACCGGCTGTCCAGACGACAGACGCACGCGGAGAGCCAGTTGTCCTCGTCCCCTCTTCTGAAAGCCGGTCGGCGCCGCGATGCACTGGCGCGGGGTTGTCGATACGAGATGTCACATCCGATCAAGTCCCGGTCGCGATGCACGCCCCGAATGATATTCTTCACTCGTCCGAAAAAAGGCTGGTCGCACCCGAGGATCCTAACCAGGCGCCTCCAGAAATCGCTGCGCTCCTTCGCAAAATAGGAGAAGCCCTGTGCCTCGGCAAAGGCTTGAACGGTCTCCCGCCGTCGACGCTCGATCCACGGCCGCACAAACGCCAGCAGCGATACGAACAGGCCCGCTCCGACGACAATCAGGATCCAGATCAGGATCTTCTCTCCCACCGAATCCTCCCCTCCCTCCCCGCGGCTGCTTCTTCTCCACCAATTCCCTCGTTTCTTCTTCTCTCTGCGCCCTCTGCGTTCTCTGCGGTTCAAAGAGACCAAGGGATCACGTCGTCGCGCGCTCGGAGTATTCCCGCCAGACGAAGTCGGGGATCATCTCGAAGAACTTCCAGGTGAAGCTGAGGCCTGAGTGGAACTCCTCGGCCGACCACCGGCGGTCCGTGGTCAGCACCCAGTAGCCGCCCACCATCTCCATGTGCCAGCCGCGGGTCGCCAGGAGCCACTCCATCGTCCGCACGTGACACACGTCGTAGGCGAACTTGCGGTTGTCCGAGGTCACCCGGAACTTCCGCGAAAACTCGTCCGACTCGAAGTCGATGTCGTCGAACCCGAAGAAGTCCGCCACCTTGTCGAAGAACCCCTCCGGACGGATGGCGAGCCGCGGAAACCGGCACTCCAGGGGATGCACGCACGCCGAGAAATGGTGGTCGACGTTGTGCGTGGTGGTGCGCCCCTTGCTGTCGGTCGAGGTGTGGGTGGTGGTGTATTTGAAGTCGAACGCGATCATGTCGCGGCCGCGGTAGGTCCCGTGGACGACGTTCTTGGCCCGCTGCGAATGCCCGCGGCTGAAGGTGTGGATGTGCCCGAGCCGACCGGGCAGGTGGAAGGGATCACCCGCGCTGAAGTTGAGCTCGAGCGCCGCCGCCATCTTCGCCAAGGCTTCCCGACGCTTCTTCTCCCACAGCCAGCCGAGATAGATCCCGACGGCGACCAGGATGATCACCGCGATGATCAGCAGCACAGGCATCTCAGGTGTCCTCCGCTCGAATCAGGGCTTTGTGCCAAGAGCGTCTTTCGTCGAGGATAACCACGAGACCGTCGGCCGCCGCTGTCCGTTATGCTTCGTCCACACAAAGTCTGGGATACGGTCAAGGAACTCGCAACCGGCCGACAGGGCTTTCCTGAATTCCGTGAGCGACCATCGCGTGATCCTGTTGCCGTCGGTGACGGACAGGAAACACCCGCCGAACTCCAGCTTCCAGTCGGGGTTCCCAAGCAGCCATTCCATCATCAACGGGTTACACACGTCGTAGGCGAACTCAGGCTCCGGGCTCTGCACGTAGAACTGTCGAGAAAACTCATCGGACTCGAAGTCAATGTCCTCAAAGCCGACAGCCGCGGCAACGGTGTCACGCGTGACCTCAGGCCGAATCAGCATGTAAGGGAAGGAACTCTTCAGGAGGAAGATGCATCCGGAGAAGTAGTAGTCCAAGTATGCCGACCGGGTCTGTTCACGGTAATGGAAATCGAGGGCGATCACATCGCGTGTGCCTATGCTCCCACGCATCGCAAGAAGCACCTCCTGCGACCAGCCTCTGCTGTAAGACTCTATCATACCAAGATCGAGACCGAGTTGTCCCAGATCCTCGTTCATCAGCTCGAGTCCCAGCGGCCCTGCCATTCTACGGAAGGCTCGTCGGCGCTTCCGCTTCCAATAAACACCAATCAGCCCGACAATAGACAGCAAGATCAGCGAGCCGGTCGCGTAGATCAGCCTTCCGGTATCCACTTCGGCGAGGCTCAGTACGGGCATGGTGCCCTCTGGTCAAACATTCGTCAGGTTTCCCTCGTCATCGAAGATCATCTCCCGTGGCTTATCCAGGGCCTCGATGTCGTCGCGGTCTTTCAGCTCCTCGAAGACGGATTCCGAGACGAGCATGGTGTCGATGTGTTCGGTGTCGCGGATGCGGATGACGCGCATGCGCCCGGTCGGGGTGGCGCCCGACGTCTGGAGGGCCATCTCGATCGCCTCGCGATCCGAGGCGTAGTGGATGGGCACGTGGGCCTGTTCGGGGGCCACCGACGCACAGCAGTTGATCCACGTCGAGACGGGGTCGATCTTCTCCACCAGCCGGTCGGTCGCGAAGTCGGCGAAGCCGATGCCGATGGCGTTCCCGTGGGTCTCGTCGGTGAGGTCGCGGACGAAGATGCGGATGATGCGCGGCTCGGCTATCCTATGCCTGGCCAGCGTCATCCCCCGGCCGATGACGTTCGGGTCCATCCCGGTGCCGGAGAGGTTCTTCCCCATCCAGTCGACGATGAGGAGGTGGAGGAAATCGACGGGCAGCCGGCCCATGAGATCGCGGGCACGTTCCAGGAGCCGCTCGTCGGCCGCTTCGAACGCCGCCGGCGGCACGGCCTCGACGTCTGCGGTCTCGCCCCGCTGATTCTCGACGATCGCGACGCCGAAGCGGATGGGAATCTTCGACAGGATAAAGAGCCCGGCGTCACGGATCGCCTCCTCATACCCGAGATCCACGCCGCTCTGGTGGACGCTCTCGGCCCCCCGACGCTTGCCCAGACCGATCGCCAGCATCTTCAGGAGTCCGCTGCCGAGGGTCCCGGCAAAGCCGGTGTGGGGCTTCACACGGTTCACCACGACGATGCCGTCGGCCTCGTACGCGTTCCGGTCGCAGTAGGTCACCACGCCGAGGGGACTCCTGCCCAGCTCGACCGCATCCATCGACGAAAGGATGGGACAGCCCATCCGTGCCTCGGTGATGTCGTAGCCCGCGATGAAGTCCTTCTGTCCCTCGGCGGTGGCGCCGGCGTGCGACCCCATCGCCGGGACGATGAAGGGGACGGCCCCGCACGATTTCAGCCGGTCGATCACGGTCTTCAGGATGACGTCGATGTGATAGATGCCCCGCGAGCCGGCGGTCACCGCGATCCGCTCGCCGGGCTTCACGAGACCCTCGACCCGGACGGCGTCGAGCGCCGAGGCGACGGCACCGCCAACGTCCGTGAGCTTCGGACATTCCTTGCGGATGCGGATGGGCACCATGCGCGGCAGCTTCACGGCGGACCTCCCCGGGGGTAGCAGCACCGTCGACGGTCATTATAGAAAGAACGCACGGGTCGCGCAAGCACGGCAGAAAAACACCCCCGGCGGAGCGGGGGTGTCTGGAGTTCGGCGGTTCGGCGGCCGCCGCGCCGGTCAGTGACGCGGGAGCGTCGGACGGATCCGTTCCTCGTACTCGTAGAACTTCTTGACGAGTTTCAGTGCGGTCGTGGCGATGACCCTGCGGCGCAGTTCCTCCTCGGACATGTCACTGTCGGCGATGGGCGGCCCGAACTCGGGGATGTAGGTCGACAGTCCCTGCTCGGCGTAGGCGACGGTGTTCGTCCCGACGTCGTAGACGAAGTAGTTGAGGATGCAGGTGCCGCGTCGGAGCAGGATGTGTCCCGGGTCGCGGAGGGTGAACCGCTGGAGGTTCCCCGTGAGGATGAGGTCGGTGCCGAGTTTCCGGCCGATCTGTCCCCACCCGACGGTGTCGAGGTCCTGGTTGGGGAAGAGGGCCCTCACCTGGTCGGCCGACTTGATGTTGGTCGCCGCGCCCCGCTTCCTCATCTCTCCCACCACCGCCATCGCCAGGTCCACACCGTCCTGGGACTCGTAGTAGCTGTGCATCTGGTCCTTGAACGGGATCACCACGATGGCCCGTGGACCGATCGTGTACTCCGGCGGACGCGTGACGATGCCCGGATCGGAACACCCGCCCGGAACCAGCACGCCCAGGACGAGCGCCAACACGGCCGGAAAGACGTGACGTCTCGACACCATTGCCCCCTCCCCTTCTCCGCGGCGGAGCGGCTCCGGCACACCGGGGCCGAGTCGCGGGACCTCCCGTCGTGGGACCGGCACCACCCCGGCACGACGGGACATCCCATTATAGCGGTGAAACGGACAAGTCAACGTCAATTCCTTGGGGCCGGCCGTCGGCGGGTGCGCCAGGTGATCGAGGCAAGGGGCGAGGCGAGAAAAAGGGGCTCAAGACCCGGGTGGCCCGGCCGAGGCGCCAAAGGCGACTCGTCCGGGTCCCGCGAAGCGGGACAAGAGGTCTTCCCCGCCAACGCGACATGCGCCCCTCCCGACGCTTCCCCGCAAGAGGCGCCCGTGCCGCCTCTCGTCCCGACGAGTCGGGACCCGGGCTCCGACTCCGTCGGAGACCGGGCCACCCCTTCGGGCGTCCGGCTTGCTCCGCAGAAAAGACCGCCGTCTCCCTGCGCCGCGCTGACGATGGAAACCTGCCACAAGACTTCGGCGCACCCCCGCCGGCCGCCGAGAACCCCGGACGACACCCGCACCGGCCGCCGAGTGCCCGAGAGACCCGTCGAGTTTCCGCATGAAGGATACCGGGATTTTCTGTTGACACGTTCTCGCGACGGTCCCTACAATCTGGCGTCTGTCTCCGGAAACGTCGTCGAGACCCGGACAGGAAGGAGATGCAGGTGCAATTGGTTCCTCGTGAGGTGTTCCTGACGCGCGGCGTCGGACATCACCGTGAGCGACTGGCGAGTTTCGAGGAAGCCCTCCGAAAGGCGGAGATCGCCTCGTTCAACCTCGTCAACGTCTCCTCCATCTTCCCCCCGGGCTGCAAGCTCATCAGTCGTTCCAAGGGTCTCGAGAAGCTCCGACCCGGACAGGTGGTCTTCGCCGTGATGAGCCGGAACGACACCAACGAGTACCGTCGACTGGTCGCCTCGTCGGTGGGACTGGCCCTGCCACGGGACACGTCGATGTACGGCTACCTCTCCGAGCACGAGAGTCACGGACAGAACGAGCGGGAGGCCGGGGATTACGCCGAGGACCTCGCCGCGTCCATGCTGGCCACCACGCTCGGCGTGGGGTTCGACCCGGACGCCGCCTGGGACGAGAAGAAGGAGATCTACCGCATCTCCGGAAGGATCGTCCGCACCCAGTCCATCACCCAGTCGGCCGTCGGGATGAAGGGCAGCATCTGGACCACGACCGTCGCCGCGGCCGTGTTCATCCTGGACCGTGCCGGGGGGCTCTTCTGAGAGACGACCCCCCTCACGGGAACGTCCGGCCCGACGACGCAGGCGGAGACGACATGGAAGTCCCGGCCCGTGAACTGCCCTTTGCCTTCGGTGGACTCGAACCCCCCCTCTCCGATTACGAGACCGCCCGCTTCGTCGTGCTTCCCGTGCCCTACGAAGGGACCGTGAGCTACCAGAAAGGGACCGCCCGCGGCCCCCACGCCGTCATCGACGCCTCACGCAACATGGAACTCTACGACGAGGTGCTGGGGTTCGAGACGTCCGAGGTCGGCATCCACACGCTGGCGGAGCTGGAGCCGGCCGACACCCCGGAGAAGGTGGCGGAGCGGGTGGCGGATGCGGCGGCGCAGGTGCTTGCGGACAAGAAAGTTATGGCGATGATCGGCGGGGAGCATTCCATCACCCTCGGTGCGGTGCGGGCGGCGAAGGAGAGCTTCGACGAGCTGTGCGTCCTGCAGCTCGACGCACACGCCGACCTGCGCGAGGAATACGACGGCTCACGCTACAGCCACGCCTGCGTGATGAAGCGGTGTCTCGAGATCGCCCCCGTCACGCAGGTGGGGATACGCGCCCTCTCGAAGCCGGAGGC
>DATKVD010000255.1:0-32098 GCA_035530235.1 Planctomycetota bacterium | reverse complement strand
CAACCGCGAGAATCAGAACCACGACCAGGACTGTGCCCCTTTCCTCCGTAACCGATTGCATCACAGGATCCCTTTCCCTCTCATGGACTGCCTTCCGGCATCGACGGCCTCCGTTACTGCTTCCGCCCCGAATCATAGCAGAGCCTGAACACCCTATACCGCCTGACTCTTCAATGGCCAATCGTTACAGGGCCATCGTCAAAGGAGGGCCGGCAACTGCACGTTTTTTGGTCCGATTTTAGGAGAATCCGATTTCATGGCATATTGCCCGTGTGGACGGATTGCACAGAGTAGGCGGACAGCGGGCCACTGGGGGCTTCCAGTTACGAATGTGTGCCGGTCCCACGGGTACATGAAGTCGGCGGAAAACGCCTCTGGGGCGCCTTCCGCCGGGGCTCCACGCTCCAATGGCTCCACATAGTGGGCTCGGAGAACTCACACACCCATGATGTTGGAGGAGCCACGGGATACGCGCGGAAGGAGGGAACACCGGATTTGCCCGCCGAGACCCGGGCCTCAAAGGGACGCAATGGCTTCAGCAGTCTGAACACCCCGCTCTTCCTTGCGGGGACTGCGGGATCGGCCGACCTGGGAGGCCGGGACGCTCACCGGGTTCGAGCCTTTCAGTTGGAGCGCCACATGACCATCTTGAGCGCCCCCCAAGTCTTGGGGAGGTCCAGAGCATGTGGGTTGTTCTCCTGGAGCAGTCTCAGGTCGTAGTTGAAAAACGCGTGATCCGTGCCATAGACGATGGCCTCGTTGCGTGAGACAACGCATCCGTTGACATTGAGATCCTGCCCCCAGGCAAGTGTCAGCATTGCAAACGTGTGGTTCGTGTAGAAGGCACCATCGAGACGAGTGATGGTCGTGCCTTCACTGCAGAGATCTTTGTATGGCAGAGTGCCGAATTTCTCCGGGACGTTGCCGGTCCAGTAATCGCTTTTCAAGGGGGTCGTGATAATGAACTCGGTCACAGACGTCCCGGGGTCGTATTTGCCGTCGCCGTCGATGTCCTCGCCGCTCCCGGGGATGGCGTCACCGATGTGGAACCCTTCCGGGATCAGTCCGTCCTGGGCGTGCTCTGCGGTGTAGTGCTTCGTGGTCCACTTCCCGTCCCCTTCCAGGACATCGTCGTCGGCGGTTCCGAGGATACCGTCGCGACCGGGACGGGTGTTAGGGATCCCGTCCTCACCGGCGTCCTCCTCACTGCTGTTGCGCTGGTCACGGACCCAAGGCCCCACGTACGTGTTAAAGTATGGACTGGTGTAGTCGCCGACGACAATGTGCTCGCGTGCAAAGAGTCCCAGGGCGTCGGCGTCCTGGTTCGCCGCCAGCCACTGCTGCATCGAATCGGCGTCGGGGTTGCTAAGTGGCGCCTGGATGGGATTCTTGTACTTGATGTCCCCGGCCACGTAGATGTTGCCCTGAACATAGAGCGAGCCCTTGCCGGTCACGTAGCCCTGGATGATGAGATCTCCGCGTACCACGACCGGGCCATCCAGGACAATGGGCTCGCTCTCGCTGCCCGCCAGATAGAGATTGCTCTTCTCGCCGGGGTCGTCGCCCACCACGGCATCAGTCAGCGTCGTGCCGCCGACCTTGATGGTCGAGTTCTTGAGCTTGGCGGTTTCTTCGTAGGTGCTCAGGTCGGTCAGGTTCGGCAGGGGGATCTGGGTATCGAACGCGTGCATGTGTTGCTCACCGCTGGTAGCTCCCTTGACATTGCCCCCCCCGACGATGTCCCAGGCGGCGTAGACCCCGCCGTCGTCCACTTTCTCCCCGAACACCCCGCTGGAGAGTTCCTTGAAGCGCGGTATCCCGTTGATGGTCGAGGCGTATCCTCCGAAATCGAACTGCCCGTTCGCCCGGACGTTCCCGTTGGCAATGATGGTGCTGCCGTAGTACCAGCCCCAGTTGTTGATGAAGTAGACGTAGTCGAAGACCTCACTCCGCGCACTCCCGATGCGCAACACCGCGGTGATCGTGCTCCTCGTCGCCTTGGGATGGTCGGCCGACGGCACCCAGCCGGTGGACGTGATCGTGACGTCCCGGTTGGACGCGCCGACCGCCGTGACCGACTCGACGACAACGTTGTACTCGCCAACCACCATGCCGTTGGACATCAACGGCCGACCCTCGATCACCGTCTTGCCTGCAAGGGCCTCGAAGGGCTCAAACGACCTCTGGAGCGAGGAAGCGTCCATCATGTCCTTGAGGGTTCTGACTTCATCGTGCAGTCCGGCCGAGGCCACAAAAAACGCCTTGTCCCGCTGGATGCCCGCGTACGTTCCCTGGCTTTCCCTGTTCGAAACCATGAGACTGGTCATGCAGAACACCGCCACGACAACCGCGAAAATCAACACGACGACCAGGACTGTGCCTCTGTCCTCCGTGACCGATTGCATCGCAGGACTCCTTTCCCTCTCGTGGACTCCCTTCCGGTTTCATCCACCGCGGTGCGCCTGGCGGCCCGCATCACACCAACCTGGCAACACTATGTGACCCGTACGTTTTAATAGGATACGCATAGAACTCCATCGTCATTGGCATAGCTCTGCCTGCATGGCTTGTGCGCAAAATACCAGAAAATCTGGTTCCGCGGCGGGCTTTACCGTGTGGACAGTGTGTGCCCAGTAGACAGCCGAGGGCGAGCCCGGGGACGCAGCGATCCCATGGGTACATGAATTCGGCGGAAGATGCCTCTGGGGCACCCTCCGCCGAGCAGACCCTACTGAACCTGTGGGCACGTGGCGTCAGTCGGCGACCTCGACGATTGCCAGCAGGTCACCCACCTTGACGACGTCGTCTTCCGTCACCTCGAGACTCACGATGCTACCGGTGACGGGCGAAGGGACGGCAAAGGTCGCCTTCTCGGTGACCATCTCGACGAGGTCGTCGCCCTCCTTGATCTGGTCCCCCACCTCACGGAAGAAGACGCTCACGGTTGCCTCCTCGCCGGCGTCGTCTCCGAGGGAGGGAAGTCTCACTTCGGCTCTGCTCATGTCGGCTCCTTCGGGTCACATGCGTGGTGACAGCATTATAGCGGGACGTCGCCGGGCGTCAAGCGCTTACCCGATGCGGTCCCGGAAGACCGTGCACACCGTCCGCTCACACGACGAACGGGTCGGGCACGTTCATCTTCATGAGTCTGGCCGCCGGGGCTTCGGCCTCGCGCATCCGGAGCATGCTGCGGATGAACTGCTCGACGTAGCGGGACATCCGGGCCAGATTCGGCCGGTCGGCCCGAGCAACGCCGCATTCAATGGCGTACTGCATCAGGATGTAGGAATGCCAGTCACGTGCGAGCAGCAGACAGTCCGCGAAGGTCGCGTATCCCCTGAGCAGTTCCTCGAAGAGCCGCGGGTGGATGGCGGCACGTGCGGCCTTGATGCGCTCGATGTGTCGGCACGCGCGCTCGTGGGCATCGTGCTTCATCGCAATCAGATCCTCCAGGGTCTCGAGTGTCGCCTCGGCCATCCTGTAGGGGAATTCCGGGTCGATGAACCCCGCGAAGAGCCACGTGAGCTTGGTCGTATGCAGTGACTCGAACTGTCGGCGTGCGGTCACCCCCCCACCCCACTGAATGCCCTTGTCCGCGATGTCGTCCGCTTCCAGGAGCGCCTCGACCGCCTCGCCCGGCTGAGGCCCGTCGAACGTCCGCTCGAGCCATGCACCCACCAGCTCCGCGTCACTGCGACCGTCACCGGCGAGCAGCCGTTCCAGAAGCCACGTGTTCATCCGGCCCAGGTTCCCCTCCTCGGGCGTCTGTGTGCGGTCGTTGTTGCCCATGTTGACGGGAAGTGCGAGGAACCCGGCCAGGTGGTGTTCGCGCACGGCGTTCAGTCCCTTTCGGATGTGCGCCACCTTGCACCACGGCCACGGCTTCACGTGGTACAGTTCGTACGACACTTCGAGGATCTGGTCGCGCTGGGGGGGATAGGTCCCGACGGCTTCGGTCAGCGGCTGTCCCTCGCCGATGTCGAACCGCGTGGACTTGTACATGACGGGGACGTCGGGGGCCAGTTCGTCGAAGACCTTCGGGAGGATCAGGTCGGGATCGTTCCTGGGCCTGCAGATCGGCAGCATGAACTCCGTCGCGTTTTCGAGTCCGGTGACCTCTTCGATGAGTCGGTGACAGTCGAGGTACATCCTGCGCGGCCAGTTGCGTCCCCACAGGCGGAAGCAGACGACGACGTCGTCCCGGACGGACCGCACGCCCTCAGTCGCAGACTCGATCATCCGAACCAGTCTGCGGTGGATGGGCATCGTCGCCTCGGGAATGCACCACCGGCTCCCGGCCCCGTCCCACGTCGAGAGGATCACCATCCCCAGGTGCGGGAACTCCCGGGCCAGCTCGGCGTACTTGCTTCGCATGAGATCCCAGGTCGCGTCTTTGTCCGGGTCGAGGTGACTGTGGACGTCGATCGTGCCGCTCTGCGTCGGACGCTTCCACACGCCGACGATTTCCGGGTACTCCCGCTCAAAGACATGGGGCAGCGTGGGCTCGTACATGTGGAAGGCGACCTTGAGTCCGTGTCCGGCGGCGCGCTCCGAGAGGGAACGGACCTCGCGTCGGAGCGGCTCGAGCCAGACGGCGTCCTGGAACCTGCGGAATTCGGCGACCTTCGGGTAGTCCTCGAAGTAGAGGGGAAACATGTCCATCGGCCGACCGCTCGTCGGGTCCACCAGCCCTTCTTCGATGCCGGAGGAATGCACGATCACCCAGTTGCAGCCGAGCGTCTTCGCCCGGTCGATCGTCGCCGGTGACGGGGCGTTGAACATCCGGTACCTGCACGTCATCCCGCGTCCTCCTGTGCACCTCACACGTCTACTTGACGTCAACGAACTCGGCGCCGGGCGGCACCGTGTAATCGAACGTGTCGGGTGCAAGGCCCTTGTTGAGTTTCACATGCATCAGTCTCACCGAGACCGTCAGCACCCCGTTCGCCTCCGCCTCGGCCTTCTTCGAGAACAGCTCGACCTTCCGTGGGAACCGGTCACGTCTCGAAACGAAAAGAACCATGCGGTCAGGGAGTGACAGACCCGGGTGCTTCTCGGCGTCCTCGTCCCTTCCGGGCTCCTTGCGTGTGCCTTCAACCACGGTCACCGGCTCCTCGTCGAAGGTGTCGTCGCGCAGTGTGGTGAAGTCGAACTTCCGACGCCACACGTCCGCCTCCTTCCGCCAGTCGGGCCCGAACCCCCCCGGAACCGGACCTTCCGTGCTCACCCGCCGCCGGATGACCTTCACCTCACCGGTGGCGGCGATGCTCCGTTCAACCCAGAGGTACCGTCCGTCGTTCACCTGCTTGATGGCGGCCAGTCCGTCCCGGGTCCTGACACGGGTGACGACGATGTACTTGCGGACGGTCCGCTCGGGGTCGTCCGGGCCTTCGCCGGGCGTCCTGACGTACTGGAGGACGATGCTCCCGGAGGCCTGGCGGTTGCGGGTGTGGATTTCGACGTCCGCGGTCACGTCCCGCATGTCGCGAAGGACCTCGGCGAGTCCATCCACCACTTTCTGGCCGTCGGGCGCGGCGGCCGGCACGGGCGAGACCGCGAGGACGACGAGAAAAACAAGGAGCAGTTCCCTGACGGTTCGCATCATGGGGTGTATCCTTTCTGTTCGGCGGGTCGTGGCGTGCCGGGGGTGCGCGAGGTCATCGACGCACTCCTCCAGCACGGTAAGGCTTCGCCTCTTCGGGACGCTCCCGGCACGGACGCCGCGACCGGTAGAGCGCCAGGTGCTCCCCAAGCACCTTCACCATCTCATCCTGTCCCGACGACGAGGCGATTTCAAGGGCCTTTTCGGCCACCCGGACCGCCTCGGCAAAGTCACCTGCCTCCGCGTGCGCCGCCGCCAGCGTGTCCAGTGTCCAGGGGGCCTTGTATCCGGTCAGCTCGCAGGCCCGTTTCGCCAGCGCCACCGCCTCGACGCCGTTGCGGAAGTGCGCGTCGGGATGCGTCGCCCGGAGCCACGCCAGGTTGTTCACGGGCTCGGGCCAGTCCGGCTTCAGCTGCATCGCTTCACGGTAATACCCGGTCGCTTCCTCGACCTCCCCGTAGCCGGCGAGCATCGCCGCGATGTCCTGACGTCTCCGGGCGTCCGTCGGCGTCAGAGCCGCCGCCTGCCTGAAATGCTTCACCGCCTCGGCCGTCCCGCCGAGCCGCAGCAGACAGTAGCCCACGTGGTAATGTGTGATGTCGTCATCGGGCTTCAGAAGCAGGGCCCTGGCAAAGCTGTCAACCGCTTCCGCATACTCCCCCCGCAGGGTGAGTGCCGTGCCCATGTTGCAGTATGCCGGCTGGCAGTCGGGCTTCAGGCGTATGGCTTCACGGTAGTGTGTGATGGCTTCGTCCAACCTTCCGGCGTCCTTGAGTTCACTGCCGAGGTTGTTCTGTGCACGGAAGTTGTCGGGCTGCTTGGCCACCGTGTCGGTCCACATCACGAGGGGACTGCGGTAGTCCCCGTTGCGTTCACGGGTGGCATAGCCGAGCAGCGCAACGACCACGACCGCCAGACCGGCACCGGCGGGACGACGCCAGGACCGCGGCAGGGACAATCCGACCCACCGGCATCCGACAACAACGAGCACAACCACCGCCGCCAGTGGCAGGTACATCCGGTGCTCGGCGGCCAGCTCGGTCCTGATGGGCAGGACACTGGAACTCGGTGCCAGGATCAGGAAGAACCACGCACCGAGAAAGCCGAGACGCGGACGGAAGACCAGTGCGAGGACCGACGCGGCGAAGATCCCCGTCATCGCCAGGACGCCGGGAGCCACGCCGACCGTCCCTTGCGGCATCACCCACCCGTAGTCGAAGACGAGCGGCTGGGGCCAGAAAGCCAGTCGAAGGTAGTGGAGGACAATGGGGCCCTGTGCGAGCGCATAGTCGAGAACGGCCATGTCCTTGAACTCGAATCCGACCGTCCGGATCCGTGGACCGGTGGCCACCAGCGCCGCCAGGATGACCCACGTCGCCGCCAGACCCACATACGGCTTCCACCGCCTCCGGAAGACCTCCCGGAAGGAACCACTGACGAACACACGGTCGTAGAGCAGCACCATCAGCGGCGCACTGACCATCACCTCTTTCGTCGCCATCCCCAACGCGCAGAATGCCACCGCCCCCACCGACCACCACACCCGCTCCGACGTAAAGCCCCGGATCGCACAATACAGCGTCAACAGGTAGAACAGCCCCATCAACGATTCCACCCGCTGCACGACATAGGTCACCGACTCCGTCTGGAGCGGATGCACCAGCCAGATGAGCGCAACAACGAGCGCCAGCGGGGACGCGGCGGCGCCGTATGCATTCTCCAGGCCCGGCGTTCGCAGCGTGAGACGGACGATCCCGAACAGCACCAGCGCGGCGAGGACGTGTATGGCCAGATTGAGGATGTGGTAGCCCAGAACGTTGAGGCCGCCCAGGGCGTAGTTGACGGCGAAGGTGACGTTGGCGACGGGACGTCCGGCAACGGTGGTCTGTCCAGGCGGTGACAGCATCCGCCCCGGCGGCCACAGATGACGGATGCTGTCGTTCTCGACGATGCCCGCGTTGTCATCCAGGAGGAACGGCACGGTGAAGGTGTTGACGTAGGCAAGGACGCCCACGGCAACGATCAGCAGGACGGGAAGGACACCTCGCCATGTCCAGGACGTGTTTTCCGCCAAAGAGATTCCCCGGAGAACGAGAAAGCCGGGAGCGAACGGCTGTCCCCGCCGCTCCCGCGGGAGACCTATCTTATTGTAGGAAAACAGCCGCCGTCACGCAAGCCCCCGGCGAACGTCACCGGGACCCCCGAATGACAGAGAAGAGAACGTGGAGAGCAGATGGCCCCGGTGAATCGAGACTCTGCCAACAACAGCGCGGCCCTCGAAAGCCAGAGAGTAGAAAGTAGAAAGTGGACCGCAGGAGAGAAGTGCCTGCCTGCGAACGCTATCATCACAATTTGCGCCTTTTCTTGCCGTGTCTCCTTTCTCCTCTCTCCTCTCTCCTGCTCTGCCAATAAAGGGGGACTGCGCTTTGCGCAGTCCCCCTTTATTGGCGACCCTATCGGGATTTGAACCCGAGTTGCCGGGATGAAAACCCGGTGTCCTGGACCAGGCTAGACGATAGGGTCCGTATGTCGAAGCATGCGGCTGATCCAAGCATAGTCTCCCCGAAATGTCTCGGAAAGTCAAGCGAAAACGATGGGACCGGGCAAGGCGTCACCGGAGGTGACGGCAACAGCGGAAGGATTGCCTCAGCAAGAAGGGGCAGCAGCGGAAGAGCCGAGCAGGAGACTGCGAGTGAAGCGCGACGCGGCAGAGGGAGCCTCTTCTTCTTCGGCCGTTTCGGTCCTCTACTGCTCACCTGCTCTACCAGGCATAAAGAGACCGCGCGTTGCGCGGTCCCTTTATGCTTGGTGAGGGCAGCAGGACTCGAACCTGCGACCTACGGCTTAAAAGGCCGTTGCTCTACCAACTGAGCTATACCCCCACGGGAAGACAAGCTCCAAATCCCAAACACCAAATCCCGAACAAGAAGCAACAGCGAAAACCGGGACCGCCACTCCAGGGATGTATTATACCACATCCGGTGCGGGACTGGAAGCGGATTCGTCGCGGGGGAGGCGGCGGGCGGCGCCGCGGTCACACCTGCATGATCTCGGCAGTCTTCTTCTCGAGGTGGCCCTCGACCTTCTTCTCGTAGGTGTCGGTCAGCTCCTGCACCTCGTCCTTGCCACGGTACATCTCGTCCTCGGGAATCGTCCCGTCCTTCTTTTCCTGGTCGAGGACCCTGTTGGCGTCACGACGGACGTTGCGGATGGAGATCTTCGCCTCCTCCGCCAGCTCCTTGGCGTGATGGGTGAGCTGTCTGCGTCGCTCTTCACTGAGTGAAGGGATGACGAGTCGGATCACCTTTCCGTCGTTCTGGGGCGTGATGCCCAGGTCGGAGGCGAGGATGGCCTTTTCGATGTCCTTGAGACTGCCCGGGTCGTACGGCTTGACGACGATGAGCTGCGGTTCGGGTGTCCCGATGTTCGCCAGCTGGTTAAGGGGTGTGGGGGACCCGTAGTAATCGACCTTCAGGTGCTCGACGAGTCCGGAGGAGGCCCGTCCGGTCCTCACGCCCCGGTATTGCTCGACCAGGTGAGTGACCGCCTTTTCCATCTTTTCTTCGGCGTCCAGAAGCACGTCGTCAACGGGCATGTCAGTCGTCCCCCACGAGAGTTCCGATTCGCTCCCCCAGGATGGCCCTTTCGATGTTCCCTTCCTTCTTCATGTCGAAGACGACCACCGGCAGGTGGTGGTCCATGCACATCGAGATGGCCGTCAGGTCCATGATCTCGAGCTTCTTCGAGAGCACCTCGAGGTACGAGACCGCGTCGTACTTGGTGGCCGTGGGGACCTTCAGGGGGTCCGCCGTGTAGATGCCGTCCACCTTGGTGGCCTTGAGGAGCACGTCGGCACCGATCTCCGTCGCCCGGAGTGCGGCGGTGGTGTCGGTGGTGAAATGCGGGTTGCCGGTGCCCCCCACCAAGAGCACCACGCGTCCCTTCTCGAGGTGTCTGATGCAGCGTCGACGGATGTAGGGCTCGGCCAGTTCCTGCATCCAGATGGCCGAGAGGAGTCGTGTCTCGACGCCGATGTGCTCGAGTGCGATCTGGAGTGCCATCCCGTTGATGACGGTGGCGAGCATGCCCATGTAATCGGCGGCGGCCCGCTCGGCCCCGGCCAGCTTGAACTGCGCCCCACGGACGATGTTGCCGCCCCCGATCACCACCGCCAGTTGTGCTCCCGTGGCGGCGGCCGACTTCATCCGCTCGGCCAGACGCTCCACCTCGGCGACGTCGATGCCCCCCGTCCCCTCCGACCCGAAGAACGCCCCACTGATCTTCAGGAGCACCCGCTCGTACCGAACCCCCTCAGCCATTCACGAGACCTCCGCTCAGGCCTCCTCACCCAGTTCGTAGCGGACGAACCGCCGCACCGTGATGTTCTCGCCCAGCTTCGCGATCGTCTCCTTGATCAGGTCACCCACCGTCTGGTCGGTGTTCTTCACGTAGGGCTGCTCCAGGAGACACTTCTCGGCGAAGAACTTCTTCAGCTTCCCCTGGACGATCTTGTCGAGCACCTCGGGGGGCTTGTTCTTCACCTGCTCGCGATAAATGGATTTCTCCCTCTCGACCACGTCGACCGGCACGTCCTCGGGTGAGACGGCGATGGGGTCGGTGGCGGCGACGTGCAGGCAGATGTTCTCGACGAGTTCCCTGAAGTCGGCGCCGCGGGCAACGAAATCACTCTCACAGTTGACCTCGACCAGCACACCGATCTTGCCGGTGCCGTGAATGTAGCTCTGGACGAGTCCCTCACTGGTCTTGCGTCCGGCACGCTTGGAAGCGGCGTCGAGTCCCTTCTTGCGGAGATAGTCCACCGCCTTCTCGATGTCCCCGCCGGTGGCGGCAAGGGCTTCCTTGCAGGTCATCATCCCGATGCCGGTCTTGTCACGCAGTTTCTTGACGAGTGCTGCATCGATCTCTGTCATGGATGTGTCCTCTTCACGTATGCCGACTCACAACGGCTCTATTGGAGAACTGGAAACAGCCGGCGATCGCCTCACCCGTCGCTCTTGTCACCTTCGGCTTGGGCAGCCGGGGCCGAGGGAGACTCTCCCCCGGGAGCCTGCGTCCCGGGTGCTTCCGGTTCGGGTGATTCGGGCTTCGGCGCTGCCGCCGCCGGGGTCGTTTCCTTCGGCGCTTCTACCTTGGGGGCTTCCGGCGTCGGTGCTTCCTCGTCGGGCTTCCCGGGTTCGCCCTCGGCGGCCGCGACCTTTTCGGGGACCTCAGCCGGCTTCGCTTCGCGAGGACCGGGACGCTTCCTCGCGTCCCTTCCCCTTCCCCCTCCCCTGCGGGCCGGGGAGGATCTCTCAACGGAGACGGTCTTTCCGCCCGGAAGACGCTGGGTGGCCTTCGCCGGGGCACCACGTCGCGGCGGGCCCCGCCGGGCCCCGCGTCGCGGTCGCTCCGCCTCTTGGGGAGGCTTCTCGGTCCTGGCCTTCTTCTCCTCAGCGGCCGGGGCTGTCTTCTTGACGGCGGTCTTGGGGGCGGTTTTCTTGCCGTCGAGCACGGCATCGGCCATGCGTCTGACGTACAACTGAATGGAGCGGATGGCGTCATCGTTGCCCGGTGTCAGGATGTCCACCACGTCCGGGTCGGAATCGGTATCGGTGAGACAGACGGTGGGGATGCCGAGCTTCCGGGCCTCGGCCACCGCGATCTTCTCGTGGTGCGGGTCGACGATCACCAGCACCCCGGGCAGCTTCTTCATGTTGCGGATGCCTTCGAGGTTCCGTCTCATCTTCCGCATCTCACGCTGGTAGCTGGCAATCATCTTCTTGGAATAGAGCTGGATGCGGCCGGAGCTCTCCAGTTCCTCCAACTCCTCGAGACGTCTCACGCGCGAGGTAATGGTGCGGAAATTCGTGAGTGTGCCGCCGAGCCAGCGTTCCGTCACGTAGGGCATCCCACAGCGTCTGGCGGCCTCTTCAACACTGACACGTGCCTGACGCTTCGTTCCGACGAAAAGGACGTCCTCTCCGCGGGTGGCGACTCTGGCAAGAAACCGGGCGCTCCTGATCAGCCCCTTGATGGTTTCTTTGAGGTTAATGATGTGGATCAGGTTCCTTTTGCCGAAGATGTAGGGGCCCATCTTGGGGTTCCACCGACTCACCCGGTGTCCGAAATGCACCCCGGCTTCGACCAATGCCTTGATGGAAACGATCGCCAAAACCCACCTCCAAAATGACCGCGGTAACCCAAACGTCAACACGTCCCCGTCAGCAGGCCGGCCGGCGTCCGTACAGGCGCGTCACCCGGGACAGGGACCCTTCGCCACCGGCAGACCCGGTTTCAAACGGAAGCCACCCCCCCGGGCACCGAATTCTTCCGCCCCTCTCGGGAGGCCCTCGGTCCCGGCTTGCTGTAAACTGAAGTAGAGTAAGCGATTTCGCCCACTTGTCAATATTTTTTTCGTTTCCGTTTTTCCTGCACGCCCCGGGACGAAGTCCGACGGAGGTGAACCATCAGGGAAAGCCGCTCCCCAAGGCGCATCCGCAGCGTGTGACGGTCACCGGGATTTCTGCTTGCCACGACCCAAGTTTCTGCTATATTTGGGCTTGTGTCGCATGCCCGCCGGGCCTCGGACGAGGTTTGAACCGTCACCTCGAAGGAAAGGCATGAACAGACCCCGCGCAAAAACGTCACCCGAAGGACCTCTCAGGCTCTTTTTCTCCGTCGGCGACGTCTCCGCCGACCTGCACGCCGCCAATCTCATCCGTGAGATCAGAAAGCTCCGTCCGGACACCGTCATCGAAGGCTTCGGCGGACCCCAGATGCGTGACGCCGGATGCGACGTCCACTATCCGCTCACCACGATGAACGTCATGGGCGTTCGAAACGTCGTGCTGCATCTTCCCAAGGTGTGGTCGACGCAGCGCTCGGCACTGAAACACTTTGAGAAACACCGTCCCGACGCGGTGGTGGCCGTCGATTTCCCGGGATACAACCTGGCCCTGGCTCGATGGCTTCGTCCACGTCGGATTCCGGTCATCTGCTACATCTGTCCGCAGATATGGGCCTGGATGCCCGGACGCATCCACAAGATCCGTAAACGGATCACAAAGGCCCTCTGCATCTTCCCCTTCGAGGAGAAGATCTACCGTGACGCGGGTGTTCCGGTGGAGTACGTGGGGCATCCTCTCTTCGATCACCTGGACGGCCTTCGAATTGACGAAGACTTCTGCCGGAGGCTTCGACGGGAAGCCGGTGAGGTCCTCATCGGTCTCCTTCCGGGCTCACGTACACAGGAGATCAGGAACCTGCTTCCGGTGATGGCGAAGTCGGCACGCATCATCGCGCGCGAGCTTCCGAAGGTGCTTTTCGCCCTGCCCTTCAGCGGGGAGGGGCATCACAGGATCATCAGAAGGATCCTGAGGAAGTACGACATGCCCGTGCGCCTGCTCAGGGACCGCACGTTCGAGGTGATGAAGGAATCCGATTTCTGCATGGTGACCAGCGGCACGGCGACACTCGAACTGACCCACTTCAACACCCCGATGATGGTGATGTACCGTGTCGACTGGCCGAGTTACCTCGTCATCCATCCGTTCATGCGCACCGAGTATATCGCGATGGTGAACATCCTGATCGGACGTGAGGTGGTTCCCGATCGTCTTCTGTGGCGTGACGACGCCGAGCGGCTGGCACGGGACGCCCTCGACATCATCCGGAATCCCGACCGCAAGAGGGAGGTCACCGACGCACTCAGGAAACTCCGTGTGGAACTGGACCACCCCGGAGCTTCCCGCCAGGCGGCCGAGTCCATCCTCAAGACCGCCTGTGAACTCCGTGGATACGTTCCTGACGGGGGAAGCCAATGGCCGACCGATCGAGCTCACCGACACGGAGCGGCTGAATGAAAGTACTTCTGTTCTCGATGCCCGACGTCATGCCGATGTTCCACCCGAACGCCTGGCGTCCACCCAACCTCGGCATCGCCTCCCTCGCCGCCAACACCCCCGACCACGACGTCACCTGTGCAGACCTCATCACCCGACGTGAGAACGTGCGGGCGGCCGTTCGTGACGCCATGGAACACGTTCGGCCACAGCTCGTCGGACTGAGTGCCATGAGCTTCCAGTACGACACCGCACTCAGGACGGCCGAGCTGGTCAGGGAGATCGATCCCGACGTCCGTGTGGTGCTCGGCGGATATCACGCGACACTGCTCAACGAGGACGTGACACGGAGTCCGCGTTCATCGGGTCTCTTGGATTTCCTCATCCGCGGTGAGGGGGAGACGGCGTTCAACCGGCTCGTGAACGCCCTGGACGGCGACGGGACGCTCGAGGACGTCCCGGGACTCTCCTGGAAGAGGGACGGCGAGTGGGTTCACAACGGTCGCGGCGGTCTGGAGGACCTGAAGACCCTCGGGATCCCGAAGCGTTCGGCGCGTCTCTGGAACGGGGAGTACTTCTTCCGTGGGGTGCAGAGGGGGGCGGGTCTCCGCATCCTGCTTCCAAGCCACATCTACCAGGTCATCGACGTCCTCGAGACCTCACGAGGCTGCACGATGCCGTGCAACTTCTGTTCGATGCGGCACATGTACGGTCGGACCTTCCGGACGTACGACCCGGAGCGCGTGGTGGCCGACATCGCCGACAGCAAGCGTCACGGTGCCCAGTGGATACTGTTTGCGGACGACAACATCACACTCGACGTGAAGCGGTTCGAGCGTTTGTGTGACGCCGTCATCGCATCGGGTCACACCGACGTCAGCTACATCATCCAGGCGAGTTCCGCCGGGATCGCCTCAAGCGAAAAACTGGTCGGGAAGATGGACCGGGCGAATTTCCGCATCGTCTTCCTGGGCATCGAGAACGTCAGTGAGCGAAACCTGCGTCAGATGAAGAAGGGCGACATCGTGGAGAAGACCCGACGGGCGATCCGGCACCTGCACAAGCACGGGATCCTGATCGTCGGGGGGATGATCACCGGACTGCCCGACGACCGTGCGGTCGATATCGCCGCGAATTATGAGTTCTTCAGAGAGGAGAAGATCGACTTCTTCGGCGACCAGATCGCGACGCCCTATCCCCGGACCGACCTGCGCCGGGAACTGCTCGACGCCGGACTCGTCACCAACGTGGAGGATTTCAGCCGGTACAACGGGTTCTGGGCGAACGTGAGAACGAAGCACCTCTCCGCCGAGGAGCTTCAGTTCATCCGATGGAAGTGCCGTCGGAGCTACTCGGCGCGCGAGCACATCACGCCCAGCATCCGGAAGGCATATCCGGTCTACGCCCTGATGCATCTGCTGGTCATCCGGCCGATACGCCGGTTGAGACACGACCTGCGCAACTGGAACCGGACGGAAAAGGAGATCTACCGCGCGGACATGAAACGGTGCGAGGCACTGAACGACTTCTTCGGCGACAGGGCCTGAGGGCCCGTCCGGTCACACGCGGTGCCGGTGAAGGGGATACCCCGGGGCCGTCAGTAGATGGGCTTCCACTGTCGTGCGTCCCTGGCGGTGCTGGGCGGCATGCCCTCGTCGTAGAAGATGATGCGACGGCCCGAGGCGGACTCGGCTTCGAGGCGTCCTTCAGCGGTGCGGTTGACGACCAGCTTGCTGCCGGTCCACTCGTTCGAGTTGTCCCACACCACGGCGTCGTCCGACTTGCTCATGACGACCATCTGCCGGTTCACACGGTCCCATTCCAGTGAATCGCCCTTGGCGTGACGGTAGTAGTTGCCCTCGGGCATGAACATCTTCGCCCGGGCACTGCCGGTGGCGGTCACCCGCTTGATTTCCTGTCTGAGGGGACTTGCCCCCGGAGCAGGCGATTCCGGCCCGAGACGGACCTCCAGAGCATCGGCAGCGACGTCCGCGTCGCCGCTGAGGACCTGCACACCGTCCGACATGCGGATCGCCGCCGTGGGGGCCGTCTTCTCGTCACCCGCTTCGAGCGTCTCGTAGTTCCCCTCACCCGTCCACGTGACCGTGAACGTCCGGAGTTTACCCGGGTCCTCCCCCGGGCGGGGCTGCGGACGTTCAGTCAGGCGACCCCCTCCCGTCGTCACGCCACGGGTGAGTTCCCCACCGGTCAGGAAGGCCAGCATGAGGGGGGCTTCCAGTTCGGTCTCACCCCGCACCACCCGTGCCGGGTCCTTCATCCCCTCGCCGCCGCGGATCTCCGCCGTCCCTTTCCCCTCGTCCCACACCAGGCTCTTCCCCTTCGCCGTAAGCAGGCTGTCGGGCGGACCGCTGGCGTAGCTGACGTCCCCCTCGGCCGTCATGCCGGTAAGCTTGAGCCGCTCGGCCGCCGTCGGGCCCTCCGTCGCCGGGGGCTTCTCACTGATGAAGTCCATGACGACCCGTCTGGCGGCCAGGTTCATGTCACCGCGCTTGACGAGGACGTCACCCTCGAAGACCCCCTTGCCGGCGGCTTCGTCGTAGGAACCCGACCGTCCGTAGCGCACCTCAAGGTCCTTACGAGGGGAACCGGCACCGTCCGGATCGGGCTTCGGCTCGTGCCGCAGGATCCCCGGTCCCTCTCCCCTGGCCCGGAGGGTCGTCCCTCCCCCGTCGGTGCGTGTCTCGACCATGTCGATCTTCGTCGAGCGGGCGGTGAGTTCGCCTGTTCTCATCTCGCACATCTCCCCGGACTTCCCGGTGAGACTCACCACAAGCGTGTCCGGGCCCTTCTCGGGGTAGGTGTAGACCAGTTTCTCACCGGTGGCGCTGCGCGTCTCGCCGGTCACCGCCACCTCACCGGTCGCAACGACGTTCCTGATCTGAATCCGGTCCGACGCCTCCTCCTTCTCGAACGTGACGGTGAGTGTCCGGCTGCGACTGGTGGTGGACCCGTCCACCAGCTTCACGCCGCCGGTGAACTGGGCGTGGTGCTCGTCGGGGAGGTAGGTCATGTCGCCGCCGAACTCGACGACGGCGGGTCCGGTCGCCGTCTTCTCGGGGTCCTGGCGACGACTGCCGATCTCCAGTCGTCCCGGTCCGCGTCCGAAGATCTTCTCGCCCCGTGTGTCGGTCTTCTGGACGAACTGGATTTCCGTGCCGGTCATCCGGTCCTTTTCCTGCTCCCCGTGTGCCGGGAACTGATCGTCCCCCCGGATCCAGACGATCCGGGAGTCCCGGTCGAAGAGGATGCGTCGTCCGGTGAGTGTGCTCGACTGTCCGGCTTCCGTGGGGACACTGACGGCCCGTGCCGGTGCACCGGTGAGAAGGATTTTCGGCGAGTCGGCACTCATCCCCTCGGGAAGCCGCTCGGCGGTGTCGAGCACCCGACTGCGTCCGAACCGGACCTCCGTCCCCTCCAGACGGTAGGTCTTCTTTCCGCTCGTCTGGACCGTCCGGCACGGTGCACCACTGAAGACCAGGAGTCCGGCACGTCCGTCGTATTCCAGCCGGTCACCGTATCCCGCACGACCGGGGCTCGAAATCACGACCCCCTCCCTCGTGTCGGACCGCATGATCACCCGACGAAGCGTCATGGCCTCCCGGACGGCTTCTCCGGGCTTCACCGGCGCCGGCGAGGTCCTCTCGAATTCGATCACCAGGTGGTCGCCACGGACGCTGGTCTCTTTCTGTGTGGCCACGACGTTCTTCTCGAAAGTCGCCCGACTCTCGTCCCGGCTGTACTGGAGCGCCCCGTCACACGTGATGGTGATGTGCCCGGACGGTCCGGTCGTCTTGCCGTCCTCCGTCTCCTGTTTCTCCTCACCCGTGAGTCGTCGGACCGCATCCTCGGTCGCCTCTTTCAGGACCAGTCTCACCTCCTTCTTCAGCGTCGCCCCGCGCATGCTGCGGTCCGCCGTGAGGGCACTGCCGGAAACCTCCAGTGACCGTGTGCTCACCCAGACCGCACCGGGAATGACGATCTCCCCCTCCCCTTTCGTGCCCAGGTACCGCATCTCGTCACACTTGATGACGGTGTTGTCCCCACTGTCCTTGTCCACCACGGTCATGACGACGTTGCCCTTGAGCCAGCCGTTGCCCATCGTCTTGGCCTTGAGGTCGTCGATGCGGCCGACGTCGGCAGTGATCACCGTGGGACTTTCCTTGTCCTTGAGGACGGTGATCTTCGGCTTGATGATCTGTACGGGGCCCTCGTCGGTTTCCCCGGTGGCCTCGGTGCCGGTGATTTCGGCGAGGAGGGTGTTGTCCTTGGGGTCGTACTTGGAGATATGGATGGGACGTTCTCGACGGGGCGTCGCGACGGTCTGGTTGTCGTCGTCCACCCGCCGGCTCTCACGTTCACGGGCACGCTGCTGAACCAGCGCAACCACGATGATCACCGAGATAACCGTCATGATACCGATGTAGAGGATCCTGCGGAACATGGGTCCCATTCCTTTCGGGATCGCGCGCGAGACGGGGTGATACGAGACGGGGTGGACGTCAGTCGGACGCGCTTTCCGTGTTGAGATAGCGCTTCATGATACCGGCCCACTTGCCCTGGGCCTTGAGAATCATCTCTGCCAGTTCCCGGACCGCACCTCTGCCTCCGGGGGCCGTCGTCACGTGGTCACAGCGTGATTTCAGCTCCTCATGGGCGTCGGCGACGGCCGCCGAGAAGCCCACCTCCCGTACCGGGGGAATGTCGGTCAGGTCGTCACCGAGGTAGGCCACCTCCCCGCGTTTGAGTCCCGCACGCTTGATGATGTCACGGACGACCGGGAGCTTGTCCTTCGCCCCCTGATGGACTTCCTTGATGCCGATGTATTCCGCACGCTGTGAGACCGCCTCGGACGTGTTCCCGCTCACCAGGGCCGTCTGAATGCCCACACGCTGGAGATACTTGATGCCCGTCCAGTCCCGGACATTGAAGTGCTTCGTCTCACTCCCGTCCGTCGACACCGAAATGGTGCCGTCGGTCAGCACACCGTCCACGTCCATGATGAGCAGCTTGATGTGTTCGAGCGTCATTCCGGGCTCCCGCACGTGCTCGGCACCCCGTCGCCTTTCCGGGGCTGTCTCAATAGTAGGCGAAAGTCGGCCCCGGGCAAGGGAAAAAGCCGCTGAGGCACCGGCGTGACAGGGATCGCACCGACGCCCCCGTACGTCCTGCAGGCGCAATTCCGCTTGACTCAGGACGACACGACGGCTATCCTCGGACCACCGGCCGGGGTGAGGCCCCGCTGGTTCACCCGAGAACCGCCTCCGGGAGACCCCGACAGCATGATACCTCCGGCCGTGTACCTGGTCGTCGGCTTCGGCACGATTTTCGTCATGTCGGTGGTGCTGCATGAAATCGGCCACGGCCTGGTCGCCTACCTGTGTGGGGACCCGACGGCGAAGCTGGCCGGTCGACTGTCACTCAACCCCATCAGGCACGTCGACCCGGTTTTCACCCTGCTGATGCCGGCACTGTTCATCTGGCTCAAGCTGCCGGTACTGGGCGGGGCGAAGCCCGTGCCGGTCAACCCGTACCACTTCAGGCACCCCGTGCGGGACGACCGACTGGTGTCCGCGGCGGGGCTCGTGGTGAACATCGTGATCGCCTCGGTCCTGGCCATGCTGCTGCATCTGCTGCTGTGGCTGGGGGTGGTGACGTGGGAGTCACCCCACGCGATCGTCCTCGGGATGGGTATCATCTCGAACTTGGTGCTCTTCTCGTTCAACCTGATGCCGATTCCGCCGCTGGACGGCTCGCGGCTGCTCAGGTCGATCCTGCCGTGGTCGGCCCGCAATGTCTTCGACCGGATGGACCGGTTTGGGCTGATGCTGGTTTACGGGGCGCTTTTTGTGACCGGGTTCGGCAGGCTGATATTCGTCGTGGTCGAGTTCTTCTGGCAGCGGGTTTTCATTTTCCGTGTCGGTGAGTTCTGGCACGTTCTGCTGACGTTCAACGGAGCGCTCCACGGAGGATAGGAGACGTCATGAAGAAGGGACGCATACTCTCGGGGATGAGACCCACCGGACCCCTCCATCTGGGACACTACGTGGGGGCCCTCAGGAACTGGGCGACGCTCCAGGACGACTACGCGTGTCACTACATGGTCGCCGACTGGCACGCCCTGATGAGTGAATACGCCGACACCTCGAACATCGAGCAGTGGACCCGGGAGATGGTGGCCGACTGGATCGCCTGTGGACTCGACCCGGAGCGGTCGGTGATGTTCGTCCAGTCACAGGTGCCGGAACACGCGGCGCTTCACCTCGTCTTCTCGTGCATCACGCCCCTGGGGTGGCTCGAGCGATGTCCCACCTACAAGGAGCAGAAGAAGGAGATCAAGGGCAAGGACCTGGAGACCTACGCGTTCCTGGGCTACCCGACACTCCAGGCGGCGGACATCCTGCTCTATCTCGGGGACGTGGTGCCGGTGGGCGAAGACCAGCTCCCGCACATCGAGCTGACGCGCGAGATCGCGCGACGGTTCAACAGCCTGTTTGCACCGGTCTTTCCCGAGCCGACCGGCAAGCTCACCGTCATCCCCAGATTCCTGGGACTGGACCGTCGGAAGATGAGCAACTCCTACGGCAACTTCATCGCCCTGGCCGACGACGCGGACACCATCATGAAGAAGACCATGACGATGATCACCGACCCGAAGCGCATCCGCTTGACGGACCCCGGTCATCCCGACGAATGCAACGTGTGCTCCTACTACGAGGTCTTCGCGCCCGAGCAGCTCGCCGACGTCCGTGACAAGTGCCGGGGCGCCGGGTGGGGCTGCACGGACTGCAAGAAGAACCTCGGAGAGGTCCTCTGCGACTTCATCGCACCGATCCGGAGTCGCCGACAGGAACTCCTGAACGAGACGGGTCGAATCGAAGGCATCATCGAAACGGGCCGTCAGAAGGCGTCGGCCGTGGCGGCCGAGACGATGAAGAAAGTGCGTGCGGCACTCAAGTTCTGACCGCCCGGTTTCCGGAAGGACCCCCGCGACCATGAACCACCGCCAACGGTTCGTGAGGACACTTACCGGCAAGCCCGTCGACCGTGTCCCCTTCATCAAGGTCTTCGGCGGGACCAACGCCATCGTCCCCCGATGGGAAGAGGAGTACCCCGGCATCGGCGAGCGGGTCGACGCGCTGCTGGGTTTCGAGGGCGAGTACCGCGGCTGGCTCGCCGCACCCGTCGACCTGACGCCCGTGGGACCGGACACGCCCGAGGTCCTCGAGGACACGGCGACGCGGCGCGTGGTACGTCGCGGCGACGGCAAGATCGAGTGCACCCTCAAGACGCAGGACTTCGGCTACCACGTCCTCGAATTCCCGGTGAAGACCCGCGACGACTGGACGCGCTACAAGGATCGCTTCATCCTCCCGGAGCGTCCCGAGCGCTTCGGCGATGACTGGTCGGCCTTCGCCGCCCGGCACCGCGCACGCACCATGCCCGTCCAGCTCACGCACCGCGGCGTCTACGGCGTCCCGCGCACGCTCATGGGCGACGAAGCCCTCGGATACGCCTTCTACGACGACCCCGACATGGTCCACGACATGATGAACACCTACACCGACCTGGCCCTCGACGTGTGGGAGACGATGTGCGCCCAGATGAAGTTCGACCTCATCGAGTGCTGGGAGGACATGGCGTCAAAGAACGGTGCGTTCATTTCGCCGACCATGTTCCGTGAGTTCATGAAGCCGCAGTACCGGCGCATCCGGGCCTTCGCCGACGCCAACGACATCGAGATCGTCCTCGTGGACTCGGACGGTTACATCGACGACCTGACCGGACTGATGATCGAGGCCGGCGTGACCGCCATGTATCCCTACGAGGTGCAGTCCGGCTGCGACGTCGTGAAGATGCTGAGGACGTTCCCCGCCCTCGGCGTCATCGGGGGACTGAACAAGAACGTGATGGCCCATGGCAGGGAGGCGATCGACGGCGAGATGGAACGCGCTCGCGACCTCATCCGGAGGGGACGTTTCATCCCGGGACCCGACCACTTCGTGCTCTCCGACGTCTCGTGGGAGAACTACCGCTACTTCATGGAGCAACTGCGTGACGTGGTCATGACGACGACGCCGGCCGTTGACGGCACGGGTGACGACCTGCCCGAAAGACCGCAAAACCGTTGACAGTCGGTCGCTTCCGTGCTACTCTATTGACGCATTTCCGGTTGGGGCGGCGTAGCCAAGTGGACTAAGGCGCGGGTTTGCAAAACCCGTATTCATGGGTTCGAATCCCATCGCCGCCTCCATCGCTTTCTGCCCCGGCAGGTGTTCGCCCCCGCAGGTCCTCAACCGTATGGAGAACCGCTCCGCTTCGAGGGCAATCATTCGCCCAGGGACAGCAGAATTGCCCCCAGAGATCCCACACCAGACTGCCGATATGGCTGGCTTCCGCCGGGACGACCGCGAAGATCGGACCGCCTTGAGACAGAGAATCAGGCTAAAAACTCCAAAAAAATCCGTTCCCTTTGGGGCGAATGCGTGTTAAATAATACTGACTGGTCAGTTTTATCGTGTCCATTTCCGGCGTTGCGAGGAGCCATCGTGCCCCGACGAGACCGACGTGCGGACATCATGCGGGCGGCTGAGAAGCTCTTTACCAGCCGCCGCTATCACGAGATCTCCCTCGACGACGTGGTCCAGCTGGCCCGGGTGGGCAAGGGGACGATTTACCGCTATTTCAAGAACAAGGAGGACCTGTTCTTCCAGACGGCCAGCAGTGGGTTCGACCAGCTTTGCGATCTGCTGAGTCGGAAGGTTCCCGAGAGGGGCTCCTTCCCCGAGCAGCTGCTGTCCGCATGCCTGAACATTGGGCAGTTCTTCGCGAGGCGTCGACAGCTCTTCCGGATGATGCAGTCCGAAGAGGCCCGGATGTACTGGCGTCACGGGGAGGTCCGTCAGCGCTGGATAGAAGGATACCGGAAGCTCGTGCGGTCGGTAGCGGTGATCATTGACAAGGGCGTGCGGGAAGGTCTGATGCGGGACGACGTGTCGGCGGAAATCCTCGCGAGCTTCCTCCTCGGGATGCTGCGCACACGCGCCAGGGCGTTGGCTGACGTGCCCGACGAGGACCGACCGTTCGAACTGGTCGTCGACCTCTTCTGCAACGGAGCCCAACGGAATGACGCGAGCATCAGGGACGTGTCCTCGAGCGTCGGCGGCGAAGAAGTCCGGTAGAGGGAACACGACATGGTGAAGCCCCGGAAGTTCATCTCACTTGTGACGGTGGGGCTGCTCTGCGCGGCTGCGTGTGCCGTCGGAGGGTGCAGCCAGCCCGCCAGCTATCGTCGAGAAGCGGACAAGGTCGCGGCGGATATCATCCGTGAGAGACAGACAAAAGCGCTCGGCCGGACCGAGCCTTTCACCATCGAGACCCCGGAAGACACGCTGCGCCGACGGCTGCTCCTGACGCAGAACCTGCCGCACTCGGGAGCACCCGTTCTGGGAAGCGACAAGCTCGAGCGGCCGAAGCACTGGCCCGAGAAGGAGCTCGCCCCCCACCTCGGCGGCACGTGCGACCTCGACCGGTGCATCACCGACAACGGGGTTCTCCGGCTCACGCTCGTCGACGCACTCCAGGTGGCGGCCGCCAACAACCGGGACTACCAGGGCCAGAAGGAGGACGTGTTCCGTTCGGCGCTCGATCTCGACCTCGAAGAAGACGAGTTCCGCAACACCTTCGCCGGAGCGCTCGCAACGCTCTTCAGCGTGGACACCGTCCCCACCGTCACCGGCTTCGAGAACTCGGGGTCACTCGACTGGAGCAAGAAACTGAAGGCCGGGGCGACGATCACCGCGGGACTGGCCATCGATTTGGTGAAGCTGATGACGGGCGGCAGCCAGTCGTCACTGGGCATCAGCGCCGACGCCAGCATCACGATCCCGCTCCTCCGGGGGGCGGGCAGACACATCGTCACCGAGCCCCTCACCCAGGCACAGCGCAACGTCATCTACGAGATCTGGTCGTTCGAGCGGTACAAGAAGACGCTGGCCGTCCGCGTGGCAAGTGAGTACCTCTCGGTGCTCCAGCGTCTCGACCGCATCAAGGTGGCCGAGGACAACTACCGTCGGCTGATGGCGTCGGTCAAGCGCGAACAGATGCTCGCGAAGGCCGGCCGACGACGACAGATCGACGTCGACCGCACCAAGCAGGCCGAACTGAGTGCACGACAGAGCTGGATCTCCGAGCAGCAGAACTACGCCTCACGTCTCGATTCGTTCAAGAACACCCTCGGCCTGCCCACCGACGCGAAGATCGAACTCGACCGTGAAGAACTGACGCGTCTGGTCGAGGCGGGCAAGCAGGCCCTCGCCGCGAGAGAACCGGAGCAGGAGCCCCCCGACGAGCCGAACCTGGACGCCCCGGACAGGCCGACCGAGCTGAAGGCCCCGACGCGCGAGGGAGGGGGCCCGCTCGAGATGGACCCGGAAGCGGCGGTGAGACTGGCACTGGCCAGACGGCTTGACCTGCGCACGGCGCACGGTCAGGTCTACGATGCACAGCGAGGCGTCATCGTGGCAGCGGACGCCCTGCGGTCGGGACTGGACCTGACGGTGAGCGGATCGGCGGGTGAGGGTCGGAGTCTCGGCTCCGCCGGCAGTCCGAACGCCTGGCCGGACCCCACCGAGGGGTCTTACGCCGCCGGACTGGGACTCGATCTTCCCCTCGAGCGCACCTCCCAGCGAAACACCTATCGCGAGAGCTACATCAGTCTCGAGCGGGCCATTCGCAGCGCACAGCAGCTGGAGGACTCCATCAAGCTGGAGGTGCGCAACGCCCTCAGACAGCTGCTGAACACGCGGGAGCGGTACAAAATCCAGGTCCAGGCCGTCGGGTTGGCCGAGAGGCGCATGGAGAACGTGCAGATGCTTCTCGACGCCGGTCGTGCCGAGACATTCGAACTCCTCGACGCACAGGAGGCCCTCGTCAATGCACAGAACGATCTGACCGACGCCCTGGTGACGTACCGGGTGACGTCGCTGGAACTTCAGCGTGACCTGAGCGTACTGGAAGTCAACGAGAAAGGATTGTGGCGTGAATACGAACCTGTCGAGCACGATCGCGAGTGACCCGAGACCCCGCCCCAGGCGTCGTCTTGTGCGGATGCTGGTGTCCGTCGTCGTGGTGATCGTCCTGGCGGCGGCCGGTGCGTGGGCGTGGCGGACGTGGATTTCCCCGCCCGAGACCGAAGACCCGGGGGACGTCGTCGAGGTGATGCAGGGACCGCTCGCCATCGACATCACCCAGGGCGGTCAGGTCCAGAACCGTGACCTCGTGAAGGTGCGCAGTGAGGTCGAGGGCCGCACGACCATCATCAAGCTGGTCGACGAGGGCAACCAGGTGAAGAAGGGTGACCTCCTGGTGGAGCTGGACGCCAGCGGTCTCAAGGACCAGAAGGAGCAGCAGCTCCTGACGGTGGACAAGGCCGAGGCAGCCTGGATCCGTGCACGTGAGGACAACGCCGTCGTCAACAGCCAGGCCGTCAGTGACGTATCGAGAGCCGGGCTGGACTGGGAGTTCGCGAAGCTCGACCTCAAGAAATACCTCGAAGGCGACTACGTGCAGGAATGGATGAAGGCGAAGAACGATATCACCATCGCCGAGCAGCAGCAGAAGCGGGCCGCCGACAAGCTCGATTGGTCGACCAAGCTGAGGAAAGAAGAATTCATCTCGGCGGATGAGTACGAGGCGGACCGTCTGGACAACGTGTCAACGACACTGAACCTGAAACTGGCCCTGTCGAAGCTCGAAGTCCTCGAGACGTACACGCGCGGAAGACGGGTGAGGGAACTCGAAAGCAACGTCGAGCAGACGGAGGCCGCGCTCAAGCGGGCCGAGCGCAAGGCCAACGCCGACGTCGTCCAGGTCAAAGCCGAGCTTAAGAGCCGTGAGTCGGAATTCGCCCGTCAGAAGGAGCGTCTCGGCAAACTCGAAGAGCAGATCAGGAACTGCCGGATCACGGCACCGGTCGACGGGATGGTGGTCTACGCCACCACGGGTCAGCAGTCCCGTCGCGGCAGCACCGAGCCCCTGGCCGAGGGGGTCGAGGTGCGCGAGCGGCAGGATCTCATTTTCCTGCCGGTCAGCACCAAGATGATGGCCGAGATCAAGGTCCCCGAGTCGAGTCTGAAGAAGGTGAAGATGGGACAGCGGGTGCGTCTGACCGTCGACGCCCAGAAAGGCAAGGTCTACTGGGGACGTGTGGGGAAGATCGGACTTCTGCCGGACGCACAGAGCTGGTGGTCCACCGACCTCAAGGTCTACAACACGTCGATCTACATCGACGGGGACGCCGGGGACCTGCGGGCCGGGATGAGCTGCAAGGCCGAGATCATCGTCGCCCAGTATGAGGACGCCGTCTACGTGCCGATCCAGTCGGTGGTGCGCATCGCCGGCGAGCCCGTCGCCTTCGTGATGACCGACGACGGGCCGAAGCAGCGGAAGGTCGAGATCGGCATGGACAACGGACGCATGGTGCACATCCTCAGCGGTCTCACCAAGGACGAGAAGGTGCTGCTGGCACCCCCGCTGGGCGAGTCGGTCGCCCCCATCACCGGCGGGGCCCCGCCCGAGTCGACCGAGGAAGAGAAGGCCGCCGCCGACACCCAGACGCCGGAGACCCCGAGTCTGCCTTTCGACCCGGCGAAACTCCAGAACATGTCGCGCGAGGAACGTCAGAAGCTTTTCGAGAGCCTGACGGACGAGCAGCGTGAGGCGCTGAGAAGGACACGCGGCACGACCGGCGGCCAAAGACGACGCGGTCCGCGCACTCCCGCAAGCGGACAGGAACGAACCCCGGAAGGACAATGATAGACACACGGTCCAATCCGTCGACCGTCGTCGATACGAACGGCCCGCCGCTCGTCGAACTGGAAGACGTGCGGAAGATCTACCAGATGGGCACCACGCAGGTGCACGCCCTGGCCGGGGTCAGTTTCACGTTCGACGAGGGAGACTTCCTGGCCATTATGGGTCCCTCGGGCAGCGGCAAGAGCACCATGCTCAACCTCCTGGGCTGTCTCGACCGCCCCACCTCGGGACGCTACCGTCTCCAGGGCGTCGACGTGGGACTCCTGGACGACAACGCGCTGAGCGACCTGAGACTGCGTCGACTCGGGTTCATCTTCCAGAGCTTCAACCTCATCCCGCAGCTGACGGTGCAGGAGAACATCGAGCTGCCGCTCTACTACCTGGGGTGGGAGGCGCACGAGAGCGCCGAGCGTGCCCGGGAACTCGCCGAGCTGGTCGGCCTGGGCGACCGCGTGCAGCATCGGCCCATGGAACTCTCGGGCGGCCAGCAGCAGCGCGTCGCGATCGCACGCAGTCTCTCCAACGATCCCGCCATCCTCATGGCCGACGAGCCCACCGGCAACCTCGACAGTGCCACCGGACTCCAGATCATGGAACTCCTCGTCTCGCTCAACCGCGAGGGCAAGACCATCGTCATGGTGACGCACGAGCCCGACATCGCCCGGTTCGCCACGCACCGCATGCACATGATCGACGGGATCATCGACCGCATCGAACAGAGCGAAGGCTCCGAGGCTACGGAAGGGGGCGCATGATGCAACACCTGCGTGTGGTCCGGAGTTTCCGTCTGGGCGTCAAGAACCTGATGCTGCACCCGCTTCGGTCCCTGCTGACGATGCTGGGACTGCTGTTCGGCGTGGGCAGCGTCATCGCGATGCTCGCGGTGGGTGAAGGGGCCAGCGAGGAGGCACTCGAACAGATCCGCAAGCTGGGCAGTCGCAACATCATCCTCGACTCGGTGAAGCCGGCACAGGAGGAGCAGGACACCACTCAGCAGCAGCGGGTCAACATCTACGGTCTCTTGTACGACGATGAGCGGCGCATCAACGAATCGTATCCGTCGGTGGTCCGCACGGTACCGGTGAAGACCATCCGCAAGGACGGTCGTCTGGGGGAGCGTCAGAAGGAGCTGCGCATCGTCGGCACGACGCCCGACTGGTTCCGGCTGGTGCGCCGGCCGCTCATCGTCGGCCGCGTCATCACATGGCAGGACTCCGAAGAGCACTCGGCGGTATGCCTCCTGACCGAGAAGGGCGCCCGGACACTCCTGGCCACCGAGCACACGGTGGGCGAGCCCATCCGCGTCGGGAGCGAGGTCTACGAGGTCATCGGGATCGTGCGCAGTGAGGAGGGAAGCGCCGGCAGCCAGACGCCCGACCTCGACGAGGACGCCTACATCCCGCTCAGCACGGTGCGTGAGCGCTACGGCGACCAGGACATGCAGCGCTCGGCCGGGTCTTTCCAGCGCGAGCAGGTCGAACTGCATCACATCCTGGTGGAGGTCGACCGGGACACGCGGGTGGAGCGCACGGCGTCCGCCATCGAGCGGATGCTGGAGATCTTCCACAAGAAGAAGGACTACCGTGTGCGCGTGCCGCTGGCACTCCTGAAGCAGACCGAAGCCACCAAGCGCACCTTCAACATCGTGCTCGGGTCCATCGCCGGCATCAGTCTGCTGGTCGGAGGCATCGGCATCATGAACATCATGCTGGCGTCGGTGACCGAACGCACGCGCGAGATCGGCATCCGACGGGCCATCGGGGCCAAGCAGGCACAGATCATCTCACAGTTCCTCGTCGAAACGGTGGTGCTCTCGTCGGTGGGCGGACTGATCGGCATCGGCTTCGGGATGGCCGTCCCCTCGGTCATCGAGTACTACGCCGGCATGCGCACCATCATCACCGGGTGGAGCATCCTGCTGTCCCTCGGCATCAGTGTGAGTGTCGGGATCGTCTTCGGCCTCTACCCGGCCTACCGGGCGTCCAGGCTCGACCCGATCGTCGCACTCCGTCACGAATGAGGGTGCGGCACTCCGGGATCACTTCCCGCCGATGCAATAGAGGTACTGCTCGCCGCGGATGAAGACGTGCTTCCCATCGAAGACCGGTGTGGCGTTGGTGACCTCCTGCGGGGGCATGGGCCAGTCACGCTGCAGGAGGGTCTCGATGCGGTTGCGTGCGACCTCCTTGCAGTCGGGGCCGAGTTCCATCACCACGCATTCGCCCTGGTTGTCCATCACGTAGACGTGCGAGCCCGCGAGTGCGGGGCTTGCGGCGACCCCCACGTGGTTGTAGCTGTGCAGCTCGTCGAAGCCCAGGTCCTTCCGGCACGTGGTCTTGCGCGTCTCGAGGTTGACCGCGTAGAAGACCCCGTAGATGTCGACGAGGTAATAGTATCCGTCGTGGATGAGGGGCGAGCCGCACGAGGGTCGGTCGAGCCACTGGCCGTCCGCTCGACGGTGGTTCATGTCGGCCCCGACGCCTCGCTCGACCGGCTTCCATGCGTCACCCTCGACGTTGGAGAAATCGACGATCCGCAGGTCGTACCAGGGCAGGTAAAGCACGTCGCCGAGCACCGCCGAGGCGGTCCAGCTGGGGCTCTTGCCCTCCTTAACCCAGAGGATCTTCCCGTCGGCGGCGCGCAGGACCTCGCCCTTCTGGCTCACGACGACGTCCACACCCCCGATGCGTGCCGGGATGAGCGAGGCGATGCTGCCCTGCACGCCGGGCTGCTCCCAGACCGTCTCGCCGGTGTCCTTCCGGTAGGCGATCATCTTCTCCATGAAGACGACGAAGACGTCGCCGACGACCGCCGGCGAGCAGGTGTAGGCGAGCTGCTTCGGGACGATGCGACGGATCCACCGGCGGTTGCCGTCGAGGTCGTAGCTTGCCGAGACGCCGTGACCGAAGAAGACGTAGACGTTCTTCCCGTCCGAGACGGGCGTGGTGCTGAAGCCCATGATGCCGAAGTGACTCTCGAAGTGCCCGTCCCACTTGGGATCGTACTTCTCCTTGTCGATCTCGACGAGGAGCTTGTGGATCTCGCGTCGCAGCTCGAGATTCCTGTCCTCGTCGTCGGTCTTTTCGAGCTCGGCCACGAGCGGGGCGATCTTTTCCCTGAAGACCGGGTCGGCCGCGCGTTCGTTCTGGGGGGTGGCGTGGTAGTAGGTGTTCAGGCGTTTCCATAGGATGCGGCCGGTCTTCTTGTCGAGACAGACGAGCACGTCGGGGTCGGCCGTCGTGAAGACACGGTCCCCCACGATGATGGGTGAGCCGTTGGTGCGCTCGGAGAGTTTCGTCACCCAGACGATGTTCTTCTCGTCGTACGGGACGGGCTCGACGTCCACGAGCCGCTGGGCGAAGCCGAACCCCCACCAGCCCTCGCGGTTATAGGTGCTCACCTTGACGAGCAGACGGTTCCAGCCCTGCTTCAGTTCGATCTCCACCTTCGGCGACCGGTGGTGCACGAGCGCTTTCTTCTGTTTGCTGATGCCGACGTAGTTTCCGAGGCCCCCGGCGTTCTGTGCCTTGCTGTAAACCTGCACGCCGTTCACCCACAGCTTGAAGCCGAAGTGATGGTCCACCACGAACCACGCCTTCCCCGGGTGCTCGCAGTAAAGGTAGGTGTGGGCATAGACGATGTGGTTGGGGGTCTTGCCGAACGCCTTGTCGATATCGAGCCTTTCGAGCTCGGTGGTGCCCCACCGGACGTAGTCGAGCTGCTTTTCGAGTTCGAGCCGGCGCCAGGTGAGGTCCCCAACCTCGTCGCCTTCCTTCGGTCCCAGTGCGTCTTCACCGGGAATCTGCTCCTTGTCGAAGTCCCCGACGGAATCCTCGACCGGAAAAGGGCCGATGACGAGCCAGTCCCGGATGAGTCCCTTGTCGAGGGGCTGACCGGCCTTCTGCGGCCCGGCGGGTTTGGCCGCGCTGCAGAAGGTCACCGAGGTGACGCCGCGGTTGATGCGTCCCCACTCCGTGGGAGCCTCGGCGTCCGGGTAGAGTCCCGTCCAGTTCCCCCGCCAGCCGACACTGTCCGCGACGCCCGTCGGCCCGGCGAAGCACACCACCTCGAGGAACACCAGGAGGCCCGCGAGTCCGGCCACGACACCACGTTTGTCACTCTGTCTCATCCATTCCTCCGGTCCCCGGTCTGCTGCGAAGCACTCATGAACAACACGTTTCCCGTGCGTTCCGGAGCCTCTACCCCTCGCTCCCCGCGAAGCCGAGGTATTCGTCGAGCCAGTCGTCGGTGCGGAGAACGGCCTTTCGTCGTCGGAGTGCAAAGCGCTCGGCACGACGCTGTGCCACGTCGAAGACGTGACGGGTGAAGGCCGAGGAGATGTCACGGTCGGTCTTTCCGTATCGGCGGCGCAGTGCGGCCGAGAGGTGAGGGGCATGTCGGCGCACGAGCTCATCCTCGAGACTGACGAAGGCTTCGGCACTCCCCGGATCGCCCTGTCGTGCGGACCGTCCGAAGAGCTGACGGTCGATCCGTCCCGCCTCGTGCCGCTCGGTGGCGATGACGTGCAGTCCGCCGGATTCGGCCACGCCGGATCCCAGGCGGATGTCGGTTCCGCGGCCGGCCATGTTCGTGGCGACCGTGATCCGGCCCTGCTTGCCCGCCCCGGCGACGATCTGTGCCTCCTCGGCGTGACGGACGGCGTTGAGCACCACATGCTCGAGGGTCTCCGCGTCGAGGAGCCGGCTCAGGTGTTCGCTTGCCCGCACACTGCGCGTGCCCACCAGCATCGGACGTCCCGAATCGTGAACGTGACGGATGTAACCGACGAGGGCTTTCCACTTGGCGTCTTCCGTGGCGAAGACCCGGTCCGGCAGCACCGTCCGGACGCACGGACGATTCGTCGGAATGACGACCACCGGCCGGTGGTAGATCTGCCAGAACTCCCGTCGTCCTTCCACCGCCGTGCCCGTCATGCCGGCCAGTCGACCGTAGAGACGGAAGAACCGCTGGAAACTGATCCGGGCGTAGGTGTCCTTCGGCGGCTTGACCTCGAGCAACTCCTTCGCCTCGACGGCCTGGTGCAGTCCGTCACGCCAGGTGCGGTCGGGCATCAGTCGTCCCGTGAACTCGTCCACAATGACCACGTCCCCGTCGTCCACGACGTACTGCTTCTCGAGGAGGTAGAAGACCCGTGCGGTGAGTGCCTGCGTGACGAGTTCCTCACGTCGACGTGCACCACTCCAGACCCCACCCATGCCGTCCGACAGCCCGGCGATGCGTGCTTCCCCCTTCGGGGTCAGGTTGACCTCACGGTAGCGGTGATCGACCCGGTAGTCGCGTCCCTCTTCGAGCGTGCCGGCGATGTCCGACGCCTGCCGGAACGCCCTCACCTGCTCGGGGTTCGGGGCGTCACCGGAGATGATGAGGGGTGTGACGGCTTCGTCGATCAGGACCGAATCGGCCTCGTCCACGATGGCGTAGCTGAGTTCACGCTGCACCAGACGACCCACGCTGCTGGTGCGTCCTTCGGCGATCTTCGCCAGGAGTGCCGAGGGCAGCCCACGCAGCCGACCGAGCGCCAGGCGGTCCCGCAGAAAGTCCGCCGTCACCTCCTTGTTCGTGCAGTAGGTCACGTCCGCCTGGTATCCCGCACGTCGATCCGACAGACCCATCCCCTGCTCGATGTGTGCCACCTTCAGACCACAGAAACGATAGATCTTCCCCATCCACTCGGCGTCACGACGTGCGAGGTAATCGTTGACGGTGATGATGTGACAGCCGTCGCCCCGCCAGCCGGCTACCGTGGCCGGCATGGTGGCGGCGAGTGTCTTTCCCTCACCCGTGGCCATCTCGACGACGC
>DATKVD010000254.1:0-6140 GCA_035530235.1 Planctomycetota bacterium | reverse complement strand
GGTATTGTGATAGACCACGTACACGTCGCCCATCACCAGTTCGCCCGCGGCGTTTCGGATGTTCAGGTTGAGGAGGGTCTGCCGCTCGGGACGCTCCAGGAGCTTGCGGGCGTTGGGGGGGATGTCGATCCACTGCGACAGCCGGTCGAAATCAATCGACGGCATCGGCGCTTCTCCTTTCGGACGGGTCGCCCGGCGGGGGCGTCACTTTTTCTCTACCGGTGTCTCGGCCTTGGGCTTCTCGATCGGTTTGCGGGTGAAGACCATCGCGTCGGTGTCTTCCCAGTTCGCACGGTCGTCGGCAAGCCACTTCAGAAAGACGACCGTCTTCTCGTCCAGCCGCGGCACACGGACGATGACCTTCTCCGCGGGCTCCCCTTCCTTGGGGTCCTTCCGAGGTTTGCGCGTCACCTCGAGGACGCCTTCCCACCGCTTGTCTTCGGCCGCCCGCTCCAGCACCCCTTCCTTGAGCCCGTGGAACGTGAGCACGCCCTTGTCGAGGGTGTAGTGCCAGACGTTGACCCGGTTCTTCTTCCCCGGTTCGTCGTCGCCCTCCTCCTGGGGGGAGTCCTTGAACAGCAGGAACCGGTGGCCGTCGGCCTGAAGCGTCCTGGCGAGGGCTTCCCCCTCCCACGTTTCGCGGCCCTGCTCGTCCGTCCTTCTCCCTTCGAGGGCGTAGACGTCGTCCTGCTTCCGGAAGCGGGTCGCCTGGGCCTCGCCGTCCTCCTCGTTGACGAACCACACCCCGGACAGGTCCGCATCGAGGACGCCCTTCTCCCAGTACCCGCCCGTGTCTTCCATGTCGAACCACGGCAGGCGGATGTCGAAGTCGCAGTCCGCCCCGCACAAGAGCACCACCGAGCACGCCGCGAACACCGCCAGCGCCGCCGTCCGCCGAGTCCCCGTCCCGTTCATGTCCTGCCTCCTTACCGGGCCCCCCGGGTCCGTCTCACCCGGTATTGTACGCGGGTCGGCCCCGTGAATCGAAGGAAAATCCCCGGGGCGCGGGGCTCCCGGCGGGACAGCCCCCGGGCCGCAATGTCACTTGACAATCCGCCCCTGCGGGGTAATATATCGGGTAGGTGATCCGGCGGGTGATCCTTATCTGGTGAACGGAGTCGGTCATGAGGGTTTCCGGACGGTGGTTGGCGGGGCTTGCGGTGTGCGTTCTGTGCGCGGCGGGCATCAGCTACCTGGCGGTGGCGGCCGACACGGAGGAGATCAACCTCCACGGGGGCGCCATCTGGAACGGGAACAAGAAGCGTGCCGACGTCAAAGCCGTCCTCACCCCCACGGGCGAGAGGGAATACAGTGCGGTGTACACGTTCACGTGGGAGGGAAACACCCACACCTGGAAGGGCAACATCAAGGGCAACCTGAAGAGCGGGAACGTCGCCGGGACCGGCGCCACGCCCGACGGCCGACGGACCTTCGTCTTCCAGGCCAGGGCCGTCAAGGGCGTCCTCACCGGCAAACACTACGAAACCACCGGCGGCAGCACGAAGCTCACCGGAGACATCGGCCTGAAGCAGTGAGTCCGTCCGTTTAATTCGGGACAGTCACCTATTAGTTGAGAGCCTCCACGCCGACGCCCGCAATTCCCACCCGACTCAATCCAGAATTCCCGCCGACCGACAGAGGAGCGTCCGGAAGCCGTCACCGGTCAATAGACGCGCAGGTCGTCCGTCATGCGAAGCATCCGGACTTCGACGGGGCCGTTGAAGCCGCAGGTTCCGTCGGCGTTCACGCGGAGGGTGGGGGAGCGGTCGAGTATGGCCAGGAGCTGTTTGCGTGCCAGTTCGCGCTGGCTCTTGTAGGCGGGATAGGGGAGCTTTCTGCCGGGATGGTAGGGGGGCTGGCAGAGCCTGACGTTGATGTCCACCTCGAAGAGGTTGGCGCGGGTCGTGTAGTGATTGGCGATCCAGGTGAAGATCAGATCGCGCTCGTCGCGTTCGTCGTAGATGCCGTCGCCGTCGTCGTCGCCCTTGATGGGCAGACGCGTCGTCCTGTCGAGTTCAAGACGCGCGATCCCGAACTCCCCGAGACCGAGCGATCCGCCTTCCCATGAGGAGCTGTTGGCCCAGGTGCTTCCGCAGATCATGCTTCCGGGGAAGGGGGAGATCCGGTCGGCGCGCATGAAGTCGCCGATGGTCTCGAACGGGCCCCAGGGACCATAGTAGCTGTTGGTGCGCCTGCCCGAGCGGCCGTAGGAACAGATATACGAAAGGGGTCGGACGAACTTGCCCTGGAAACTCCCCGCCTCGTCCTCACGGATCTCTTTCCCGTCCGGCCAGGCCATCGCCATCACCGCCGACGAGATCATGTTCGCATCGAGTCTTCCGAAGACACGGACCTCCGGACCTCCCTTGTCGCCGTTCTGCCGGCCGGTGTCGTCGTCGTCCACCGCCCCGTCCCCGTCGTTGTCGATGCCGTCGTTGGAGGGGTCCCAGATCGTGAACACGTCGAGCACGTGCAGGTTGACCGGGTTGACTTCCGTACTCGTGGGACTGTATTTCCGTGCGGGTCTGAAGGGCCGGTAGAGGTCGAACTTGGCCTTGGTGTCGAGCTCACTGTCGAAGCGGTAGGGACTCCAGCCCCCCAGCCACGGGGTCTGCGGCGAGGTGTGCACCCAGGTGAGGGGACCGTCCTGGGCACAGTTCATCATCATCAGCTCGCCGAGCCAGCCGACCGAGGGGATGTCGCCGTCGACGATCTTGAAGTTCCGCTCGAACTTCCGCTCATACTTGGAGGAGGCGGCGCCGTCCAGGGGGGGGTAGTCCGTGTTGGGACGTCCCAGCGTCGGATAGGTCAGGATGCTCTGTCCCGGACACCACAGGACGTTGGATTTCGGGTCGGTTCCCGCCGTGCCGTAGACCTTGGCGTTCATCGGGTCCCATCGACGATAGATGCCGAGGTAGATCGGCTTCGTGCCGCCCGGGCCCCCGGACGTGTACGGCTTGACGAGCCGGATCGCCGGGGTCTTGTCGACGCAGATGGACTTCCTGCCGCCCACCATCTCCACCATGCCGGGAGCGACCCCCACGTTCAGGAGGGCGTCCCCGTAGAGCGGCTTCCACAGCGAGAAGGTGAGTGGGGCCTCCAGCTCCGCCCGGGTCAGGCCGGGCGGCCAGTCGCCCGCCCAGCCGAGGTGCGCGAACCGGCTCCAGCTCTGCTTGTTCAGCGTGGGGTCGTCCGGGTCCCCGTACATCCCGTCCGCCCCGATCTCCGGCTGCTGGTCCACCAGTCCCAGGGCCTGGTTCACGTCGATGCCGTACCGCATCAGACTGCCCACACGGTAGTCGTTGTTCCCGATCCTCAACGTGTACTCGCTGATGTCGTAGGTCTCGTCGGCATCCGGAATCCACGGGATGTTCTCCATCGGGTTGTAGAGTTCGACGCGGATGCGGAAGAGCTCGTAGTTGGCGGTGTTGGCCAGTGACTTGCTGTAGAAGACGACCTCGTTGATGACGGGGTGCTTCTCGACGCCGAGGGCCCAGCCGGTCCCGTCGGGCGCCGCGAAGTAGCTCTCCTCGTGGTCACGGTCGATCATGTCGGTGAGGGAGGCGATGAACTGACACGCCTTCTGACTGGCGTTTGCCGTGTCGGAGAACCGCATGGCCGCAACCAGCATGGTGTAGAGTCGCGTCCGCTCGGCGGGGGCCTTGACGGCCCATTTCGCTTTCAGCTCCCCGTCCTCGCCCGGGAGACCCTCCGGACCGGACGCACCGATGATGTTGGGATTGACGCGCTTCAGGATGTCGATGTGACGCCAGTCGCCCGGGAAGCGGTGCCCCTCACCGGGCCAGATCTTCCCCCGCAGGATGGTGTCGGTGGACCACATCGTGACGTGCGGCCTCAGCTTTCGCCAGTCCACGTCCCCCAGGATGGCGGCGACGGCGCTCGTGCCCGGGTGATCGACCGAGTGGTCGTGCTCCATCACCTCGTTGGCGCCGAAGTAGCGGTCGTTGCCGAGCGGGTTCTCGGGACTCGCGAACTTGTAGTAGCTCGCGCCGTCGCGCCGCCAGCCGACACGCCAACGGTCGTGTCCCGTGGCGGGAAGCCCGTCCGCGCCCCAGCGGTGACGGATGATCGCCCGGGCTTTCTCACGGTCCACGCCGACGTTCGGGGGACCCGTCTCACCGGGCCCGTAGGTCACGCCCGGATACTGGCTGCACTGAAAGAGTCTCTCGAGATTGGCGGCGGCGGGGGCGTACTGGACGTTGTTGAATCCCCTGGGGAAGCCGCCGCGGGTGGTGTAGTCGTACTCGCCGGTGAAGCCCTTCCATTCGATCCGGCCGAGGTGTTGGAAGCCGAGGGTGTCGTTTCTCTCGCCGGCGGCCTGTCTCGCCTTGAGTCCCAGTCCCCCCATGTCGGTCAGGTAGGCGCTGGCGGTGCCGTCCAGGTTTCCGTGGACGTTGAAGTTCGCGTAGGCCGAATGGGTCGGTCCCACCTTGACCCCCCACATCCAGTAGAGGCCGCCGGCGAGCGTCGATTCGCCGGTCATCCGCGACCCGGGCTGGTAGTACGTGGGACCCGAAAAAATGACAAAGGGAGGCCGGTCGTAGTAATAGGTGGAAACGGAGGTGTTCTCGTAATAGAAAGGCGTCCCCGAGCCGTAGACATAGACGGGGTTCGCCTCCCCGTCCATGTCGTCGTCGATCGCCCGCGACGCCGAGGTGTCGACGTGATTGCTGGCCACGGTCCGTCCCGTCGAATCCCAGTTGTTGTTGGAGCGTCCCAGGAAGACGTCGAACTCGTAGCCCCCCACGCTCTCCTGGTACCGTCCGATGATCCCGTGCGCGTTGCCGTACTTGTCGTTCCACGCGAACGACTGCTGCGTGGTGCCGTAGTAGGAGAAGGACGTCCCGGCGTAGAGGTTCCCGGTGGCCGCTCCCCACTCCAGCCACGGGGCACTGAACCAGAAGTCGTTGCACACGGGCGTGCCCCACCGGTGGCCCTCGAACCCCGGGATGTGCTTCTCGGGGATGTCGGGGGTGCTGTAGGCACGGGAGTAGAACCCGACGCCGCAGTCACGGTTCTCATACCGTCCCCACGTGCGGTCGAGGTCCTCGCGCAAGAGCGCCCTGAAGTAATTCAGCATCCCGTGGGCGAGCAGCTCGCACCGCTGGTCGTCCACGTAGTTGCGGGTGACGCGGGTGTCCAGACGCATCAGCGTGATGAAACTCGTGGCCATGATGGCCAGGATCGCGAGCACCCCCAGGGCCACGATCAGTCCGCTCCCTCGACAGGCTCGGAGACTTGAGCTTGTCGAAAGGCTGCCGCGCTCACGTGCGTATCCGGGATACACCGCCGATTCCCCCTATCCATGCCCGACCATAGTATACCTCCGGATTCCCGCCCGCGCTACAGCCCTTCGACCGGCTTCCGCACATCGCCCGGGCCCCCCGGGGCGCGCCGGCACCGACCCAATCCGAAAATCCCGCCGCCCGGGTGGTCGTCCGCCGACGGACCGGTATAATTAGGTGTATTGGACCTTTGGTGGGGGACGGAGCCATGAAAGGCGCATGGAGAGCAGGGCTGGTGTTGTGGGGGCTGCTGTTGGTGCTGTCGGCGGTGGGCTGCGGCGGACGCGAGGAGGCCGTTCCGGACGCGAAGACGGACGCCCCGCTCGGTTGGGTCGACCGGCTGCGGGTGGGCGAGCCCGCCGGATACGAGAACCTCCGGATCTTTCCCGTCTTCGCCCAGACCCCGGCAATCGGCAAAGAATACCTGACGCTCGAGGAGGGCATCCGTGACAAGCTCGTGCGCGTCACCGAGGTCGGCCGGCGCGAAACGTCCGAAGAGACCGCGATGACCGTCGCACGGATCGAGGCCGCACACGCCGCACGAACCACGTCCGAGGACGCCGACGACGAGGGAGACGTCGGCAAGCTCCTCATTCACAACCACTCGGACAAGCCGCTGTTCATCCTGGCCGGGCAGACGGTCTGCGGCGGCAAGCAGGACCGGATCTGTCCGGAGGATGTGGTCGTTGCGCCGCGCACCTCCAATTTCGCGATCGAGGTCTTCTGCGTCGAGTCGGGCCGGTGGCACGTCGGTCCCGAAGGCGCGGCCAACGTCTCGGGCCCGACCTTCGAGCTGGCCAACATCGCCGTCGACGACGTCCGCAAGGTCGCTAG
>DATKVD010000253.1:0-16535 GCA_035530235.1 Planctomycetota bacterium | reverse complement strand
TAACGACGCAGCCCGTGAGTTCGAGGACATGCCATGCACCACGTTGGCGATCCCGCGTACATGACGCAAGAAGAGAGAGCGACCGAGGTCGCGGCTATTCTCGCCAGGGGAATCCGGTACATAAAGTGGGGACACGGGCATCGTGTCCCCACGCTGCGAGCGAGAATCGCTTTCTTCCTACGGCGCGGGGGTGGCTGCGGGGGACGCGACCGAGATGAGGCTGAGTTCGACGCGTCGGTTCCTGGTGCGACCCGCGTCCGAGTCGTTGGGGGCGACGGGATGCCACTCGCCGAAGCCCGCCGCACACATCTCCGCCCCGGGGACCCCCTCCTTGATGAGGGCGTCCACGACCGCACGTGCCCGCATCATCGACAGGTGCAGGTTGTCCTTCCACTCGGACTGACGGATGGGGACGTCGTCGGTGTGACCATCCACACGGAGCATCACGCGCTCGTCGGTGAGGATTTCCTTGAGCTTGGCGGCGATGGCCTTGACGGCGTCGGTGCCGCCCGGTTTCAGCTCGGCTTTTCCGGGGTCGAAGAGCAGGTCGGAGGAGGCCTTGATGGAGCCGGTGGGGCCGACGGTCCAGGGCCCGCCGGTCTCGGCGATTTCGAGAAACGTCTTCTGGAGGTCCGGGGGCAGTGTGCCGCCGCGCGGGGCGGCCGTCCCGGCGGCCTGCTCATACTTGACCTTCCACTGGTCGGCTTCGAGCCTGGCCGCGCGGACCTTGGCAGGCACTTCGGCCACCTGAGTCTGGAGAACGTTGATGTCCCTCTTCAGGTTCTCGTTGACGGCCTTCAGATCGCTCAACTGCTGTTCCTGGGGACTGGGACCGCGGTCCCAGCAGCCCGTCAATGCTCCCACGAACAGGAGCAGCACGAGTGCCGCCGGCAGAGACATGAGACGCATCTTCCGCATCCTTTCTCCGGACTTCCGTTATTCGGATTCCGGGACCAGGGGGGCGACGGCGATGAGACTCAGTTCGACACGTCGGTTCTTGGCCTGTCCCTCCTTGGTGGTGTTGGGGGCGACGGGGTGCCATTCCCCGAAGCCCGCGGCGAACATGGCCCCGGGCGGGATCCCCTGCTGCTCGAGGACCCTCACCACGGCCTTGGCGCGCATGAGCGAGAGGTGCAGGTTGCTGTCCCACCCCGAGACACGGATGGGCGTGTCGTCGGTGTGACCGTCCACGCGAAGCATCACGCGCTTGTCGGTGAGGATTTCCCTGAGCTTGGGGGCGATGTCCTTGACGGCGGTCTCGCCGCCGGGCTTGAGCACCGCCTTGCCGGGATCGAAGAGGATGTCGGAGGAGGCCTTGAGACTTCCGGCGTGTCCCAGCTCGAACGGTCCGCCCGCCTGGGCGATCTCGATGAAGCGCTTCAGGAGTTCGGGCGGCAGACCGCCGCTGCCGGCGGGAATGGCCGCCTTGGCCTCGTCGTACAGCTTCTGCCACTTCTCGGCGTCGAGCTTGGCGGTCCGGGCCTCCAATGAGGACGCCCGCAGCCTCTGCTCGAGGTCGGTCTTCTCACTCTCAGCCGTGCCGAGCCGACCCTTGAGGTCTTCGTTCTCCTGCTTGAGCTTCGGGTCCACGACCGTCTGCACCTGCGGCTGCGCACACCCGGACACGAGTGCCGCCGATCCCACAAGCACTATCAATGTTATCCACCGTCGATTCATGCTTCCCCCTTTCCGCTGCCGAACTGAGTGCGACTTCCCGTCCCGAAGACCCGGTGCGGGACGCGTCGTCATCAACCGGTGTTGAAGAGATGCCAGAGCAACATGCCCGTGAACGCCACCGCCGCGAACGCCAGGAGGATGGCCGCCGTGATCGCGGCCGTGCTGGGTGCGGCGCGTTCCTCGGTGAGTGCCCGGATGCGACTGACCCCTTCCACGGGCTCGACCGCCTCGACGGGGTGGGCCTCCTCCACCGGCGCCTGCTCACCCACTTCCTCGAACAGAGATTCGTCCGTCGTCGGAAGGGCCTCTTCGGCCGCCGCCTCTTCCTGCTGAAACACGGAGAGGTCGAAGTCCTCCTCCGCCGCGGCCGCGGGGGCCGCCGCAAACGCCTCGTCGGGAGAGGCGGGTACCGTCTCCTCCTCGAAGAGTTCCGCCACTTCCTCTTCGAGGGTCTTGGCGGTGCCGGGCTCCACGGCGGGCGTCTCTTCCTCGAGGACCACCAGGTCCTCTTCGGCGTGGGCGGCGCCGGGGGTGACGTCCTCGAGATCCGTCACCTCGATCTCCTCGAGCGGGACGGGCTCCCCGGGCTCGGCCAGGTCGAACGTGTCGGCCGGTTCCGGCTCCACCGGGACGGGTTCCTCAGCGGCCGGCGTCTCCCCGGTCTCCTCCTCAAGCGGGATCAATTCCTCTTCGGGCTCGAAAGCCTCTTCCTCTTCTCTCGGTTCCTCGCTCACCTGTTCAACCTCCTCCGGAATTTCTTCGGCCTCGACCTGTCGGGGTCTCTGCAAATCCGATGCCGTGTCCCCTCTATCGCTCTCGGCCGTGACCGGCGCCGCCTCTTCGTGGGGGGCGCCTTCTTCAGCCGATAATTCCTCCTGGAGTTCCTCCCAGACGTCGGCGGCGGCAGCCGGTTCGACAACCGTCTCGGGTTCGACAGCCGCTTCCTCGACCGGAGCAGGCTCGGGGGGGACTTCCTCGGCCACCGGCTCCTCGAACACGGGTTCCGGCTCGGACGGCTCCTCAGCCGCAGACACCGGCTCCGGGACGACCTCCTGCACCGGTTCGGGGGCCGCTTCCTCCACCGGCTCAGGCTGGGGGACGGCCTCCTCGACAGGCTCGGGCTCGAGGTCGGCCAGTTCCTCGTCCACCGCCAGCTCGAGCTCCTCGGTCACCACCGTTTCCGGCTCGGGCGTCGTCACGTCGAACGTCTCTGCCGCTTCCTCGGCCGCCGAGGGGACCTCGACCTCTTCGGGGGCCTCTTCCTCGAACTGCAGTCCCTCGACTTCCGATGCCGCGGTGACCTCCTCGGCCTCCGCCTCGGCCGGCTCCTCGACAGGCTCGGCCTCCGTCTCCTCAAAGGTCAACCCGGACGCCGCCGGTGCAAGCGGCTCGACGACCGTCGGCTCAGCAGGCGCTTCCGTCGGGACTTCCGCGTCCTCCGAAACCGGACACACCATCGGTCCGGTCTCTTCCTCGAGGAACGTCCACCCCTCCTCGGTCACCCCGGCACGCTCGGGCTGCACCTCGGCTGTCAGGTCGAATGCGACGGACTCGGCTTCCTCCGGCGCCGTCGGTGCTTCGGGTGCGGCGGCCTGTGTCACGAGCGGTTCGAGCGGTGCCTCCTCCTCGACGGGGACGACGCCTTCGGCTGCTTCGGCTTCTTCGGGTGCGGCGGCCGCCGCTTCGGGCTCGACCTCTTCGGGCGCGGGTGCCGCTTCGGCGGGCTCCTCCCGCCGTGCTTCGGGCACGGCCGCCGCGAGGGGTCCGAACTCCGGCTCGGGCAGCTCGACCTCCGTCGGCTCGATGATCTCCTCGTCCTCTGCGAGCTGCGGCGTGCCGAACTCCTCTTCGCGCGTGCGCTCCGAAACCTCCCGGCCGAACGCAACCGCCTCGTCCGTGCCCAGAAGCTCCGCGTTCCGAAGCTGGTCTTCCGAAAGCTCCACCGGCTCCATGAGTTCTTCACCCGGCGCCGGGGCGATCGCCTCCTTCCGTGTCAGCAGCTCCTCACCGTCGTAGGCCTTGCCCTCGATCTCCTGCTCTTCCTCTTCGTCCACGAGGAAGACCAGTCCCATGTCCTCATCACCCGAGACGGGGGCTTCCCCCCGCGTGCCGCGCAGACGCATCACCTGCGCCTCGGGAAACTGGATCACACCGTCGATGATCTCGCCGTGAAGTGCCTTGGACTCCATCAGCTCCCGGACGCCGTCCGGGGAGAGTCCGAGGATCTCCTGCACTTCAGCAAACGTAAGGTGCCGCTCCGCCATCGGTTCGGTTATCTCTCCCGGGTCGGACAGACGTCCGACCACCGGTCGCCGACCTCCACGCAGACCGGAACTGAAGACCCCTTTGAACACAGCGCCGCATTATCCCCTATAGAATATAGGGATTTCCAGTGGAATTCAAGTTTTTTTGGCCCCGCAGGGGCATGGGGCCGCGAAGGCCGCCTTCGGCTTGACACGGGCCTCTCACCGGCATAATCTCCGGGAGAAACCGCACCCCTTCCGGAGGGACCAGGATGGGCCGCGAACGCATCGTCATCAAGCAGGGCGACATCACGGAGGAGTCGACCGACGCGATCGTCAATGCCGCCAACACGGAACTCATGCTGGGGGCGGGGGTGGCGGGGGCCATCCGACGGGCCGGGGGACCGGTAATCCAGGAGGAATGCGACCGCATCGGTCCCGTCCCGCTGGGGGAAGCCGCCGTCACCACGGGGGGAAACCTGAAGGCCCGCCACGTCATCCACGCGGCGAGCATGGGACTGGGCGGGCCGCTGACCACGGAGACGTCGCTCAGGGACTCGGTGCGGAACAGTCTCCTGCGGGCGCACGAGAAGGGACTCAGGTCGATTGCGTTTCCCGCCATCGGCACCGGCGTCGCGGGCTTTCCCGTCGGCCGCTGCGCCGAGATCATGCTCGGCGAGATCGACCGGTTCCTCCGCGAGCAGACGACGTCGGTCGAGAAGGTGCACCTGGTGCTGTTCGACGAGACGACGATGGAGACGTTCAGGAAGACTTGGGAAGCACTTCGGACGGATCGGCCAACTCGTGAAAAGGAAGAAACGCCATGAAGGTGATCAAAGAGGGAGCACACCGCACGCTCGGCGGGGACCCGGAAACGGCGGCCGCGGTCTCCGAGATGCTGAGCGACCTCGAGAAGAACGGGATGGACGCGGTCCGCAGGTACAGCAAGCGCTTCGACGACTGGAGCCCGGAGCGCTTCGAGCTGTCGGAAGCGGAAATCGATGCGGCGGTCGGCAAGCTGGATCGACAGGTGATCGAGGACACGGACTTCTGCCAGGCCAATGTCCGCCGGTTCGCTCAGGCACAACTGGCGACACTTGGGCCTCTCGAGGTGGAGACCGCCCCGGGCATCACCCTCGGTCACAAGCACATCCCGGTCAACACCGTCGGGAGCTACATTCCGGGGGGACGATATCCGATGTTCGGCTCGGCACAGATGAGTATCATCCCCGCGAAGGTGGCCGGCGTGAGAACCGTCGTCGCGTGCACGCCCCCCGTCAGGGGCGAGGGGTATTACCCGGCGACGGTGAACGCGATTCACAAGGCGGGTGCCGACCGCATCTTCATCCTCGGGGGGGTGCAGGCCCTGGCGATGATGGCCTTCGGGATGGGGGAGGTCCCGTCGGCGGACATCCTCTGCGGCGCCGGGAACAAGTACGTCGCCGAGGCCAAGCGACAGCTGTTCGGTCGATGCGGCATCGATCTCCTGGCCGGACCCACCGAGATTCTCGTCATCGCCGACGGCTCGGCCGACGCGGCCCTGGTCGCGTGCGACCTGTTGGGTCAGGCCGAGCACGACCCCAACAGCGGCGTCTGTCTCGTCTGTCTGAGCGAGGATCTCGCACGCGAGATCGTTGCGGAGGTCGAAAAGCAGCTGCAATCGCTGCCCACCCGGGAGATCGCGTCGGTGTCGTGGGGCAATCACGGCATCGTCTGCGTCGCCGAGGACGCCGACGAGGCCATTCGACTGAGTGACGACTATGCACCCGAGCACCTCGAGCTGATGGTCCGTGACGAGGGGTACTACTTCGACCGGCTCACGAACTACGGGTCGCTCTTCATCGGTGAGGAGACGACCGTCGCCTACGGCGACAAGTCGATCGGGACGAACCACATCCTGCCAACGGGTCGGGCGGCCCGCTACACGGGCGGGGTGTGGGTGGGCAAGTTTCTCAAGACGTGCACGTTTCAGCGGATGACGCCCGAGGCAAGCGCGCGACTGGCCCCGGTCACCGCGCGGCAGTGCCGCGCTGAACGGATGCTGGCGCACGCCATCACGGCGGACGTTCGCGCCAGACGATTTGCCCCCGGCGAACACTGAAAGGATGAACCCCATGTTCGAATTGAACGCGAAGGTTGCATTGGTCACCGGTGCCGCCACCGGACTGGGTCAGGCCGTCGCAGCCGCCCTGGCGGAAAACGGCGCCGACGTGGCGATCTCAGACAAGCCCGGCGTGAGTCTGGACGAGACGAAGGGCGGGTGCGCCGCGTTCGCACACCGCGTGTTCCCGTTCGAGATGGACGTGCGCGAGGCCGACCAGATCCGGGAGGGTGTGGCTGCGGTAGAGGACGCGCTCGGTCACGTGGACATCCTGGTCAACAACGCGGGAATCAACCGACCGGTGCCCGGGCTCGAGGCAACCGAGGACAACTGGGACGACCACTACAATACGAACGTCAAGGGCGGGTTCTTTGTCGCGCAGGCGGTGGTCCCGAGGATGATCGAACGGGGGTGGGGACGGGTGATATGGATTTCGAGTCAATCCGGTCTCATCGGGATTCCCGGACAGCCGGTGTACTGCTCAACCAAGGGAGCGGTCGTTCAGCTCGTCCGCACGCTCGGGGTCGAATGGGCAAAGCACGGCGTCACCGTAAACTCCGTCGCACCGACCTTCGTCGAAACGAACCTGACCCGGAAGCGCCTCCAGGACCCGGAGTTTCTCCGTTTCGTCCTGGGCAAGATCCCCTGCGGAAAACTCGCCGCACCGCGGGACGTCGCCGCCGCCGTGGTCTTCCTGGCAAGCGACGAAGCCGGGATGGTCAATTGTGTCAACCTCCCGGTCGACGGCGGTTGGACCGCCTGGTGAGGACAGCCCGGCCCTGTCGCCCGACTATGTCACGTCAACGAGCAGTCTGGCGATGCGGTCGAAGCCCTTGTGGATGGTGTCCTCGGAGCAGGCGTAGCTGAAGCGGACCCAGTCGGGGGCGCCGAAGGGCTCGCCGGGAATCGCCGCCACCTTGATCTTGTCCAGCATCAAGAGGCACAAATCGGTCGCACTCGTGATCTTCTTCCCGGCGACCGTCTTGCCGATGAGTTTTTCGACGTTGACCATCAGGTAGAAGGCGCCTTCGGGCTCGGTGCAGTCAAGAAGCGGGATGGCCTTCACCCGGCCGATGATGACCCCGCGGCGTTTCTCGAAGGCGACGCGCATCTTCTCGACGTCCGACTGGTCGCCGGTGAGCGCGGCCGCCCCGGCGGGTTGAACGAACGTCGTGATCCCCGAGGTGCTCTGGCTCTGCAGCCGCTTCATCGCGTCCGTCCACGCCTTCGGGGCCGCCGTGTAGCCGATCCGCCACCCCGTCATCGCGTAGGCCTTGCTCATCCCGTTGACGAGAACCCCGCGCTCCTTCATCCCGGCGACGCCGAAGATCGAGACGTGCTTCCTGCCGCCGTAGATGAGATGCTCGTAGATCTCGTCGGAGATCACGTACACGTCGTTCGCGATGAGGATGTCCGCAACGGCCTTGAGCGTCGCTTCGTCGTACACGGCCCCGGTCGGATTGCACGGCGAATTCAGGATCAGGAGCTTCGTCCTGCCCTTCCTGACGGCGTTCTCCACGGCCTCGGGCCTGAGACGGAATCCCTCCCCGGGCTTCGTCTCGACGGGCACCGGCACGCCGCCCGCAAACCGCACCTGCTCGGGATAGGTCACCCAGTAGGGTGCCGGGATGAGCACCTCGTCTCCCTCCGAGACTAGTGTCAGGACGGCATTGAAAAGGGAATGCTTTGCCCCGCACGAGACGACGATTTCCGAGGGGGTGTATTCGAGTCCGTTCTCTCTCTCGAGCTTGTCACAGATGGCCTGTCGGAGTTCGGGCGTTCCGGGGACGGGGGCGTACTTGGTCTTGCCGGCCCTCAGGGCTTCGACGGCAACGTCCTTGATGAACGTCGGGGTGTCGAAATCCGGCTCCCCGGCGGCGAAGGCGATGACGTCCTCGCCGGCGGCCTTCATCGCCTTGGCCTTGGCGGTGACGGCAAGGGTTGCGCTCTCGGGGATCGCCGCAACACGCGACGAGATGGCGGACTCGGAAGCTGTCATGGTTGATTCTCCTTCGGAAGGGAAGAGGACGTGCGAGATGGTAGCGACGCGGGACGTTCGTGACAAGCGGAAAATGGAGCAGGGACGGCGATTGCACTTGCACGGGAACGGGGAACCGTCCTATAATCCGTTGTCGGCTCTATCCATAAGGGCTTCAACCGAACGGGGATGCGCTTGTCCAACACGGTGCGACCATCATCGGATCCAGATCCGTCCGGTGTGCAGACACGGGGGGTTTGGCTGACGTTCAGCACACTGGCACGCTTGCGGTCCGCCGGAGCCCGTGAGATGCTTCTAGCGGGGCTCGAGGAGCCGGACCCGGAGGTCCAGCGCGCCGCGACACGTGCCATCCTTCAGCAGGGCCACCGGGCCGGCATCGCCGCACTCATCGGTTCCTTCCACACCCTTGCACCCGAGGTCGCCGACGAACTGTTCCGTCACCCCGACGATTTCTTCATCAGCTTTCACCTCCGCGAGACGTTGAGCGCCGAGGACCCACAGGCCCGTCGCAACGCCGTGGACCTCATCCGACGCGCCAATCGCATGAAGCTTGCCTACCTCCTGGTGCAGGCGCTTTCCGACGCTGAGGAGGACATCCGTGCCAAGGCACTGGACGGTCTGAAGAAGCTGGCCGAGAGCTACCACGACATGGCGGAGCGCGTCCGCAGCGGGGAGGTCCAGCTCAGCCGCATCGAGCTGGAGACCCGGAAGTTCGCACTCCTGGACCCCGTCATGGGACTCCTGGGCAACCTGTCCCTGTCGCAGCCGGACGAACTGCTGCTGCTGGCGATGGGTCTGGACGCCCGGGCGAACGACATGCTGTTCGCGATGCTGGTCTCGAACCAGGACCCCCGGGCCGAGACACTGGACCGGTTCCTGTGGAATTCGGCCACACCCCAGGTCATCTCGTTCCTTCTGGACTGTCTGCGGGACGTGCGCGTCGCCAACCGGGCGCTCACCGTCATCCAGGAGCGTCGCGACCTCCCGTTCGTCAAGGCCCTGCTTTCGAACCACCGGTTTTTCAGCGACTACCGTGTGCGCGAGCGGCTGGAGCAGGTGCAGAGCATCGACCCCCTGAAGGCGACGGGCGAGACGGAAGGGCCGGGCGTCGCGGCCGGGCCGCGCAAGGATATCTTCGCCAACGCACTGCTGGCGCTGCGGGGGATCCATTTCGCACTGCTGTCGGGGGTGCCGGTGGACCAGAAGGAGGCCTTCCTCCGTGAGGTGGCCGCTGCGGAGTTGCCGATGTTCGTCACGGGCATCGCCGAGAGTCTGCTGAAGGCGATGAACGAGGGGCGCGGCGTCGGGCAGATATCACTGGCACTGGTGTACCTGGAACGTCAGATGGGGCTGCTGGCGGGGTCGGCCGCCAAGGGAGCCCCCGTGAAGAAGGGCGCACCGCTGGAGGTGCCCGAACTCGAGCTGCCCTGGGCACACCCCCAGACCGAGTCCATCCCGGGAGACGCCTTCACCCAGTTCTTCAACACCTTCGACCGACTGGACGACGCGACGAAGCTCTTGGCCATCCAGACGCTCAAACGTCTCGACCCCGGACACCTGGAGCACATCCAGAGGGAGCTTTCCAGCCTGGAGCCCGGCCGCCGGCTCAAGGCCGTCAGGATCGTCGTGATGTTTCACCGGGAGCAGGAGGTGGAGCAGACCCTGCTGAGACTGGCGAGTGACCGTGACCGTCACGTGCGTGCCACGGTGGTGAAGACCCTGGGCATCCTCGAAGACGAGGCGGCCATCCGTGCCCTGCTCGAGGCCGTCACCGACGTCGACCGCCGGGTGGTCGCCAATTCCGTCGAGGCCATCGAGACCGTCGGACGCGAGGAACTTCTGGGACTGGTCAACATCTTCGCGGGACATCCCAACAACCGCATCCGGGCCAACGCCATCAAGGCCCTGTGGACGATGGGGGACGGCAGCGCCACGAAACGCCTCGAGGAAATGCTCCAGAACGACGATGAAATGATGAGACTCAGTGCGACGTGGCTGCTGGGAGAGATCGACCACACCGGCCGCATCGACATGCTGATGAAACTGGCGAAAACCGACCCGAGCGAACTCGTGCGTGCCAAGGCACGCAGCATCCTCGGCGAAGGCGACTGAACCTGGAGGGGCGAAACGACGTGCCTGGACTGCTGGCCATCCTGACCGCCGAGGTGACGCCGGTGCTGGGGCAGTTGAGCCGGGCCCACGAGATCTACCGTCGGCCGAAAGGGGACTCCCGCATCGGCACGGCGGCACTGCTTTTCATCCTGGTCATCCTGCTGCTGGTGCTGGCGTATCGGGTGGGGAAGCGTTTCTTCGTGCTGGTGAAGGAGCCCGGACCGACGGAGGCGCTTTTTGCCGAGCTTGCGAGGGCACACGGACTGAGCGCGGGCGAATGCAAGGTGCTGAGACGTCTCGCCCGACGGGAGAAACTCGCCAACCCCGTGACGGTGTTCGTGGTGAGACGTCACCTCCAGACGTACGCCGAATCCAACACCAACGCGGCCTACCGGAAGCTCTACGAGAAGCTGTTCGTCGCGTGAGCGGTACACAGAAAAGCGGGGCCCCGTCGGGACCCCGCTTGTTCATTTCCTTCCGACGCTCAGGGTGCGGTCTCCATCCCCTTGCGGTTCAGGTACTTGAAGAACTTCTCGACGGTCAGCACGGTCACGTTCCAGTGCAGGGCATCCTCGTAGGCCTTGGCCCCCTCGGCCACGGTCGTCTTCGCCACCTCGCTCGGGTTGGCCAGGTCCTTCTCGTCGACGATCCCCACGACGAGGTAATCGGTCTCAAGGGTGAGTTCGTCCTCGACGATGCCGCCGTCCCTGTCGATGAGGCCCGCAAGGGCGGCCTTCGAGTAATCACCGCCACGGGGGAACCATCCCTTCAGCACGAACACCTTCCGGTGACTCTTGTCGTAGATCTGCGAGCAGACGTAATTGCCGGCCATGATGGGTCGTTCCTCGGAATCCCACGTGCTGGGGACCGCCACAAAGACACTCGTCGTGGGATAGACGTTGAGGACCTGGAGACGTCCGTTGTAGAGACGCTTGTCGGCACGATCGGGACCGGGACGGGTGGCGTAGACGTCGAGTGTGTAGCCGGGCTTCATGTTGTCACGGGCACCCAGGTTGATGGTGCCGCGACGGGTCCGCCAATCGTAGGAAACGATCATGCCGTCAACGGGCGTGGCCATGTCGGCCTGAAGCTTCAACTTGTGGTCGAGCTTCAGGTTGATGGCCTGTTCGAGTGTCAGTTTGCTCTCGAGGACCTTCCCCTCGGCGGTCCACTTGACGGGGTCGTTGCGGAGCTTGTTGTGCTCGACGACCCGCTCACTCCAGGCCTGGGCCCCTTTGTCATCCATCTCGGTGAACTTCCGCTTCGTCTCGGCGTGCTTTTCGGCGATCTTGCCATCCACGTCGGCGACGGCGGCCTCACCGTCCGTGACAAACTGCTCCCGTGCGGCCACCGCCTTGTCCCGACGGATCAGGTGGTCACTCAGGGTGCCGACCTTGGTTCCCTTCAGGCTGTCGGGAACCACCCCACTCTGACGTGCCCGGGTGATGACCTGTTCGAGGAACTCCGACTGACCCGACTCGTCCACCTGTTTCGGGTCGACGCCGATCTGCTTGATCTGGTCGGCCCGCTTCGCGAACTTGGCCTCGATGAGCTTCTCAAGGGTCTCAGGCTGCACCTTGATCTGAGAGGTCGCGAAGACGTCCTTGATCTGGCCGAGACTGCCGTACCCGATGGCCTCATGCAGCTCGTCACGGGTCTTGGTGGCGTTCTCCAAGGCGACCCGGTCGTTCTTCAGGGTGTCCCGCTCCGTCTTCAGTCGGGTCTCCAGACGGTCGGCTTCCGTGTAGTAGATGTAGGCGGCCACGCCACCGGCCAGAATCAGAAGAATGAAGACAACCAGCTGGGCAGTTGAAACCCCCCTGCCGCCTCCGGGGCTGTTTGACATCTGATTTCTCCTTCAGCTGCTCTGGCAAACCTTACCGTTGGATGCCCTGCAGGAATTCACGATAGTCCAGAATATCGACACTGAGTTCCCGGGCCAGTTCCGCCTCGGACCGTCCCTTCCGGTATTCCGTCTGCGCCACACCCACCAGCTTCTCGTCCATCTCGGTCAGTCCCCGGGGTGCGGTTTCTCCCAGGATAAGCACGTCGGTGTAGAGGGTCACCTCCTCCTGCACCTCACCACCGTTCAGCTTGATGATGGCTTTCATCTCAGCCTTGTCGTAGATGGATCCGGGGGGGATGAAACCGGCAATGACGAACTTCTTCTCGCGTGGAATCGGCAGGAAAAGGGTCTGAATGGCGTCACCGACCACGATCGGCTGAACCGGGTCAGTCTCGATGATCGTCGCGACGCTCGACTCTCTCAGTACCTCGACGATCTCGATCTTGCCCTTCACGATCCGCGTGCCGTTGCGACTGATGTGGTAGACCTCGAACCCCAGTCCCGGGAACACCCCGTCCCGCTCACCGAGACTGATGACGACCTTCTTCGTGTGCCACTCACTGCGGAGGACCCTGCCCGAAGGGGGGGCGATGGTCGGCTCCGGTCTCAGCACCAGGAGGTCACGTCTCATCACGGCGTTGCGGCGGGTCAGCTGATCGGTCTGAACCAGCAGCCTCTGCTTCTTCCCTTCCCACTCGTCCCGGGCGTTGTTGTACTGGTTGATGAAGTCCTGCTTTTCCTTGACGTAGCGAGTGACGAGTTCCTCCTTCTTCGCCAGTTCGTCGCGCAGGAACCGGTCCAGTCTGCTGAGTTCCTGGTTCTTCTGCTGCACACGCTGGCTGTAATCGTCCCGGGTGTTGTCCCGTGCGGTCTCGGCACTGTCGGCCCACGTGCTGGCCTCGGCCACACGCTTGTCCAGTTCCGTCATCAGCACGGTCAGACGCATGATCCACAGGTCGAGGTCCACGTTGACCTTGTGGAAGTTCCGTGGGTCGACCTCGATGCCCCGCATGTCGAGTTCACTGAAATACGTCTTGACCTCGTCGGGGTTCCGCTTGCTTTCGAGGAAGTTCCGTATCTCACCCGTCTCACTGACCACGGCCTGGATCTGTCGGTTGACCTCGTCCTTTTCCGCCTTCACCTTGACCAGGGCCGCCTCCCCCTTGACCGTGCGGGTATACATGACGAAGGCAATCGTCCCCGCAATCATGGCCAGAAGAACGACAACGATGAGTGTCACGGGTGACACACCCGTCCGGCCTCCCGGTGACATCCGTGTGGTCATGCGTTCACCTCCTCAGGCGAGGTCAAGTTCTGTGTGACGGTTCATCCGCTGGAAGCCGCCGGGGCCTGTCCGTCGGCGACGGCACCCGGCAAAGTCTACAAAGTATAGGAAGGCACTCTCCAAAGTCAACTCATTATTGGCGGCCGCCGAAAGAGCACGTCCGGACGGAAGCCGGGATCCCTGTGCGTCCGTTCCTGATCCGTAACCTCAAGCGCATCATGGACTTGCCGAGAGACTCCACGTCCCGACGCACTGTGTCATTATAGGACGTTTTCGGGGTTCCTTTCAACAAAAAAACGGAAAAATCCCTTGACACGCCTACTGCCGGCCGGTATACGGGGTATGGTTCAATACTCCTCATGCACGTGCGTCTGTCCGGCGACACATCACAGGTAGTCCTTCTTCCAGTGCCCACTCACGTGATGCGGAACCGCATCTTCTGTACGCACTTATCCATGGGAATCCGCTCGGGGCTCTGACCCGGGGAAGGCTGTCACATCGAAGACGCAGTCGCGTGCCGGACTGCGAAACCATCCGCGTCTGCCGTGCGGCACCAACCCGCTGAGTCTTGACCATCCATGCCAAAGACACTCTATCTGATCGACGGACACTCGCACATTTACTCGGCCTTTTACGCCATACGGGGTCTGACGACGCCCGACGGCCGGCCGATCAACGCGGTGTACGGCTTCACCGCCATGCTGCACAAGATCCTCCGTCGACGGCCCGACTACATCGCCGTGGTGCTGGACGCCGGGGAGAAGACGTTCCGCAACGACCTGTTCGAGGACTACAAGGCCACCCGCAAGCCGATGCCCGACGAGCTGGTCGGTCAGCTGCCGCTGATCGACGAGGTGATCGAGGCCCACGGCCTCCGGATGGTGAAGCAGCCGGGCTTCGAGGCCGACGACATCATCGCCACCCTCGCCCGACAGGCGGAAAGACAGGGACTCGACGTCGTCATCCTCACCAGTGACAAGGACGCCCAGCAGCTCCTGTCGGACCGGATCACGATATACGACAACCGGAAGGACCGCACCATCGACGTGACCGCCCTCGCCGAGGAGAAGGGCATCACCCCCGTACAGGTGGTGGAGGCAATGGCCCTGTCGGGCGACACCTCGGACAACGTCCCGGGGGTTCCCGGCATCGGTCCGAAGACGGCCCTCGAACTCATCCAGCGGTACGGAACACTCGAGGAGGTGCTGGCTCACGTCGACGAGATCGCCGGCAAGAAGCGTCAGGAGAACCTGAGGGACTTCGCGGACCAGGCCCGCCTCTCGAAGGACCTGGTCATCCTCGACGACGACGTCGAGCTCGGCGTGACGGTCGAGGACCTGAAGCCCGCCGAACCCGACCGGCAGCGAATGCTCGGACTCTTCCGGACGTGGGGGTTCAAGCGGTTCACCGACGAACTCCTCGAAGAGGCACCCGAGCGTCGGAGGGACTACCGGCTCGTCAACTCGCCACCGCTCTTTGACAGATTCGTGAAGGAACTCCGGAAGCGGAAATGCTTCGCCATCGATCTCGAGACCACCAGCACCTTTCCGCGCGACGCCGACATCGTCGGGATCTCGTTCTCGTGGAAACCGGGCGAGGGCGACTACCTGGCGCTCCAGGCCCCCGAAGGGGAGGAGCACCTCGACGCCGGGACCGTTCTCGCCGCGCTCAAGCCCATCCTCGAAGACGCCAACGTCGACAAGCGCGGACAGAACCTGAAATACGATGCCGTCGTCCTTCTCAACGTCGGCATCGAACTCGCCGGCATCGTCTTCGACACCATGGTCGCCAGCTACCTCTTGAGCCCGGGCAAGCGTCGCCACAACCTCGACGACCTCGCCGCCGAATACCTCGGACACAGGATGATCCCCATCACCGACCTCATCGGCAAGGGCAAGAAGCAGAAACTGATGAGTGAGGTGCCGTCGGAGAAGGTGTGTGAGTACTCCTGTGAGGACGCCGACGTGGCCTGGCAGGTCGCCGACATCCTCGCACCGAAGCTGACCGAGGCGGAACTCGACCGACTTTATGCGGAACTCGAACTGCCGCTGATCGACGTCCTGCGGGACATGGAGTGGGTGGGGGTGGCGGTGGACACGGCGGTCCTCGAGCGGCTGAGCGTCGAGATGGGCGGACGCATCGACGAGCTGCGCGCTGCGATTTACGAGGCCGCCGACGAGGAGTTCAACATCGACTCCACACGCCAGCTGGGTGTCCTGCTCTTTGAGAGACTCCGTCTCCCCGGAAAGAAACGCACCAAGACCGGGTACTCGACCGACCAGAGCGTGCTCGAGGTCCTGGCGTCGATGCACGAGGTGCCGCGACTGGTGCTCGAATACCGGCTCCTGTCGAAACTCAAGGGGACCTACGTCGACACACTGCCGCAGCTCGTCTCGCCGCGTACCGGCCGAATCCACGCGTCGTTCAACCAGACGGTAACGGCCACCGGGCGACTGAGTTCCTCGGACCCGAACCTGCAGAACATCCCCATCCGCACGGAAGAGGGGGAGGAGATACGCGAGGCGTTCATCACGGGCTCCGACGACACGGTGCTGCTGAGTGCCGACTACTCGCAGGTCGAGCTGCGGATCCTCGCACACTTCACGGGCGACCCGGCACTCGTGGGCGCTTTCAAGCACGGCCAGGACATCCATGCGTTCGTCGCCTCGCAGATTTACGGCATCAAGCAGAAGGACGTGACGCCCCAGATGCGCCGACAGGCCAAGACCGTCAACTTCGGCATCATGTACGGCCTGAGCCCCTACGGGCTCTCGAACCAGCTGGGAATCACGGTGGGTGAGGCGGCGAAGTTCATCGAGGCCTACTACGGGAAGTACCGGAGCATCGAGCGCTTCTTTGAAGAGACACTGAAGACGTGTCAGGCCAATGGATACGTGAGCACGATGCTGGGACGCAGACGGTACCTCCAGGGCATCAAGAACACCGACGGGGCCAACCGCAGTCGCAACCAGGCCGAGCGCATGGCCATCAACACGGTCTGCCAGGGCTCGGCCGCCGACCTCATCAAGAAGGCGATGATCCACATTCACCGGCACATCCGGGAGCGGCGACTCGACACGAAACTCATCCTGCAGATCCACGACGAACTGCTCTTCGAGGTGCCCGAGAAGGAACTCGACACCGTCAAACGCATGGTCACCGAGGACATGAGCACCGCCATCCCGCTCGACGTGCCCCTGGTCGTCAACCTCGCCACCGGAAAGAACTGGCGGGAGGCGAAGTGACTCCGACGCGTCGGGGTCATCCGGATA
>DATKVD010000252.1:0-2968 GCA_035530235.1 Planctomycetota bacterium | reverse complement strand
TCCACTGGGGTCCGCGGAATATCGATATCGATATTCTTCTGTATGGCGAACTGGTCATCCAGGACGAGGAACTGACCGTCCCTCACCCCCGGATGACGGAGCGCGCGTTCGTGCTCCGGCCGCTCGCCGACATCGCGCCCCGCGTGAGACATCCGGAGACAAAAAAGGACATCCGCACGACATTGGCCGACATCCAGGCGAAATCAGGCGACAAGAACCGACACTGAAACGACACGACGGTAGCCGAAAATGACGAAAAGCGTCACAACCTGCGCCGGATTGAAGCGCTATTTGCGCCGCGCGAGACGCCCCGGACGCACCATCGGACTGGTCCCGACCATGGGCGCGCTGCACGAAGGACACCTCTCGCTGGTGCGGCGATCGGTGGCCGAAAACGATCGCACCATCGTATCCATATTTGTCAACCCGACGCAGTTCTCGCCGGGCGAGGACCTCGCCCGCTACCCGCGCCCGCTCGCGCGCGACCTCGCCGCCTGCCGACGCGCTCGGGTCAACGTCGTCTTCATCCCGACGCCCGAGGAGATGTACCCCCAGGGGTTCACCACGCACCTCGAGGTCGACCGGCTGTCGAAGCTTTTGTGCGGGCGGTCGCGTCCGACGCACTTCCGCGGCGTGACGACGGTGTGCGCGAAGCTGTTCGGGTTGTGCGAACCCGACCGGGCGTACTTCGGCGAGAAGGACTACCAGCAGCTCGTCATCATCCGGCGGATGGTCGCCGATCTCGACATGAACGTCGAGATCGTCGCGTGTCCGGAGGTGCGCGAGCCGGACGGGCTGGCGATGAGTTCACGGAACCGGTATCTCACCGCGGAGGAGCGCCGGGAGGCGCCCGCGCTCTACCGCTCGCTCGTCGAGGCGAAACGCCTGGTCGAGGAGGAAGGCACCACCGCCGTGCGCGACGTCACGCGTGCCGTGCGGAAGCTCATCCGCACCGCACAGGGCGCACGCATCGACTACGTCTCCGTCGTGCATCCCGACACGCTCGAAGCGATCGACGTCATCACGGGCGAGGCGGTCGTCGCGGTCGCGGTGTACCTGGGCAAAGCGCGCCTCATCGACAACATGAAAGTCAAAGCGCGAAAGAAGACGTGACATGCTGAAGCAGATGCTGAGCGGCAAGATCCACCTCGCCACCGTCACCGACACGAGGCTCCACTACCGGGGCTCCATCACCATCGACCGCAGGCTGATGGACGCGGCGGGGATCCTGAAGGACGAGCGCGTGGAGATCGCGAACATGCGGACGGGGGCGCGTATGGCCACCTACGCGATGCCGGGCAGGCCCGGCGGCGGCGTCATCCGTCTGAACGGCGCGTCCGCCCGGCTCTTCGAGCCGGGCGACCAGGTCATCATCCTCAGCTATGCCCTGTGCAACGAGGAAGAGGCCCGACGCACGAGGCCGAAGATCGTCCACGTGGACGGGAAGAACCGCATCGTCAAGAAGCACGGGAAATAGCGGCTGAAGGAATCGTCATGCGACCGGTGCTGTTCAACATCCCCATCCCGTGGCTCGGCGCGATACCCGTGCGTGCGTACGGGTTCATGGTGATGCTGGGCTGCCTGGTGGGGGTGTTCGTGGTGCTTCGTCGCGCGCGCCGGGAAGGCGCGGACCGGAACGTCATCTGGGACATGTGGATGTGGAGTCTCGTCGGGGGGTTCGCCGGTGCCCGGGCGTTCTACGTCTACCTCTTCTGGCCGCAGTTCAGCGGACACCTCGTCAGGGTGTTCTACATCTGGGAGGGCGGACTGGCGTTTCAGGGGGGACTGGTCGGCGCCATCCTGCTCACCTACATCTACCTCAAGGTCAAGCGACTGAGCGCGGCGAAGTACATCGACATGTTCGTGGCGGGGGTTATCCTGGGGTATGCGTTTGCGCGCGTGGGGTGCTTCCTGAACGGGTGCTGTCACGGCCACGTCGCGGACGTCCCGTGGGCGGTGACGTACCCGGCCTACGCACCCATCAACGCGAAGGGCACGTTCCGACCGTCACCGGCTTATGCGGCGCAGGTCGCGGGAGACCCGCGCCTGCTGCCCGACTGGGCCGGGAAGCTGCCCGGGTGCGAGGGCCGCGTCAACGACGGCCGACTTATCGACACCTATTCCGCCTGGGTCGCCATGGGCGGACAAGCAGGCGGGAAAGGACCGATGCCGCGGTCGTGTCCCATCCACCCGACGCAACTCTACGCCGCGGCTTCCGCACTCATCATCTTCGTCGTGCTCCTCGTCTACTCCTACGTCCCGCGGCGCATCGGTCAAGAGACCGGACTCTTCGGCATGCTGTACGCGGTCTACCGGTTCGTCGTGGAGTTCTTCCGCGGCGACTCCCCCACCCCCCACTGGGGGCTCACGCTCTTTCAGGTAGTGTGCATCGGGATTCTCGTAACCTTTGGCCTCTACTGGCTTTACTGCATGAGGTGGATGCCCCGGTACGTGCCTCCCGCCGAGCGGAGTCGATAGGGAAGTCGCCGTTCCGCGGGCCGTCCTTGGGAGCACACGCCATGACCCACCAGAGCACCGACGCCGGCGAAAAGGAATCGCGGCCGTTCCCCCTGAGTTACTGTGCCGGCGGCTGGGAAACGCTCGACAGACTTGCGGACCTCTACGAGCGCCGCGCGCCCGATCTGGTCTGCGCGGTCTTCGAAGTACGTACCGCCGCGATGGATCGCTTCGGAGAGGTGCACCCCGCCGGCTTCTGTGAGTATCCCGACCCCCACGAGCGCATCACCTTCTGGGACGAACACTTCAAGGAGCGTTCGCGCGTCGAGGACGACTCGGTCCCGTGCGTCTACCTCACCGAGTTCGACCAGGGGCTCTACGGGGGGATGCTCGGCGGCGAGGTGCGATTCCTCAGCGACTCAGGCGTGGGGTGGATCTCGTCGATGGTCCCGCCGCTCTTTGAAGCGCTGCCCGAGGCCGCCGGGCTGACGTTCGACCCCGCCCATCCGTG
>DATKVD010000251.1:0-3935 GCA_035530235.1 Planctomycetota bacterium | reverse complement strand
CGTCCTACTACTGGTTCGACAAAGACAAGGGCACCGGCGGGGTCAGTGACTTCCGGGCCAACCTGCCGAACACCGACCTCGGCGAGGAACTCGACCTGTACGCCAACTGGCGGATCACCTCCGACCTGCTGTTCACCGTTCGGTGGGGACTGTTCTGGCCGGGCAGGGCCTACACCGACCGGAACGACCGTCAATACGTGCTGGGCAGCGTCACCTACAGTTTCTGAGAGGACAGGGCGATGAAACGACTGACAGCGGCCGCACTCGTCACGGTACTGCTCCTGGCACCCGTGACGGCGAGCGCGGACAACGCCTTCTACCGCATCCTTGCCGCCAAGCCGAACGCTTCGTTCGAGGACGCGGTGCGTGCCTTCTTCAACCTGGCGCTTGACACCGAGGCCGGCCAGAGGTCCTTCGACGAGCAGGCCCAGGCCCTCATCGACATGAAGGTCATCCGCAAGAAATGGACACGGAATCCGAAGGCACCGCTGACCCGTGGTCGCGCCGCCTACATGATCTGCCGGACGTGCGGCATCCGTGGGGGCATCACGATGACGCTGTTGGGAACGAGTGAGCGGTACGCGTTTCGCGAGTGTCGCTACCTGGAGGCGTGGGCCGACGGGAACCAGGCGGACCGCATGACCGGCGGCGAGGTGCTGGGCATCCTGAAGTGGGCCGCCGACTACATCGAGGAGCACCCGAAGGGCAAGGTGAAGCCCCGCGGCTCGGCGGCCTCGCTCCAGCAGGCCGCCCCCGCGCCGAAGCCCGACACCGCGGGGAGTATTGCCGACGAGCTGGACGCCGCCGAACGGGCCAAGAAAAAGTAACGTCTCGCGGCCCGAAGTCGACGGGACGGGATTCGAGCGGCCGGAGGGCCGGTTTTAGTGTATCTAAGCCGGTGTCCTGCGGTCGACACCGGGCGATAAGCCGTGGTGTGGCACTTTTCAGGCGTTATCGGCCCGCAGAGGCCCGTTATCGGCGGTTTTTGTTGCCGAAGCGGCGATTGCGGGCTATACTTAGACGGGGTGGTATTCCGGCAAACCACAGGTCAACCAGCGAGGATGGGGTGCAGAAATGAGAAAGAGCGTATGCATGCTGATCGTCGTTGTTCTGGTCTTCCACGGTGTGGCGATGGTCGCCTTCGCGCAGGCGGCGCCTGCCGAGAAGGTCGAACCCCAGCCGACCGCCGGCACCGTCACCGTCGTCGAGGCCAAGGGAAGTGTCGAGGTGCGTCCCTCCGCCGACAAGCCGTGGGTCGCGGCAAAGTCCGGGATGAAGCTCACCAGTGACTGGGAGATCTCAACCGGTCTCAACGGTCAGGCGGTGCTGCGCTTCGAGGACAACAGTGAAGTGGTGGTGCAGCGACTGACCGAGATGAAGATCAGTGAGTTTTCGCGCACCCCGGGGACGGTGAAGACCCGTCTCAAGATGAAGTATGGTGCGGTTCGCATCCAGGTGAAGAAGGGCACCGCCGCCAACGACTTCAAGGTCTCCTGTCCGACGGCCACCGCCAGTGTCAAGGGCACCAAGATCAAGGAGTTCTCGTATTTCCGGGGTCTGGGCGGCAAGCTGCGCATGGGCAACGAAGGGAAGGCGGAATACTCCGTCAATCCCACCATCCCCGTGGGTCCCGGCGGAAAGACCGACTCGAACCTCACCAGTCCCATCGTCTACGCCATGATGGGCACGTGGGTGCCGGTCAACTTCTCGGGCTTCACGAAGGAGGAGACCTGGTCCTCAATGTGGCACGGCACGGGCGGCGAAGGGGCCTGGGGGAACCTCACCCCGAGCAGTCCGAGCAACTTCAACGTGTTCGGACAGATCCTGCTGGGCACCACGAACCACGAGAACGGCGACTGTGGGACCATCGAGCCGTGGTAGACGGGGACAACTTGGATGCCTGAAGGGGGCGGCTTCAAACGTGAGCTCACCGGCCCGGCTTTGGGACTCCTCGCCGTCGCTCTCGTGCTCACCCTCGCCTTCACCACCGAACTCTACCGTCAGATCGAGCTGAAGACGCTCGACATGCGCTTCGGTCTCCGTCCGGAACTCCAGCAGACCGACCTCATCCTCCACATCGATATCGACGACAGTTCCATCAGCCGGTGGGGTCGGTGGCCCTGGCCCCGGGACCGTCACGCGGACCTGGTGAGGACGTGTAAGGAGCTGGGGGCCCATGAGGTGATCTTCGACGTCGAGTTCCCGGAGCCCAGCTCCGGCGAGGACGACAACGCCTTCGCCGCCGGTCTGCACGAGACCGGTTTCTCCTTTCTCCCCTTTCGACTGGCACACTCTCAGGCGGACTCGTCCGGGGAAGAAGAGGTGCGCCAAAGGATCCAGGGGGCACTGCTCGAGCATTTCGACGCCGACGCCGCCGACCTCGCACGTCAGTTGAACGTCCCCGAATCCGCGGTCGACTCGGAGCTGGTCGGACTCAAGAAATCCGTGGCCCGCACCGTCGGCCGACAGCTCCTCGAGGAAAAGGGCGAGCTGACCTTGAAGATGCTGCTGGACAAGCTCCTCCCGAAGCGCAAGCCCTTCGTCGAGTCGGTCGAGGAGAAGGTCATCATTCCGGCCGCCGTGGACCACTGTCTCGCCCTGAAGCGAATCTACGAGATCAGTGCGAGACTCCTGCCGGAAGGTCCCCAATGGGAACGGATTCCCCGGACCTCGGAGATCGAGGTGCCCATCGACGTGCTGACTCGGAACGCCGTGGGGTTCGGGGCGTCGAACGCACCCACCGACGCCGAGGACGGCATGCTGCGTCACGTGTCGCTTTTTTTCGTGCGCAAGGACCGTCTGCTGCCGCACCTCTCACTGGTCGCCGCCTGTCGGGCCCTCGCGACGGACGTGAGAAACGTCGAGGTCGTCCCGGGCAGTCACATCACCATCCACCCCCAGAACGACCAGGCCGGCAGCCGCCAGCCCATCATCGTCCCGGTGGACGAGGAATGCCGGATGATCATCAACTGGGCCGGCAACCGTCGAACGGCATGGAACAACCTGTTCGCACACGTTCCCTACGGTCTCGTCCGTGGTCTCAACCGGTTCCGCGAGAACATCGCCGACAACCAGAGGGTCCTTGCCGAGATCTACCGGGACAACGACCAGTTCGTCGGCGGCAAATGGACGAGGGCAAACCAGGAGGTGACCGCGCTCAAGGCAAAGGGCGAGCTGTCGGCCGAGGACCGACAGAGACTCGAGACCCTCCAGAAAGAGCAGCAGGACGTCGAGAAGCGCATCCGGGACTTCCTGGTGAAGAACACCGCAAATGAGGGACAGAATGAGGAGGAACGCAAGCTCATCGCGCAGATGAGATACTATCTCGCCGGCATCGACGAGCTGCGGAAGGAACAGGAACGACTCCGGACGAACCTGCGTCACGTTCGCGAGCAGCTCGAATCCCTCATTCGGGGCAAGCTGTGCATCGTCGGGTCGACCGAGTCGGCCTCCACCGACCTGAAAGCCACACCCATCCATCCCCTGCTCCCCGGGGTCGGCGTGCATTCCGCCGTTGTCAACTCGATTCTCCAGCGCCAGTTCGTCCGGAGGGCGCCCGACTGGGTGAACGTGGTCGCCATCGCGGTCGTGGGACTGCTGGTGAGTCTGGTGGCCAGTTTCCTGAGCACGCGTGGGGCGGCCGTCGGCGGTCTGGCCGTGCTCGTCGGGTGGGCGGTGCTGACCTTTCTGGTGTTCTGGCTCGCCGGGTGGTGGGTGGCGATGGCGGGGCCGGTGATGGCGGGGTTCCTGGCGTATGCGGCCATCACGGCGTACCGTCAGCTCACCGAGGAACGTCAGAAGCGTCACATCCGCAACACCTTTCACCACTACCTTGCACCCACGGTGGTGGCGGAAGTGCTGAAGAACCCGGACGCCCTCAAGCTGGGCGGTGAACGCAAGGAACTGACCGTGTTCTTCAGTGACGTCGCCGGGTT
>DATKVD010000250.1:0-5247 GCA_035530235.1 Planctomycetota bacterium | reverse complement strand
CGCGGGCGCTACCTCTCCGCCTTCAGGATCCACGTCTCCCCTTTGAACCCCTTCTTGAAGGCTTCCGCGTCCGCCTCGGTGCCCACCACCCCGCCGCCATAGTGCATGGGGACGGCCACCTTGGGGCTGATCGCGTTCGCGGCCTCCACGGCTTCCGCCGCCGTCATCACGTACTTCCCGCTCACCGGCAGGAGCGCCACGTCCACCTTCACCGTCTTCATCTCGGGCGTAAAATCGGTGTCCCCGGCGTGATAGACCGTCGTCCCGTTCGCGAGCGTGACGACGTATCCCACCCAGTTCTTCTCCTTCGGGTGGAAGGGGACGCCGGGGGTTCGGAACTTGTCTATATTGTATGCGGCGATCGCCTTCACCTTGAGGCCGTCGACGGTGACCTCGTCGCCCGGCTTCATGCCGACGGCCGCCTCGCCGATCGTCTTCGCAACGTCCGTCGGCGCGACGAACTTCGTGTCATCCTTGACGATCTTCGCGACGTCTTCGGGTGAGTAGTGGTCCCGGTGCTCGTGCGTGATGAAGATCACGTCCGCCTTCGGCAGCCCGTCGGGCACCTTGTACGGGTCGAAGTAGATCTGCTTCCCGGCATCGACGATCCGGAACGTGTCGTGCCCGTGCCAGTGGATATCGATCATGACCTTGTCCTCCTTTGTTTCCTTCGCGTCCTTGGCCGCGAGGTGCTCGTCGAAAAACGCGTTGACGGTCCTGACGCCGCCCGGCGGGCCGACGCCGTGTCCGCCGCCCGGCACCGGCACGTACTTCGCCCACACTCCCGCCTTCTTGAGTGCGTCGTAGAGGATCTCGCTCTGGTTGACGGGCACCGTCATGTCCTTGTCGCCGTGGACGATGAGAAACGGCGGGTCGTCCGCGGTGATGTAGGCGATGGGGTTGGCCTGTCGGGCCTTCTCGACGTTCTGGTGGATGGGGCCGCCGAGGAGCTTCGCCTCGGGCGAATCGGCCGCGTCGTGCCGGAGGTGGCTCGGGAACTTGCCGATGACGAGGAAGTCGGTGGGGCCGCAGTAATCGCACACCGCCTGCACGCGGCTCGAGACGCCGGCGCTGCCGAGGTCGCCTTCGAGTTCCGCGACGCCGCCCGAGGTGCCTAAGAGTGCGACGAGGTGACCGCCTGCCGACGACCCCCACGCCCCGAAGCGGTCCGGGTCCAGCTTGTATTCCGCCGCGTGCGCCCGGAGCCACCGCACCGCCGCCTTGCAGTCGTGAATCTGTGCCGGCCACGTCGCCTCGTGGCTCAGCCGGTAGTTGATGCTCGCCACGGCATACCCGCGCGTCGTGATGCCCGTCGCCGGACACTGACGCTTGTCGCCGCCCAGCCACGCCCCGCCGTGCACCCAGATGATGAGCGGCGTCGGGCCCTTCGCGTCCTCGGGCACGTAGAGGTCGAGCCGCTGGGACCTGTGACCGCCCTCCACGTATGGGATGTCCTGGTGGAGGTTGACGCCTTTGGGCACCCACGGCCCCCGCCGTTCGGGCCGCCGTTCGCCCGGCTGCGCCCTTGGCCGCTCCGCCGGCTGCGCCAGCACCGCCCCCGCCAACGCAGCGAACAGCACAACCGCCATCCACCGCCTTCTCGCATTCATCGCGTTGACTCCTTTCGTCGTCATTCATTCCCCCCGCGCGGATGAACGGTCAACCCCGAAGGGGTTACATCGATAGCCCAGGGCGGCGCCCTGGGTATGAGGTGGCTCGCACGCCCACGGACGAGCCCTGTAGGGGCTCTGGAACCCCTTCGGGGTTCACCGGAGAATGAGAGCCGGTTCCCATTCCCGGGGCGTTGCCCCGGGCTATCGCCGGAGCCCCGTTGGGGCACCGAAACAGCCGTCGCGTTTCGGGACGTTTCCTACAGAGACCATTCATTCCCCGGCACAGAGGCAACACCATCGGCACGACTACCCGAAATCCGCGGTCAATACGGTCGTGAGTCGAGGGGCAGTGTCTCGCTGTAGGCGACGTCGACGGCGGATTTCAGGAGCTGCACCATGGCGGCCGAGCCCTCCGGGGGCACGGCGTCGATGTAGGGCTTGTCCTTGGCGACAGTCCCCTCGAAGCAGCCGACGGTGGGCGCGGTCTCGAGGAGTTCCATCTCCTTCTCGGGCGTGTGGAGGAGCGAGAAGTCGCCCGTGATGAGTGCCATCGCGGCGATGATGGAGTAACCGGCCCAGTTGGAGATGGACGCCGGGAAGAGGATGGTCGTCGCGAGGACGGTGGCGATGCCGCCCCGGCACGGACACCGGCACACGTCGCCGTAGCGGACGATCTTGCGGACCGTGTCGACGATGCACCCGAAGCCGATCTCGTTCCCGCCGTCGCCCAGGCCGATGGTCCACTTGCCGGGCGCCTGCATGGCGCGCACGAAACCGGAGACGTTCGCGTCGTCGGTGTCGCTGGCGACGCCCGAGGAGGTGTGATGGACGCCGACGCGGTTGGTGCCGATCTTCTCGATGAAGACGGCGGCGTCGAAGCGGTCGGCGAGCGGTGCGTGACCGTCCTCGCGGCCGATGGTGAGGCCCTCGAAGTCCCCCTCGGCGCCTGCGACCTCCGCGAACCGATACATCGCCGGGATGATCTGCTCCTCGACGCAGAACGTCACGCGGTGCCCGAGCTGAGCGAGCACCCGGCCCAGCACCGCCGCACCGATGGGACCGTCCGTCTCGCCGCCCGGAAAATAGACCGGGTTATAGGTGCCGGTGACGATCGCCACGTGCGCCCCGGGGCTCGCCAGGATCCTGGCCGCCGCGTGGTAGCAGATCGGCTCACGGTAGAGCGCCCGGGCCTTCCGGTAGAGCTTCGGCACATACGCCCCACGCGGGTGGCCGAACGTCCTCAACGGCGCCGTCACCAGACGGTCCATGTTGTGGCAGACGACCTTGATGTCTCGCTTCCTGACCTTCACGTGCTCTTCCTTTGACGAATGGCTGGTCATGTTCGGCGGCACTGCTATAATGGTAGCCGCACGGGAGGCGTTTTTTCAAGTCAAATCAGGGGCGCGAGTCGCCCGGTCGGCGGCGCAGGGGCAGGACCCCGCAACATTCAGGAGAAGGTCATGAGACGGCTGTGTGCGGTGCTGACGGTGCTGGCGATGACGTCGGGCGTGTCGTCGGCACGGGAGTGGTTCCTCTTTCACGACGGCGGCAAGGGCGAGGGCTGGACCTTCGCCGGGACGCAATACTCGACCGAGCACCCGCAGGGCGGGCACCTGCACATGAAGCACGTGGTGGTGTGGAGTGGGGAGGAGAAGGACGTCTTCGGCAACAACATCAACCGGTTCGGGGTCATCGGCGCCGACCAGGATATCGGGGAAATCGCTTGGGAGACGGCATACCTCGAGTTCCACGTGGACACGCACGGGGTGGTCATCCCCGACGTGAGACTGGAGCTGCACATCCGCGGCCGGCGGGGGTCGGGGCTCAACGAGTTCCACCACAAGCTGGCGACGCTGGGCAGCGGCAAGCCCGGCTACGAGCGCGTGCGCGTGCCGCTCAAGAAGATGGCCAGGAGCCTCGACCACCTTCTGGGGACGGGACGCCGGGGCCGCGTCCACATCTTCCTGATGAACACCGTGAACGCGCCGGTCGGCACCGTCATCGAGTTCGATGAAGTCAAGATCGTCGATGGCGTCGCCGAGCCGACGGAGCTGACGCCACAGCCGCCGCCGAAGTTCGTCTCGCCCCCCAGGCTCACCGACGTCGCGTCCGCCGGCGGGCGCATCAACTCCGCCGTGGTCAGCTTCGAGTTGGATCAAGCCACTGACTGCATCGTGCGCATCGTCGATGGGAACGGCAAGGTCGTGCGTCACCTTGCCGCGGGGCTTCTGGGTCCGCGGGCCCCCGCGCCCTTCGCCGCCGACGCGCTCGCGCAGAAGATCCCCTGGGACGGCACCGACGACGACGGCGAGCCCCTGCCGCCGGGGACGTACACGCTCACGGTCTCGGCCAAGATGACGCCGAAGTTAGGCGCGTTCCTCGGCGAGGACACGGACGCCTACTCCCTCGTCCACCCGGTTGGCATCCAGGTGGACCCGAAGGGGAACGTGTATCTCCTGCACCGCGCGGGGGTGATGCACCAGAGCCCGAGTCACGTCTACGTCTACGACCGTGAGGGACGCTACCAGCGTGAGATATTGCCGCCGAACCCGAACGTCGCGCCGGACTACGCTCACAGCCGGCAGCGCTCAAACGCGACGGGGAGCGTGCCGTCGTGGGCGAACCGCTTCGAGACGGCGATGCTGGCGTATGTGCCGCCGGGGCATCTTTTTGCGCTGGGGATGGACCACGGCGGGTCCGACACCTATCCGGTCGTACGTCGGCTGGTGCGGCTGGGCGCCGACGGCCAGGGCTACCGTGAGTACGGCAACACCCCGTTCTGGGTGCCGAAGCACTGGAACCTGATGTGGCTGTGTCCGACGAGCGCGACGTCGATGCTCATCAGCGACGGGGCCCCGCGCGGCAAGGCCGAGGCCGAGGACGCCAGGCCCCAGGCCTTCGCCACCAAGAACCCCACGTGCTACCACGTGGTGGTGCACTGTCTCATCCGTCACCGCGGCCCCGAGGCGTTCGAGACGTTCACCTATGCGGGCCGGCGCAAGCTGGACGCGCCCCGCTCGTACCTGGGGACGCTCCGCGAGCCGGGCGACGACGCCGAGCACTTCAACGGACCCGCCGGCGTCGCCGTCGACGCCGACGGACGGATCTTCGTCTGCGATTCGGGCAACCACAAGATCAAGGTGTTCCGTCGGGACGGCTACTACCTTCGCTCCGCTGAGTCGTACGAATACAACGGACAAGAACTCCCGCTGACCCACTGTGCCGCGGTGCTCGTCGACCCCCACGGATTCATCTACGTGACGGTCGATGCACAGTCGGACGCCGGACCCGTCAAGCGGCTGGTCAAACTGCACCCGGTCCACCCGCACAAGACCATCGCGACCGTCGACCTGCACGAGCTGGCGGGGTTCAACCTGGCGCTCGACACCTCGCGGAAGCCTTTCCTTCTGTGGACGACGAAGGGGGCGGGCACCGGGACGTTCACGCGCATCGAGGACTTGGGCGACCGCTTCGGAAAGGTGACGCACTTCGGCGGCCGGAAGACGTGGAAGCTGATGCAGGTCACGTCGATCGACGTGGATGAGAACGAGCAGGTCTACTGTGTCGAGAAGAGCGCGGTCTATCAGCGCGTGGTGCGTCTCGACGGCCGCGGCGGCGGGACGTTCGAGGTGCT
>DATKVD010000249.1:0-13789 GCA_035530235.1 Planctomycetota bacterium | reverse complement strand
CCCACACCCACCCCCCCAGAGAGACGACGGAAAGTCCCAGCACCACCCATACGGGGAGCGGACGCCACGCCAGAAGACAGAGCATCAGCAGCGGGACGAGCGTCATCAGGTTGGCCATCCCGGCGTCCTTGACGAGGTTCGCCGTCGTGAGCACCCCGAGGAAGATTGCCAGTGCGACCGCCGGAAGCACGTCAACGATCCGTCGCGCCGGCGACGCCGACTTGCCCATCTCACCCCGCGCCATGCGAAGCCTGGCGTAGAGCAGAAGAGCAATCATGAACAGCGCCATCACGTGGTGGATAAGCACCGTGTAGGAGGTCCACCTCTGGGCGACGTGGAAGAACTTGTGTATCGGAAACGCGAGCAGCCACAGCCACCGCAGCCGACTGCGGTAGGTCGAACACACGATCACCAGAAAGGGCATCAGACAGTCGTGTGCCACGGAAAACCACGCCCGCATGCTCCACTCCAGCATGCTCTGGGCGCACGCGTCCCAGTACCACCAGCCCACCGTGACGGCCGTCACCTCCATGCAGTAGCACATGCAGCACATGAAGAGGGCCGACAGGGCCGAGATGGCGAACACCCGGTGGACGAGACGGGGCTCCTCGCCGGGACGCGCAAGACGTCTGAGGATGAGTTCCGAGATGGTCCACGCCAGATACAACGAAAACACCCACCCGAGGGCCACCTGGATGGAGGCGTGACCGATGTCGGGCAGCAGGGCGCTCTGGGGATGGTAGGGCTTCTCCGCGTCGAGACGTCCCGTCAGGGAAACCATCACCAGCCAGGCGGAGTTCCCGCGCAGGATCCCGAAGACCGTGACCACGATCACAAAGGTCAGCGTCACGAACCGTCCGCGGGTCCGCCAGCTGTGCACCACCAGCAGACACAGCGCGACGCTCGACGAGATCAGCAGCATAAGCACCAACAGGTGTCCTCCCACGACGTGCCGGGTTCACCCGGAAAAGCGCCCCCGAGTATACCGGTATGGGGCGTCGCATGCAATGCGGTCCTCCGTCCGTCGACAGTCGCACGGCGGGCGGGCGCAGACGTGCGGCATCCGGGACTGAACGTAACACCCTGATAACACACAGGTTACGTCGACGCGTTCGGTGCGGAAGCTTCCGCTCCGGCGCGGTCTCCCGCGGCGGGAACGTTTTCCTTTGCTTCGGCCCGAGCCGCCGTCTAAGATTCGCCACGGACACTCACGCCACCGGATGCCGCACATGACACACGACCCGCCCACCGCGCTCTACGTCCACGTGCCCTTCTGTGTGGGCAAGTGCAGCTACTGTGATTTCTACTCCGTCGTCATATCCCCCGACGCGGTGAGCGCGTACCTGGCTGCACTTCGGAGGGAACTCCAGCTCAGCGGAGGGGAAAGACCGGAGCCCTTTGACACCGTCTACATCGGCGGCGGGACGCCGAGTTCGCTCACGGCCGACCAGCTCGAGGAACTCCTTCTCATCCTCCGTGGGCAGACGACGTTCGCATCATCGGTGGAATTCACGGTCGAGGCGAACCCGGGCACCCTCAGTGACGGGAAGCTCCGGGTCCTCACAACCCACGGCGTCAACCGTCTGAGTCTCGGGGCACAGAGCTTCGACGACCGGCTGCTCGGACTCCTCGGTCGGCGTCACACCCGGGGCGACGTCACCGATGCCCTCGCCGCCGCTCGAGACGTCGGTCTCGTCAACCTCAGTCTCGACCTGATCTTCGGCATTCCCACGCAGACCCCCGCCGACTGGACCCGCGACCTCGACGAACTCCTCACGTGCGATGTGCCCCACGTCTCCGCCTATTCACTGACCTACGAGGAGGAGACGCCTCTCGCGCGGGACGTGGCATCGGGCCGCGTGACGCCCGTGGGTGAAGAGGACGAACTCGTCATGTACGAAGGGGTCATCCGCACGCTCACCTCACACGGCTACGAGCATTACGAGGTGTCGAATTTCGCACGTCCGCACTTCCAGTGCACCCACAACGAGGTCTACTGGGCGAACGCCCCCTACGTGGGGCTGGGACCGTCCGCGGTGAGTTACGTTGCGGGGGAGCGGCGTCGGAACGTCGCGTCGGTCGCGGAGTACGTGACGTCCCTCGATTCCGGGCGACTTCCGGTGACGTTCCGTGAGCGGCTCTCGCCTGAGAAGCGTGCACGGGAAACCGCGGTGATGAACCTCAGGCGCACGCGCGGCATCGACTTCGACACGTTTCTCAGGGACACGGGCTTCGACCTCGACGTCCTCCTGGGCGGGGAACTCCAAGTGCTTGCCGAGGAAGGGCTTATGGAGGTGGATGAACACTCGGCGAAGCTGACCCACCGGGGACGGGTGGTGGCCGACAGTGTCCTCAGTGAACTGGTGTAACCGACTCGCCGGCGACGACGGCGGTCCCGACGCAACGTGCCGCACGCCGGACGCACCAACACGGTCCGGAAGAGCCGCCTTCCGGGGGCAAAAAAAGCCCTTGACACTGTGTAGATGCCGGAGTAAGTTCAATGGGGCTGCAGTGACCGGGGCAGGACGAGTATCCAGGGCTTCTCGAAGCCCGAGGACGATTTTGGCCTGTTTATTCTTGAGGGGGAAGGGGCATGACCGAAGGAGGCGGCACCCAGGGAAGACTTGCCGTGACCGAAAAGAGCGGTGTGCACGTCGTTCATTTCCTTGACCGCAAGATCCTGGACGAGTCGAACATCGTCGAGATCTCGAAGGAGTTGTTCGACCTGGTGGAGAAGAAGAAGGGCATCAAGATGTGCCTGAACTTCGGCAACGTCCAGTATCTGTCGAGCACGGTGTTGGGCAAGCTGATCACACTGAACACGCGCGTCAACGAGGACAACGGACAGCTGGTGCTCTGTGCCATTCGTCCGCAGATCCTCGAAGTGTTCAAGATCACCAAGCTCACCAAGCTGTTCGACATCGTGGACGACGAGGTGACGGCGCTGTCCCACTTCAATTGAGTGATCCGCGTTCCCACCGGCAGAGACGGAACCACGTCTATGCAGGAATGGCACGAAATCATTATCCCCAGCACGCCCCGGGCCCGACAGCAGACCGAGGCGCAGATCATGAAGATCGTCGGTGACCGGGGGTTCTCCGAGGAGGCCCGGTTCTCCATCAAGCTCGCCATGGAGGAGGCCGTCACCAACGCCTTCAAGCACGGCAACCGCTTCGACAAGAACAAGAAGGTCATCATCCGCTACTCGTGCAACGACAAGAACTTCACCCTCTCGGTCAGGGACGAGGGGGAAGGGTTCGATCCCTCCCGGATTCCCGATCCGACCGCTCCCGAAAACCTGACGCTGCCTTACGGCCGCGGCATCATGCTCATGAACGCCTACATGGACCGTGTGGCGTTCTCTCCGACCGGGAACGAGGTCACGATGGTCAAGGAGAACCGTTGAGGAGCGTCCCATGAATGCAGAGGTCAAAGCACTTGCCGGGGGAAAGGTGGGGCTGGTCTGTCTCGAAGGCGAGATCGATTTCAGTGTGCTCCCCGACATGCGCACCGCCCTTGACCAGGCCGTGGCGTCCAAGCCGCTCTCACTCCTGGTCGACCTCTCCGGCGTCACGTTCATCGCCAGTGACGGTCTGGGCGTGCTCATCGAGGCCCAGCGAAAGGCCGACGACGACGGGCGGAAGTTCGACCTGGTCCACCCGCAGCCCCACATCCTGGGGATGCTCCGCAAGACCCAGCTCACCCGGCTCTTCAAGATCTTCGGCAGTGTGGACGACGCACTGGCCGACCTTGGCTGACGTGCCCGATTCGGCTTGTTTCCCTTCCCCCCTCGTGATAGAATCTCCTCCCGGCGTTGCTTCCCCGTTCAGGGGATGCCGTTACCCGTTTCGGACCGTGGGACTCCCGTGAAATCCGACGCCCTGACACCCGCCATGCGGCAGTACGCCCGCTTCAAGCGGGAGCAGCCGGACGCCATCCTGCTCTTCCGCATGGGTGACTTCTACGAGATGTTCTACGAGGACGCCAAGACGGCTTCGCGCGTGCTGGGCATCACGCTTACGGCACGCACCAAGGGCGTTCCGATGGCAGGCTTTCCCCACCACGCCGCCGCCGGCTACATCCGAAAGCTCATCCGCGCCAACTACCGTGTCGCCGTCTGCGAGCAGGTCCAGGACCCCAAGGAAGCCAGGGGCGTCGTGGACCGCGACGTCGTTCAGATCGTCACCCCGGGAACCGTCATCGACGAGGAATTCCTCGAAAGCAAAGAGGCCAACCACCTCGTTTCCATCTTCATCGAAGGCCCCCAGGCAGGCATCTCCTGGGTGGACCTCTCCACCGGCCGGTTCCACGTGCACGAGACGCTCGACTCGGAGGTCGCCGAAATGCTCTCGGTGCTCGCACCCTCCGAGATCCTCCTGCCCGAAAGCGAAGACCCCCAGGCGGAGCGTCCGTCCTGGCTCCGCGACATCCACGCCATGGTCAGCCGCGCCCCCGGGTGGACCTTCAACCGCGACGAGGCCTACAAGAGTCTCACGCGACACTTCCAGACGTCGAGTCTCGACGGGTTCGGGTGTGAGGACCTCACGTCCGGGATCTCGGCCGCCGGCGCCCTCATCGCCTACCTGGGCGAAACGCAGAAGGTGCACCTGGCGCACATCGGACGCATCGTGCGTCATCACCCCGAGAACTTCATGCACCTCGACCGCTCCACACGGTACTCACTGGAACTGGTCCGGACGATGCGCTCGGGCGAGCGCGAGGGGTCGCTGTTGTGGGTGATGGACCGCACGGTGACGGCAGGGGGCGGGAGACTGCTGCGGGCGTGGCTGCTGTCGCCGCTTCGGGACGTCGAGCGGATCCGCGCGCGGCTGGACGGCGTGGAGGAGTTCTTCTCGCAGGGCCTGATGCGCGGCGAGGTCCGTGAGGCGCTGAAGTCGGTGCACGACGTCGAGAGATTGACCACGCGCGTGGCGACCAGACGGGCAAACGCACGGGACATGGCGGTCCTGGGGCAGAGCCTCCTGGCGCTTCCGGCACTGAAGGGGCTTCTGGCGGACGTCCGCTCCGACATGCTCGTCGGGCTGCGCGAGCGCGTGGACCCGATCGACGAACTCGCGGTGCTGATTCAGACGGCCGTCGCACCCGACCCGCCGTTCGGCCTTCACGACGGGGGCATCATCCGCAAGGGATACAGTGCCGAACTGGATGAAATCCGCTCCATCGCCAGCGGCGGCAAGCAGTGGCTCGCGGATTATCAGGCAAGCGAGTCGCAGCGCACCGGCATTCCCAGTCTGCGCGTGGGCTTCAACAAGGTCTTCGGATACTACATCGAGATCACGCACACACACGCCGGGAAGGTCCCCGACAACTATACCCGCAAGCAGACGCTCAAGAACGCCGAGCGCTACATCACGCCCGAGCTGAAGGAATATGAATCGAAGGTTCTCTCGGCGGACGAGCGGGCGAAGGACCTCGAATACGAGCTGTTCGTTGCGGTGCGGGAGCAGGCGGCCGGGTTCATCCACAGACTTCAGCAGACCGCACGCGCGCTTGCGGCGCTCGACGTCATGGCCGGCCTCGCCCAGACGGCCGCCGAGAACCGGTACGTCCGTCCCCGGATGACCGACGACACGACCCTCATCATCCGTAACGGCCGACATCCCGTGCTGGAGCAGACGCTCGTCGAGGAGAAGTTCGTCCCGAACGACGCCGACCTGGACACGGAAACCCGTCAGGTGGCCATCATCACGGGACCGAACATGGCCGGCAAATCGACCTACATCCGTCAGGTGGCGCTGATCGTGCTGATGGCGCAGATGGGGAGCTTCGTTCCGGCAACCGAGGCGACCATCGGCACGGCCGACCGCATCTTCACACGGGTGGGGGCCTCCGACGAACTCGCCCGCGGACAGTCCACCTTCATGGTCGAGATGACCGAAGCCGCCAACATCCTCAACAACGCCACCACACGGTCACTCATCATCCTCGACGAGATCGGACGGGGGACGTCGACCTTCGACGGTCTGGCGATCGCCTGGGCGGTGGGGGAGCACATCCACGAGAAGGTGGGGGCCCGCACGCTTTTCGCCACGCACTATCACCATCTCACCGACCTCGCGATCCTCCTTCCGCGCGTCGTCAACTACAACATCGCGGTCCGTGAGTGGAAGGGGGACGTGATTTTCCTGCGGAAAATCGTTGAAGGGGCGACCGACAAGTCTTACGGTATCCACGTCGCACGGCTCGCGGGGATTCCGTCCGAGGTCGTCAAGCGTGCTTCGGTCATCCTCGCGAACCTGGAGGAGGAGGAGCTCGACCTCCGGGGCAAGCCGAAGCTCGCCCAGACGAAGGGCGAAGACGGCGCGGCGGCGGGTCACGTCCAGCTCGGGCTTTTCGGTCCGCAGCCGAACCCGGTGGTCGAGGAACTCAGGGACCTGGATCTCGACAACATGACACCCACCGACGCGCTCCTGAAGCTCAAACAGCTCAAGGACGAACTGGACGGCGGGAGCTAGACAACCCGTGAAAAAACTCAGAGTCGGCGTCATCGGAACCGGGGGCATCGGACAGATCCACCTCGGGTATCTCCCCGGCATCGACCGGGTCGAGGTGACCTGTGTGTGCGACAGCCGCGAGGCCGTCGTCACCGCCGTCGCCCGCAAGACCGGAATCGCCCCCTTCACCGACCCGGACCAACTCATCCGCTCGGGGCTCTGCGACGCGGTCCTCATCGCGACGCCTCACTACTTCCACGCCCCCATCGCGATCACGGCCATGGAGGCCGGACTTCATGTCCTCACCGAGAAGCCGATGGCGGTGCGCACCAGTCAGGCCGACGCGATGGTCCGCACGGCCAAGCGGAAGAAGGTGAAGCTGGCGGTGATGTTCCAGCGTCGGACGACGACCCTCTGGAAGAAAGCCCGTGAGATCATCGCTTCGGGTGCGATCGGGAAGCTCATCCGCACGTGCCTGATGGAGTCTTCGTATCGGACGCAGTCGTACTACGACGCGGGGGGCTGGCGCGGGACGTGGGCCGGGGAGGGCGGCGGGGTGCTGATGAACCAGGCCCCGCACGCGCTCGACCTGTTCGTCTGGCTGGGGGGCAGACCAAGTGCCGTGATCGGAAAGGCCGTCACCCGTGGTCACCGGATCGAGGTGGAAGACGTTGCGACGGCCCTTCTCACCTACCCGAACGGCGCCGTCGGCACCCTCTATACCAGCACGTACGAGTTCCCGCAGGTGGACCTTTTCCAGTTCGTCGGTGAGGGGGGGATCCTGGAGGTCCGTGACGGGAAGATGCGGCTGGGCGTCTCCGCGCCGCCCGCCGGGGAGATGCTCAGGCGGTCCAGGGACCCGTGGGACATACCCACCGACGTCTGGACCGACGTCGACGTCCGTGAGGAGCCGGGAGCCCACGTCAACATCACGCGGAATTTCGTCGACGCGATCCTCGACGGGACCCCACTCGTCGTCACCGGAAAGGACGCCCTCGTCTCGCTCGAACTCGCCAACGCCATCACCGTCTCGAGTGCCCTCGGAAAAGAGGTGACACTCCCGCTGGAGCGCAAGCTCTTCGACGACCTCCTCGACGAGTACGTCAGGACGTCGAAGGGCAAGAAAGGTCCCGGGAACGCGAACCGCGTCGTCATCCCCAGACGATGACGCGACGGGACCGCAGAAATGGAGGAGAACCAAGTCACATGGCCAAGCTGAGATTCGGCGTTATCGGGACCGGAGGCATCGGTCACATGCACCTCGGGTATCTCCCGAAGATGGACCGTGTGGAGGTGACCTGTGTGTGCGACATCAAGCCGGACGTGGTCGAAGAGGTGGCGAAGACGCACAACGTCCCGGCGTTCACCGATTCGAGGGCACTCGTCCGCTCGGGACTGTGCGACGCGGTGCTCCTGGGCACGCCTCACTACGCCCACGCCACCATCGGCATCGACGCCGCCGGGCGCGGCCTTCACGTGCTCACCGAGAAACCCATGGCCGTTCAGGCCGGCATGGCCGACAAGCTGGTCGACGCGTGTCGGAAGAACAAGGTGAAGCTGGCTGTGATGTTCCAGCGTCGCACCGACCCCATGTGGAAGAAGGCGAAGTCGATCATCGATTCGGGGGCACTGGGGAACCTGGTGCGCACGTGCATGATCGAGCCTCACTTCCGCACACAGGCCTACTACGACAGTGGAGGCTGGCGTGCGACGTGGGTGGGGGAGGGCGGCGGCGTGATGATGAACCAGGCCCCGCATTCCCTGGACGCCTTCGTGTGGCTGGGCGGGATGCCGTCGAAGGTGTTCGGCAAGTGCGACACGCGGGCCCACCGGATCGAGGTGGAGGACACGGCCTCGGCGCTCCTCACCTATCCGAACGGGGCCACGGGCTACATCACGACGAACACGTTCGAGTTTCCGCCGGTGTCGCTGTTTCAGTTCGTGGGCGACCGGGCGGTGCTGGAGATCCGTGACGGGAAACTGCGGCTCGGGGTGTCGTCGCCGGGGGCGGCCGAGTTCATCTATTCGACCGAGGAGGCGTGGTCTTTCCCGGTCTCGGCCTGGACCGACGTCGCAGTCAGAGATGAGCCCCACGGTCACCGTTTCATCACGGAGAACTTCGTGCGGGCGGTGCTCGACGGCGAGCCCATCCTGGCGACGGGTGAATCGGCCCGTGACTCCCTGGAACTGGCCAACGCCATCACCGTCTCGAGCGCACAGGGCAGGGAGGTGGATATTCCGCTCAAGCGCTCGCTCTTCGACGCCCTGCTCAGGAAATACATCCGCGAGTCGAAGTTCGAGAAGAAGACGAAATCGCCGAAGAAGCCGGTGACGCCGAAGGTCGGCACCGACGCCCGCGGCGCGTGACCGTCCGCCGGCCGTCACCCGCCATTGAGGAGGAAAACGGATGTTCACCGAAGCGGTGCTTACCGTGGCGGAATCCAAGCGACTCATCGCCAAGGGCGTGGCCAGTCACCCCGAGGTCCTGCACGCACTCACCGAAGGGACCCTCGTCATCTGCAAGGGAACGACCAACGCCTACGTCGTCGAGGAGGTCCTCGGAAAGGAGATCAGACGCACCGACTACGTGACGGGGTCGGTCGTCCCGGCGACACGCCAGGGACAGGCCCCCACCTCGGCGAAACTCCCGGACGTCATCCTGGAGAAGGGCCGACTCGTCGAGGGGACCAACAGCAAGGAGATCGTGCCGAAGCTGAAACCGGGGGACGTGTTCATCAAGGGGGCCAACGCGATCAACTACGAACGCAACCAGGCGGCACTCCTCATCGGTCATCCGACGGGGGGCACCATCGGTGCGGCGATCGGCGTGCTGGTGGCACGACGCGTGAGACTCCTGGTCCCCGTCGGACTGGAGAAGAACATCCCGGGCGACCTGAACGACGTGGCGGTCTGCATGAACGAAGGGGACGAGACGGACGAATCGGACCCCCGACACGTCCCGACGCTGTGGCCGATTCCCGGTGAGATCTTCACCGAGATCGAGGCGATCGAGCTTCTGTGCGGCTGTGAGGTGGTCCAGACGGCGGCCGGCGGCATCGCCGGGGCCGAAGGGGCGGTGCGACTGCTCATCCGGGGCAGTGCGGACCAGGTCCGGCAGGCCCGTGCCCTCATCGCCAACGTCCAGGGCGAACCTCCCTTCATCTCCGAGTGAGACCGCATGGATTTCGACGTGGTCATCCGGGGCGGCACCGTCGTGGACGGCTCGACGTCGGGAAAGCCCGTCCGGGCCGACGTCGGCATCACCGGTGACGTCATCCGCGCCGTCGGCGACCTCTCCGACGCCCACGCCGCACGCGTGATCCACGCCCACGGGAAGATCGTCGCCCCGGGCTTCATCGACATCCACACCCACTCCGACTTCACCTCCCTCAAGACCCCCACGGCCGATTCCAAGGTGCTCCAGGGCGTGACCACGGAAGTGCTCGGTCAGTGCGGCGGGAGTGCCTTCCCGCTCAGGGGGGAGGTGCGCCGACGGAGGATCGCCGCGTACGAGCGCGGAGACCTGGAGATCGCCTGGTGCGACATCGACGGCTACACGGCCGAAGCCGACAGGCGAGGATATTCCGTGAACCGTGTGCTGATGGTCGGACACGGCATGGTTCGCGGCTCGGTGATGGGGTACGTGGACCGTGCGCCCTCGCCGGAGGAGTTGAAGCAGATGGTCCGTGAGGTGGAACTGGCCCTCGAGGGGGGCGTCTTCGGGTTGACCACGGGACTCATCTACCCCCCGGGATGCTACGCGGGCGCGGACGAGATCACGGAGCTCTGTCGGCCCGTCGCGGCGGCCGGAGGATTCTACGCATCACACATCCGCAGTGAAGGCGACGGACTGGAGCGGGCCGTCGATGAGGCCCTCAGCATCGGCGAGCGGACGGGCGTCCCGGTGCACATCTCACACCTCAAGTGCTCGAAGCGACGCAACTGGCACAAGATCGACTGGCTCCGCGACAGGCTCTTCTCAGCCCGAGAGGCGGGTGTCGACGTCACCGCCGACCGGTATCCTTACACGGCCGCCTCCACCAATCTCGACTCGCACCTGCCGGACTGGGTCCACGAGGGCACCGAGGAGGAGAAGCTCAACCGGCTTCGCGACCCGGCCACCCGTGAGAGGATCCGCACCGAGACCCTCGCATACCTCACACAGGAGGACTGGGACACGACGATGGTCTCCTCCTGTGAGCAACCGGAGAACCGCCGGTGGGAGGGCATGCGTCTCACCGAGGTCTCCCGTCAGATGGGTCTCGACGCGTTCGACGCCCTGTGCGAGCTGCTGATCTCGGACGGTGGTCGTCCAGCCGGAGTGTTTTTTCGTATGAAAGAGGAGAATCTGAAGGAAATCCTGCGGTGGCCGTTCGTGATGATAGGGTCGGACGCGTCCGCCAGAAACGCTGACAAGGCAAGGGGTTACGGCAAGCCGCATCCGCGGGGCTACGGCACGCATGCACGGGTGCTCGGCCGGTACGTCCGTGAGGAGGGCCTCTTGTCGCTCGAAGAGGCCGTCTGGAAGATGACCGGTTTTCCGGCGGCCCGGCTCGGACTTGCAAACCGTGGGAGAATAGGGCAGAATATGAAGGCGGACGTGGTCGTTTTTGACGGAGACGCCGTCGCCGACAAGGCCACCTACGAAGAGCCGCACCAGTACGCCGTCGGCGTCGAGCACGTTCTCGTGAACGGTGTGCTGACCGTGGAGAACGGTGTGCACGCGGGGGCACTCGCCGGGAGGATCCTGAGACGTCCCTGACGGGGGGATGGTCACCGGCGACGGCGTGCGTGGTGTCCGACGGACGGAGGTACGCTTGGCTCACATCGACAGAATCCGCGAGCACTTCAGTGTGGTGAACCACTGGGTCTACATGGACCACGCGGCGGTCAGTCCACTGACGCGCGACATGGTCTACGGTCTCAGCATGCGTGCCGACGACATCATGGAGAACGGCTTCACCAACGCCGCGGACTGGAAGGAAGACGCCATCCAGGCGAGACTGATGTATTCCCAGCTTCTCGGCAGTCTGCCCGACGAGATCGCCTTCATCAACAGCACGGCCGAGGGTGTGAACCTCATCGCCAACGGCATCGAGTGGAAGACGGGTGACAACGTGGTGCTCACGAACGTCGATTACCCGGCCAACATCTACCCCTGGATGAACCAGCAGCGTCACGGGGTGACGATCAAGTGGGTGAAGGAACGGGAGGACGGACGCATCACCGTCGACGACCTGGCCGCGGCCATCGACGACCACACCCGTGTGCTGGCCCTTTCCTTCGTTCATTTCGTGAACGGCTATCGCAACGACCTGAACGCCGTCGGCGACCTCTGTGCCGAGAGGGGGGTGATGCTCTTTGTCGACGCGATTCAGGGACTCGGGGCGATCGACCTGGACGTCCGGGAAATGAGGATCGGTGCCCTGGCGGCCCACTCGAGGAAATGGCTCCTGTGTCCCGGCGGTCTGGGGGTCCTCTACGTCGACAGGAACCTTCTGAAGGGACTGCACGTCAGCAATCCGGGGGCGGAGAGTGTGGTCGACGCCGCCAACTTCCTCGACTACAAGCTGGCCTACCGTGACAGTGCACAGCGTTTCGAGCCCTCGGGTCTCAACCCGCTCGCCCTCAGTGCCACCCGTGCCATGCTCGCCATGTTCACCGGTCTCGGCATGAGCTACATCGAAAACCGCATCGTCTCCCTCACCGACATGCTCTGTGAAGGACTCCACCGGAAAGACTACACGGTCCACTCTCCGCGCGAGCCCAGGGAGAAATCGGGCATCGTCACCTTCTCCTCCCACACCGAGAATATCGACGACGTCTCCGCCAAGCTCACCGACGCCTGTGTCGTGCACACGAAGCGGTACGGCAAGATCCGGCTCTCACCGCACTTCTACAATAGCGAGAAGGAAGTGGAACTCGTCCTCAACCTGCTGTAAGGGTGTGTGGGGGGGTGGGGGCTTCGGTGCCGCTGCGGGTCGGTGGGTCGGCGGGGGGAAAGGCGCTCAGGCGGTCACTCCACGTCCTGCAGGTCCGCTTCTTCCGGTTCCACCGGTTGTGCTTCCTCTTCCTCCTCTTCCTCCTCCTCCAACTCCTCCCCGGATTCGGCCTGCACGAAGATCTGGTACTCCTCGGCCGTCATCAGTTCGTTCAGTTGTGACGGGTCGGTCGGCTTCAGTCGGACGAGCCAGCCGTCGTCGTAGGGGTCTTCAGCGATGAGTTCGGGGTTCTCGAGGACGGCGTCGTTGGTTTCGATGACTTTGCCGTCAATCGGACTGAGCAGGTCCACCGCCGTCTCCGTGGACTCGATGGTCCCGAGCGCGGTCTCGGCCGGCAGGTCGTCTCCCACCGACGGCAGCTCGACGTAGTTGATGTCACTCAACTGGCCTGCGGCGTACGCCGTGATGCCGACCGTGGCTTCACCGTCCTCCAGGCGCACCCATTCATGGGTCGTGGTGTAGCGGACGTCCTTCGGAAACATGGGACTTGATTACTCCTCAACCGACGTATCCGGTGCCTGGCCACATGAAAACGAGATGGGCCCGTCTTGTCAACAGCAAAAAAAGGTCTTCTCAGCGGACCCACCGGAGGTCGAGTTCACGACGTTCCAGGTCGATGGACTCGATGACGACACGGACACGGTCGCCGAGCCGCAGGCGGAATTTGCCCCCACGGTCCGTGAGGGTGTGTCTCCTCTCGTCGTACTGCGGTCTGCCGGCCAGCGAGCGTGCACCGATCAGACCGTCCACCGGGACCTCCTCCAGTTCCACGAACGCGCCGAATTCCTCCACACTGACCACCACACCGTGCAGGGTCTCACCCAGACGGTCCTGGAGGAACCGCAGGAGCTTGATCTTCACCACCTCGCGCTCGGCACGCTCGGCGACCATTTCCATGTCGGAGGACCGTCGGGCGTACGCCTCGAGACGTCCGGCCCAGTCGAACCCCTTGCGTCGACCTCGCTCGAGGTCGAACTCCTTCAGCACCGAGTGCACCACGAGATCCGGAAACCGTCGGATGGGACTGGTGAAGTGACAGTAGTGGTCGGTGGCCAGGGCGTAGTGTCCCTCACTCCGGCTGAGGTACTCGGCGTGTTTCATGCTCTTGAGCACCACCAGGTTGACCGCGTGGCTGAGGGGGGTCCCTTCGACCTTTGCGAGGATGCCCTGGAGTGCCCGACGGGGGTCCCGTGCCTCCGACGAGATGCCCAGGGTGTTTGCGAAGAAGAAGAGGTCCTTGAGGTCACGGGCGTCGGGAGCGGCGTGCACACGGTGGATCAGCGTGCGGCCGTGCTCCTCTCCGAAGCGTGCGACGCATTCGTTCGCCAGCAG
>DATKVD010000248.1:0-4573 GCA_035530235.1 Planctomycetota bacterium | reverse complement strand
CAGAGCGAGGACGGCAAGGAGTCCGCGCCCCGGCGCATGAAGATCGCCCCCGGAGTCGTCGAGGAACTGATCCCCGGCCAGGGCTTTGAGGGCTTCGATCCGACGCATCCGAACACCGCCTTCGACCCGTTCCTGAAGACCATGCTCCGGGGCGTCGCCCGCGGGTTCGGCATGTCCTACCTCACCCTCACGGGTGACGTGGGCGAGGCCAACTACTCGAGCATGCGCGCCGGGCTCCTCCCCGAGCGCGACCACTGGCGCGTGCTGCAGAACGTGGTGAGTTCCCGCGTCCACCGCTGGATCTACCGCGACTTCGTGGACATGGGCCTCCTCACCCGCGCACTGCGCCTCCCGTCGTCCGTCTCCGAGGACTACTACGCCGCCGAGTGGCGTGGTCGCCGTTGGCAGTGGGTGGACCCGAGCAACGACCTGGAGGCCTTCGAGCGCGAGGTGGCCTTGGGCCTGAATTCGCGCCAGCGCGGCGCCTCCGACCGGGGCAACGATTACGAGACCATCATCGACGAGACCGCCGACGACCTGGACTACGCCGAGAAGGCGAAGGTGGATGTCACCGGCCTCGGCAAGAAGGCGCCGGCGCCCACCCCTGGGCCTCCGCCGCAAGAACCCGGCAAGGGAAACGGAAACAGGAAGGGCCCCAAGGCCGGACGCCTGACGTCGTCACAGTTCGCACTCTTCGGAGGCTGACCCCATGCACAACCCGCAACTCCTCTGCCAGATCCGCGCCTCCGACACGAAAAAGGACGAGGCCGAGATCCTGATCTATGACGAGATCGGCGCGAGCTGGTTCGGCGAGGGCATCACGGCCAAGCAGTTCGTCACCGACCTTGGGGCCATCGACGCGAAGCGCATCCGCGTCCGCATCAATTCGGGCGGCGGCTCGGCCTTCGAGGGACTCGCCATCTACAACGCCCTGCGCAATCACGAGGCGAAGATCACCACGGAGATCGACGGGGTGGCCGCGTCCATCGCCTCAGTCATCGCCCTGGCAGGACAGACGGTGAAGATGGCCGACAACGCCTTCTTCATGATCCACAACCCCGCCGGCCTCGTCATGGGCGACGCCAACGACATGCGCGAGTTCGCCGATTTGCTCGACAAGGTCGGCGGCTCCCTGGCCCACGTCTACGCCGAGAAGTCTGGCCAGGACGACGACCAGATCCAGGACTGGATGGACGCCGAGACGTGGTTCACGGCCGAAGAGGCGAAGGCCGCCGGCTTCGTGGACACCATCACCAAGGGCAAGGTCATCGAGGCGCGGGCCGACATGTCCGCCTTCCGCAACACCCCGACCGCATTGGCGGCGTTGGTCTCCAGCCCCGCCCCCATCATACCGACCGCCGCGGGGGTGCACGTGGCGGAGGTCGTCACCCCTGCACCCGTCGAACCGGCCCCCGTGGCCAGGGAGAATCCCATGTCCGATGTCAAGGACACGGCGGCCCCGAGTGGGGCCGACCAGCTCGCCAGCATCCGTGCCGCCGAGCTGACCCGGATCAACCAGATCCGGAGCATCACCAAGACCCACAACATCGACGCCGCGACGTCCGACCAGTGGGTGAACGACGGCCTCTCCGTCGAGCAGGTGAAGGACAACGTCCTGGGGGCCATCCAGGCCAAGGCCGCGGCCGCCCCGCCTGTCAGCTCCACCGTGCGCGCTCGGGCCGAGAAGGATCCGCGCGCCGGGTTCGAGAGCCACTGTGACTTCCTGATGTCCGTGGTCAAGGACTCCCGGGCCCAGGTGCGCGGGGACGTGAAGGACGAGCGCCTGCGCATGCTCGCGGTGTCGGACGACGAGGGGCATGAGATGGCGTTCATGCTGCCCCGCGCGTTCGCGCCGAAGGACATCCGGGCGGCAGCGGGGTCCGACGAACAGGGCACGTACTCGGACACCTACGGTGGGTTCCTGGTGCCCACGCAGACCATGCCCGGGATGCTGTCCATCCGGCCCGAGGCGGATCCGACGGCCGGGCGGACGCGACCGGTCCCCATGACGTCGCCCATCGTGAAGTTCAACGCGCGGACGGACAAGAACCACACCACGAGCGTGTCGGGCGGGCTCACGTTCACCCGCACGCCCGAGACCGCCACGGCCACGCCCAGCCGGATGGCCATGGAGCAGGTGACGCTGGAGGCGGCGCCCCTGGTCGGTGCGGCCTACGTCACCGAGCAGATCATGACCGACTCGCCGGTCTCGTTCGTGGCCATGCTCGCCGCCGGGTTCTCGGACGAACGCGGCGCGCACATGCTGAACGAGAAGCTGTTCGGCATCGGCGGCTCGCAGTACGTCGGCGTGGTCAACGCGGACTGCACGGTCTCTGTTGACAAGGAGACCAACCAGCCCGCGAAGACGATTGTCGGCGACAACATCATCAACATGGCCGCGCGGGTCTACGGCCTCGACCGCTCCATCTGGCTCGCCAACCACGACTGCCGTCCGCAGCTCGCGAAGTGCTCCATCGCGATCGGCACCGCCGGCGTTCTGCTCTATCAGCCTGCGCAACAGGAGCGGTTCCCCGACATGCTCTGGGGCCGGCCGATCTTCTACACCGAGTTCTGCAAGACGGTGGGAACGGCCGGCGACCTCATCCTCTGCAACTGGTACGAGTATCTGGAGGGCCTGTACCAGCCGATGCGACAGGACGAGTCCATCCACGTTCGCTTCCTGCAGCTCGAGCGGACGTTCCGGTTCTACGAGCGCAACTGCGGGGCGCCCTGGTGGCGTTCCGCGCTCACGCCGAAGAACGGCTCGACCCTCTCCCCCTTCGTCACCCTCAAGGTGCGCGCCTAAGCGGCCCGCTGAACAAGGAGAAATGAGATGACCGCGACCGCATCGACGGAGAAGGTCTCCGCCAACCGAAAGCAGATCATGGTGGCCTGGAAGCCGGCCGACGCCGCAACGGCGCAGCTCGTGGACCTGGGCCAGCCCCAGGGCGCGAGCGCGCTCATGCTGCCCATCAAGGACTACCACCACTTCACCGCGCAGACCCTCGCGAGCCTCCTGGTGGGGGCCGGCGTGATCGCGTTCAGCATCTACGCGGGAACGTCCGCGGCTGGGGCCACGCCCACAGCCGTGAAGACGCACGCGGTGGGGAGCGCCCCGGACGCCCAGGGTGACTCGCTCTTCCTCGAGTGCAGCGTGCAGGACATTCACGAAGTCCTCCCCGCCGCCACGCATGTCGGCGTGTGGCTGGACTGTGCGAACAACGACGACGAGACCTCGATCACGTTCACCTGTGAGCGCCCGCGTTTCCCCGTGGCCGGCCTGACCGCGGACTACATCGTGGCGTAACCGTGAGCGGGCGGGGCCTTCGGGTCCCGCCCGCCACCCTTCATCACTGAGGCGGAACCACCGCCGCAAACGTCTTCGGACGATGGAGCAGGACCATGTCTCACACGAACGTGAAGTGCGACTGGCTCAACGGGAATCAGCGTTTCAAGGACAAGTCCGAGAACGTCATCTTCACCATCGACGGCACGAACCGGAAGTTCAGTTTCCCGAGCGGGGCCGAGTTCGAGTTGGCCCCTGGGGCCACACTGGACCTTCCGGCCGCCAGTATCACGTCCGCCATGCTCGCTTCCGGCGCTGGCGTGGCCGCCCTCCTCACCGCGGGCCTGGGCGGGTCGCATTCCATCGTCAAGACGGACGTGACCACGGACACCCTCGTTGCCGCACATGCGACAAAGGACCGGGCATGCCTCGTGGTGGTCGTGGTCGATGAGACCTACGCCATCGGTACCGGCACCCTCCCGACCGTGGAGGTCGGGGAGGACGACACCATCGACAAGTGCATGGCCCATACCGTCCTCGATACCGAGGCGGCGGGTACGGTGCTGGTGTTCGCGTTCACGAACACGGCGACGAAGAAGATCATCGCCACGAGCACGGCGGCGGTGGGCAACGCGACGGGTGGCTGCACGGTCATGGTCCTCGCCATCCCGACCACGTAACGCACGAACGGGGGCGGGCGCTGTGCCCGCCCCCGGCTTTCTCTGGAGGATAGAACATGGCCGGCTCGGCGATGGTATTCACGGAGACGACCTTCGGGAGCGTGAAGAAGATCGTCGCGGCCTGGACGTCGGACAGCGTGACGGGCGCCGTCAGCGGCACCACGACGTTCCCCTACGACGGCGCGATCATCGGCCTCACCACGATCCCGGGCACCGTCGGCGACGCGCCGGACGACAACTACGGCGTGACGATCACGGATGTCGGGGGCCACGACGTGCTCCTGGGGGCCGGACTGCTCCGGGACACGGCGAACACCGAGCACGTCGCGGGCACGAGCCTCGCGGGCGTGGCCGGAAGCAAGCTGACGGTCTCGGTCGCGGCTGCGGGGGCCTCGAAGAAGGGCACGGTTATCGTGTACGTGCGCTGATCTCATGCCCACCCTGACCGTCGCCCAGCAGGTTTCGATGATCCAGGCCACAGGTGGAGTGGCCGTAGTGGACACCGCCTCCGGCGAGTCCAGCTACGGCCACTTCGAGGAACTTCCTGTGACGCTCTTCGAGTCGGCCGACTACGGCCAGGTCCAGGAGAGCGGGCCGTCCGTGGTCA
>DATKVD010000247.1:0-7809 GCA_035530235.1 Planctomycetota bacterium | reverse complement strand
GGGTGGTGGGACGTCCTTCAGCCCGCTTGGTGGCAGACGTTCCTCTGGAAGGGCAGCGCCAAGGGACTCGCAGACCCGGTGACGGCAAGCGTCAAGGTGAAAGGGAAGACGTGTCGGTTCGCCGTGGGCGACTTCAACCAGGACGGGGCGCTCGACGTCTTCCTCTCCGATGAGAAGGTCTCGGCGCTGTGGGAGAACGACGGGACAGGGAACTTCCGCGACGTCACGGCCTCGGGGGGGAGTCTCAGCTATCGTCTCCCGGCGGGGGCGTCGGACTGTCTGGCGACGGACCTCAACCACGACGGCAGGCCCGACCTGTGCGTGCTCTATCGGAACGCCGACTTCGCCTACCACTTCAACCGGGGCTTCCGGTGTTTCGGCGAGGAGGGGGAGCTTCGGCTGTTCGAGCCGGAAGGGAACGTCCCGGCGCGTGCGGGGCAGACCGCGTGTGCCGTCGCCGACTTCAACAGCGACGGCTCACTCGACCTCGCGGTGGTCTTCGCCGACGGCACCGTCTGCGTCTACTACAACCAGGCGTTCAACAGGCCGTTCCTGCGGGTGCGTCTCGCCGACGGCACGCCGGCGCCGGTGACGGCCGGCGTGTGGTCGTCCGGAAAGACCCCCGTGTCCCTCGGCGCCCTCCCCGTTTACGCCCCGCCGGCGCACACCGTGTTCACGCTTCCGGGTCCCGGCACGTTCACCCTCCGCTGGAAGCCGCCCGGAAAACCCGAGCATTCCACGACCGTCACCGTCCCCGACGAGATCCCGGAGACCGGCTTCGACGTGATCCTCGGGAAACCGTAGCCCGGGCCCGACGACCCCGGCTCAGTAGATCCCCAGGACGCGCTTGAGCAGCATGACCGACGGGATGGCGATGAGGAAGTAGGCCACCAGCCAGGGCTGGACGGCCAGCCAGCGGATGCCCGGCACCAGTCCGAGGAGTTTCGCCTCCGGCAGGTCGACCTTCGAGCAGATCACGTCGGGACTGTCGTGGAAGATGATCGGGCCCGCGTAGGTTCGATGTCCCACCAGGAGGGGGTGACGGTAGGTCTTTCCCCTGTACCGGAAGCTCAGATCGTACGGGTCCGAGGCGGCCTTCGCGCGCAGTGTCCAGACGGCGAGTGTGTCGGGCGGTCCTTCGTCCGAGGCGACGACCGCAGCCCGCTGCACCCATCCGCCCTCGGTCTCGACGCCGTCCATGGGAACGACGTGGACGACCTCGCCCTCGGCCGAGACCGGCAGGTAGAGCATCACCCGGAGGGGCTCGTCGGCCCGGGGCGGCACGTAGGCGATCCGCTGCCACGCCCACGTCCCCAGGAAGGCCAGGGGGAGGATGGCCAGCAGGAGCGGACGCCACTCGGACGCCGCCGCCTTCGACGCCACCAGACGCAGCGTCATCCGGTGACGTCCCACGGCGCCGGCGTCTTTCGCACGCTTCGCCTTCTTCAGCAGTTCCTTGAGCCGCTTCCTGTCGTCACTGCACCGGCGAAGGAGGTCCTGGTCGGTCGTGAAGATGCGTGCCACGGTCAGGAGCGCCCCCGTGCCCACCGCCACGATCAGCAGCACAACGTCCATCGGCAGATGGAGCACCCACCCCAGCAGCAGGTCCATGACGCTCAGGATGCCCGTGTTGATGAGGTCAAGCATCTCGGTCCTCGTCGTCCAGCACGGTGATCTGTCCGGCCCCGCCGTCCACGCGGATGCGCTTCACCCCTTCGAGGTGGCGGGTGGCGTCGTGACACGCCAGTGCCGGGATGCCGAAGTCCCGTGCGGTGATGGCCCCGTGGGACAGCACCCCGCCGCGCTCGACCACCAGCCCGCGGATGCTCGCGAAGAGCGTGGTCCAGCCCGGGTCGGTGGACGGACACACCAGGATGCAGTCCCCGGGCAGCTCACCGGCCTCGTCGGGACGGAAGACGATCCGCACGGTCCCCTCGGTCACGCCCGGCGCCAGCGGCAGTCCCTCGAACTCCCGTGCCCCGGCCAGCTCCCTCGGCACCCCGAGTCCGTCCAGTTCGTTGGAGTCGATCACCTCGGCCGGCGAGAGCCTCTGTGCGGACCGCCAGCGCACCTTCCGCGCGGCGATCTCCCCGGCAAGGGCCTCACGGTCCCCCTCGAACCGACGCAGCTCGTCCAGCTCCAGGAAGAACACGTCCCGACCGAGGTCCCACCGGCGCCCCAGCTCCACGATGACCTGTCGCACGATCTCGTATCCCATCATCAGGTAATGCTTGCCGATTTCGCGGTAGGGAAGCAGCAGTTGTGCCTCGTGAAGGAGTTCCGTCACCTGCTCCCGGAGCGAGCTGCCGCCCCAGTGTGTGAGCTTCCCGGGGAGTTCCCGCTGCACCGCTTCGCGGTTGCGTTCATTGGCGGCGTGTGTTTCCTCGGGTGAACGGGTGCCCTCGCGGCGCTGCGCGACGAGCACGGTTCGCAGATAGGACGGGTCTTCGCGCCAGCGGGGCTCGGCCAGCTCCATCTCGCCGACGGCCCGGTGACCGTAGCGCTCCAGGAACGCCTCGAGCGGGGCGTCACCCCGGGCCACGCGGTACAGCATGATGTTCTGCTCGATGGTGGTGTCGCCGGGCAGTCCCGAGGTGAGCGTCCCGGCGAGTGCACGTCCTTCACTCTCGCCCATGAGCTGAACGAGGAGCTTTTCGAGTTCCGAAAGTGCGATCCCGCCGAAGTACCCGGGCTTCCCCGACTCCTTGCCGAAGTCCCCGAGCACGCGCTCGATCCGCTCGTCGAGTTCTTTCAGCACCTGGGGCGTCGGGAGGTCGGTGAGATCCTGGTCACGTTTTTGTCGGACGTAATCGAGATAGTCCGGGAGCACGTCACGCTCCAGACGCTCTCGGGCTGAGGCCCGTGCACGCTTCGTCAATCGCAGCGAACGCAGCATCGCACGGACCATCCGCGGCAGCCGCAGAAAGAACGTCCCGTCCGCACGGTCGGCGTTGAACTTCTTGGGCCCGGTCTCGAGGATGGCCGGGTTCCTCAGCAGCTCGTCCAGGTCGTACTCGAGAGGCGTGTTGCCCCAGAAGAGTTCCGCCGCCCGGTCGGGATCGACGTAGATGCACCCGCAGATCAGCTCCAGGGACCCGTCGCGCCGGACCCGCTCGCTCGGCTGGTGCCCGAAGTCCTGGTACATGCGTCCGTAGCCCCCGTCGCCGCTCATGTACTGACGGGTGATGTCCCAGGTCAGAGGCGTGGGGGCCCGGAGGGTCTCGCCCAGGTTGTGGACGACCCAGACCTTGCGCCTGTCCGAGGCGAGCGCCTTCAGACGCTCGATCTCCTCCTTCCGACCCACGTCCATGTCCCTTGCCACGTCGAGTCCGCGAATGGCGCGTGCCTGGAGCAGTGCGATCTCCCCACCGGCCACACCCCACTCCAGGTCCACCGGATATCCGAAATACTCCTCCACCTCGAGGGCCAGCTCGGCGATGGCGCGGACCTCGTCGTCGGAGAGAGAGAACTCCGTCGTCGCCGACACGTCCCGGCCCGTCTCCTCCATTGCCGTGAACGCGTGCACCTTCTTGCCCAGCGTCCGGTCCTTGATCTCCAGCGACGTGTAGTCCAGCACGAAGAGGTCCGGCGTCACCAGGCCCGAAACGATCGCCTCGCCCAGGCCGAAGGAACTCTCGATGACGATCTCGTCGGCGTAGGGGTCGGCCGGGTTGGCCGTGAAGGCGATGCCCGACACCTCCGACGGGAACATCGTCTGAACGTTGGCCGCGGTGCCGGCCAGCCCCCGGATGTCCTGGGACTTCCGGTAGGCCACCGCCCGCTCGTTGTACCACGAGTCGAAGACCGCGTTGATGCACTCGACGAGGATCTGCCACGGCGTGGCCGGGAAGGGCTTTCCGGTCCGCCGCTCGTAGAGCGTCCGGTAGGTCTCCGCCAGGGCCCTGGGGCTCGTCCGGGCGTCGGGGATTTCCGCCGCCGCTTCCTTGAACGCCTCGTCCGGGATGTCGGCCACGGTGCTCCCGAACTGCACGATGAACTGTGCGTAGACCTGCCAGAAGCGTGAGACGTCTTCCACTTCGTCGGCCAGTCCCGGGTGAAGTCCGCAGTTGAGGAGGGTGTCCATCATGCCGGGCATGGAGACGGCCGCGCCCGATCGCACCGAGACCAGGAGGGGCTTGCGGCCCTTGCCGAAGTCCCGTCGAGCCGCCTGCTCGAGTCGGGCGAGGTTGTCACGGACCTCCTCTTCGAGCCCCTCGGGCCACGTGCCGTTCTCGTGATACTGCCGGCAGCACTCGACCGAGATGGTGAACCCCGGGGGGACGGGAAGTCCGGCACGGCTCATGGCCGCCAGGCTGGCGCCCTTGCCGCCGAGGACGTCCTTCCTCTCCGGGTCGCCTTCCGCGCCCCCGTCACCGAAAGCGAAAATCCACTTGCCGCGCGTCGTCATCGGCCCCTCGATCCCACGCACACCAGGCCCAGCTTGTCGGTCGCCAGATAGACCTGCCCCCCCGCAACCGTCATGGGTGAGGTGACCTCTCCCATCCAGCTCGCCGTCTTGAACCAGTTCACGGTCTCCCGCGACTTCAGCTCGAAGCGCTCGATGCCGCCCTTCGACAGGAAAAGGACGGCGTCGTCCAGGAGCACCGGCGGCCGGCCGGGCAGCGCGTTCGGGATGCGTGCAGTCTCCTCGCCCGATTTCACGTTCACGAGCACCACCTCGCCCGCTTCGTTGACGCAGGCGAGCTTCTCCTCGTCACAAACCAGCACGCCGCCCACCGGACCCGTCTTCGCACGGTCCAGGCGCTCACCGTTGACGATGTCATAGGCCGTAACGCCGTCGGCGCCGCCCACCCAGATCCTGTCGCCGGCGAACACCGGCCCCGTGCGGGGCGCCGCCTGCAGCGCCTTCTGCCAGAGCATCCGGCCCGTCCAGAGGTCGAGCGCGATCAGGGCGGGCTTCGCATCAACCGCGACAACCACAATATCGCCGATAACCAGGGGCATCCCGACAACCGAGCCTACCGTTTGTGACCAGTCGTCGAGACTGCGTGACATAGGTTGCCACCGTCGACTCAGCCCGTCGGGTCTGTCGGCAATGAGAACTTCGCCGCGGTGCGTCATCACGAATTCACCGCTTGCGTCTTTCGCGACATTGCGGCTCCAGCGCAGTTTTCCGGTTTGGGCGTCGAGGCAGCGGAGCTTGCGATTTGCATCCCCCTTGCGTCCGTCCACGAAGTAGACGGCACGCTCCGTAACGGCGGCGGACAGGGAAACGGGGTTGTCGGTCGGGGCGAACCAGCTCTCGGTCGGCTGTCGTGAGGGGTCGTCGGCGAGCTGGAGCTTGGCGAGCCCGGCGCGTCCCTTTGCATTCAGGCCGACGTAGAGTGCGCCGTCCAGGTGTGCCCCCGGGGCCAGAACGGTGACGCTCTCCTGGTCCGCGGCGTCCTCTGCGGGGGTGGGGTATCGCCAGGCGAAGCGTCCGCGCGCGGCCAGCGGGGTGGTGTCGGCCCATCCGGAACGTCCCGGCCCGCCCAGGTGTCCCGACCAGATGGGCTTCTCCTTCTCCACGCCGGCCGGCTCGCCGACACACACGAGACCCGCCCCCGTCGTGCCCACGTAAACGTGACCCCGCGCGACCGCCGGAGAACTCATCGTGTCCGTGTTGAGGTTCACCTCCCACACCGGCTTGAACGATTTCCGGTTGAGTGCATGGAGCCGCCCGGTCTGCGTGACCACGTAGACGTGGTCGGCGCCGACGGCGGGGGAGGTGACGATGGGGTCACGGGCGTTCCACTTGTCGATGAGCCTGCCGTCCGTGGAGACGCAATAGAGATGGTGGTCGCGCGAGCCGAAGTAGACGCGGCCGTCCGCGGCCGCCGGGGCGCCCAGGATCGTCCGGCCCACCGGGTATTTCCACGACACCTCGTGCGTCTCGAGGTCGATGCACCACACCTCGCCGACCGGGTCGAGTCCCTTCACGGCCGCTTCGATCTCCGCTTCGCTCCTGCCTTCCCGGCTCATCTCGGTGCGGACGGCGGCTTTCACGTCCTCGGCCGACTGGACGTAATTGCCCGTCCCCATGCCGACGAAGAGCTTCCCGTCGAGGATCGCGGGACTCCCGAAGGCGGGGTAAGGCGTCTTCACCCGCCAGAGTTCCTTACCGTCCGCGGCGTCCACGCAGCAGACGGCCTGACCGGCGTTGCCCAGGCTGAAGTAGACCTTTCCCTTGTGGATGACCGGCGAGGCCTCGCAGTCGGGGTACTTTTTGGGGTCGAGGTGCCAGAGCACCACGGGCTTGCCGTCCGCGCCGGGCTCCAGCTTGAAGCAGTAAAGCCCGTCGTCGCCCGCGCCGATGCACACCACGCCGTCCGCAATGCAGGGGGACGACTCGACGTGGCTCCCGGTGCGGAACTGCCACACCACCACGCCCCGCCGCTCCTTCTCGCTCCGCTCCAGGTCCAGACAGAACACCCGGCTGTCCTGCGTCTGGTGCAGCCCCTCGCCGACCACGAGATACCTGCCCGAAATCGAAGGCGAGGAGAACGTCGCACGATAGCCGTCCGCGTCGAACTTCCAGACCGGCTTGCCGGTGTCGGCGTCGATGCTGTAGACGGCACCGCGGTCGGTGAAGATCTCGTACTGTGCGGAGGTGACGTAGATGCGGTTCCCGACGACGGCCGGCGAGGCATAGAACGTCTTGATGCCGCCGTCCTCGAACCGCCAGTTGATGCCCCCCTGCGCGGGGTCCTCGACGTCGAGCGCCGCACCGCGACGACTCACACTTCCACGCCACAACGGCCAGTCCACCCCCGTCGTGACTTCCGAGACCTCCCCGCCGGAACGCGGCAGCCACGACGGCACGAAGATTAACCCGAGAACAATCGCAAGGAAGATGACGACGGCGATAATCTGTGACCACAGGAACAGTAAGAACTTCTTCATGCCCGACGGGGTGAAGAGGGCGAGGATGAGGCCGCCCAGGGCCAGGAGGAGTCCCGGAAGGATGGCGAAGAGGGCCTGGAGCGGTCCCACGAGAACCGGGACCACACCCAACGGCGGTGGACCGATGATATCACAGGACGGGAAAAGCCCCATGGTCGGAGTTCCCTCAACTCAGCGGCACGTCACTCTTTCGGCCGCGGGGTGAAGTGAACGGGCCTGTCGACAACGAGGACCTCTTGGGTCTGCGGCTCGGCCCCCGGGAAGCGCCACTTGAGTGTCACGGGACCGGCATCCACCAGACCGAAAAACGCAGGCGGCCCGCCCGACGTCACCGGCCAGGCACCCAGACAGCGTCTGCCCGACCAACCGGTCACCATCACCGGCTCGGCCTCACCCGGCCGAAGCGCCACCGTCACCGCCAGGGCAAACCGATCCAGTGCGCGGCGCGGGAAATACCACACCTCACCGTTTCTCAGCACCAGCACCATGTCCTCGGCACCGTTGCCGTCGAAGTCCCCCAGACACGCCGCCTGCTGACCGTCACCGGCCTGGGGCAGCAGCTTCTGTTCGCCGAGGTCCAGCTGGTGGGAATGTCCGAAGCTGCGGAACCCACGGTTGAAGAAGATATGCGGGGGCATGCCGGCGTAGCCGATGAGGATGTCCTGCCGTCCGTCGTTGTTGACGTCACCGGTCATCGCGGAGACCCCCCCGGACTTGGAGATGTAGGCGATCTCCCCTGAGACCCCGAGCGTCTCGACGAACTGTGCCTTGCCCAGGTTGTGCCAGATGCGGTTGGCGTCCTCCGCGGTGGTGAAGAGGTCCGGAAGTCCGTCGGCGTCGTAGTCACCGACGGCCGCGGCCGACCGTCCCTTGCCGAGACCGAGCTGCGCCCTGGCCGGGGCGGCG
>DATKVD010000246.1:0-4340 GCA_035530235.1 Planctomycetota bacterium | reverse complement strand
GCCCGAGGTGATGGGCGTGACGTCCACCTCGGCGTCGACGCCGCGGTGGTCCACCATCTCGATGAAGGCCTGCTCGATGTCGGTGGGGACGGCCTCGCGCTGTTCCTGGGTTTCATTGTCGCTTTCGGACCGCACCCGGATGGTGAACTGGTCGCTCTCACGCAGTCCCACGACGTTCTCGTCCTGGAAGGCGGTCTGGACGTCCGCGCCCGCGTAACCGGTGTCGGCCACCATGCGTCTGACGTCCTTGATGTCCATGCGGATGCGGAAGACGTCGGGGCCCTTCCGCTCGATGAGCTTCGCAAGGGCCATGCCGGCGGCGGTGGTGCCCTCGGGTTCGGTGACGTTCAGCTCGACCTCGGAGACGTCCCCGGCGTCCGCGTCGCCGACGATCGTCACGCCCTTCAGGTCGATCGACGGATCCAGACGTCCGAGTCGTGACAGTCCCTCTTCGATGATCCGTCGTGAGGCCTTTGCGGACGGACCGGCGACACCGCCCCGACGCTCGAAGAAACTCACCGTGAACCCACTCGACTTGCCGTCCGCCGTCGTCGTCGGGGCCGAGGTCTTCACGGCGAGGCCCTTCAGCTGCAGGTGCATGGCGGTTCCCGAGGCGAAGTCGATGCCGTAGTTGTCGTGTCCACGGTAGACGAACGTGGCGAGACCCGCAACGATGAGGACGACCGACATCACGATGCACACGGGCGCCCACCGGACGAACGCGACGGCGGGGTTCCTGAGCAGTCTCATCATGGGCAGACGTTCCCTGAGCCACCCCTTCGCCAGGAGGAGGTCGAAGATGGTGCGGGTGACGAAAAGCGCGGTGAACATGCTGACGACGATGCCGATGGACAGCGTGACCGCGAAGCCCCGGATGGCCCCGGTGCCCAGTCGGTAGAGGATGATGGCGGTGATGAGTGTGGTGAGGTTGGCATCGAAGATGGTGGTGAAAGCCCTTGCGTAGCCGTTCCTTACGGCGAACCGGAGGGCCTGTCCGGAGGCCAGTTCCTCACGGACGCGCTCGTAGATGAGCACGTTCGCGTCCACCGCCATCCCCACCGTCAGGATGACCCCGGCGATGCCCGGCAGCGTGAGCACCGCTTCGGTGAGCATCATCGCCGCCAGGAGGAAGGCCAGGTTCAGTGCCAGTGCCAGGTCGGCGATGGCCCCCGAAAGCCGGTAGTAGACCAGCATGAACGCCACGACGAGGAAGAAGGAAAGCCGGACGGCGAAGTACCCGCGGTCACGACTGTCGGTGCCGAGTTCGGGACCGACGAAGGTCTCACTCTGGAGGGTGAGTGCCGCCGGGAGCGACCCGGCCTGGAGCACCGCCACCAGGTCGTCCACGTCGGCCTGGGTGAACTCGCCCCGGATGATGCCACTGCGACTGATGCGCTCCTCGACCCGTGGGGCACTGTGAAGCTGACCGTTCAGGATGATGGCGATGTGTCCCTTGCCGGCGAGCACACCCGTCATCGCCGCGAACCGCTTGGCCCCGTCGTTGTTGAACCGGAACCCGACCGCCTGTCCCCCCACCTCGTCCATCGCCGGGTGAACACTCTCCAGCATCCGTCCGGTGATCTTGTACTCGTCCCGGGTCTGGATGTAGAGGTTGTCGAAAGCGTCGGGGTCTTCGGGACGTTTCTTGCGGAGCTTCAGCCGCATCCGTCGGACGCCCTTCTCCTTCCGCTCGTCCTCCGTCATCTTCTCGTAGTCCTTGTCGGCGACGACGACACGGAACTCGAGTCGACCCATCTGCTCCGCACGACGCTTGATGCTTTTGACCTCTTCGGGCGTGAGTCCCGGAAGACGGATGATGATCTCACCGGCCCCCCCGCTTCGGATGTCCGGCTGCTTGGTGCCCGCGGGGTCCAGACGCTTCATGATGACCTTGATGGTGTCTTCGGTCTTGAGCTTGATGCTCTTCCTGCGCTCGGCGATCTCTGCGGGGGTCAGGCCCTTCATCTCTTCCGGGGTCAGGGCCCCCTGGACCTGGTAGCGAAGTTCCACACCGCCCTTCAGGTCGAACCCCAGCTTCAGATCGCCGGAGACCAGCATCGCCACCGCCGCCGCCAGCAGCACCAGGATCAGCGGTATCCTCCATCTCAGACTCTCATACATCCGGAACGTTCTCCTTATCATGACGGTTGTCGGGCGGGCACACGGCACTACCGGTCGTCACCGCGCGGCAGCTCCCCTTCTGCCTCTTCACCCCTCAGGATGCTGTAGACCGCCGAGCGGTTCAGTTTGAGCGTCAGGTCGTGTTTCTCGTCCACCAGCACCGTCACGTCGGTGTCGGTGACGTTCTTGACGATACCGTGGATGCCCCCGATGGTGACGACACGGTCGTTCTTCTCGAGGGATTTCAGCATCTGCTGTCGACGTTTCTCCTTCTGCCGCTGCGGACGGATGAGCAGGACATACATGATGAGCACGATGGCGATGATGGGCCAGAACGTCACCAGCATCCCCCACGGCCCGCCGCCGCCCTTCGGTGTCGTCTCTTCCGCCGCCTGCGCCAGGATCCACATGCCCGTCAACATGTCCGTCTCCGTCTGGTAGGGTTGCCGTGACGTCTTCCGAGCGGAAATACCCCCCGTTTCTCCGGGGTTAGTCCGTCACTATACCGAATCGCCCATCTGACGCAAGTCAATTCCGGGCAGAATGTTAGTGTCGACGGCGCCCGGGGCTATTTCTCGAGTTGGCTGTCGAGGAACCGGCGTCGGAAGTGGTCGAAGTGTCCGTCGACGACGGCGTGGCGGGCGTCGCGCATGAGCCGGCAGAAAAACGCGACGTTGTGAAGGCTGACGAGCGTCATGCCGAGGAGTTCCCCGGCCTGGAAGAGGTGTCGGAGGTATCCGCGTTCGAAGTTCCGGCAGGTGGTGCAGGGGCACGCGGCGTCGAGCGGCGCATCCGAGTCGGCGTGCTTCGCGTTGCGCAGGCGGACGACCCCCGTGGAGGTGAAGGCGAAGCCGTTCCGGCCGTTGCGCGTGGGGAGCACACAGTCAAACATGTCGGCGCCGCGGGCGATCGCGTCGAGCAGGTCCCCCGGCGGACCCACGCCCATCACGTAGCGGGGCTTGTCTTCGGGGAGTCCCGGCATCGTGACGTCGAGCATCTCGTTCATCACCTGGGGCCCCTCCCCCACGCTCAGACCCCCGACGGCGTATCCGGAGAAGTCCATCTCGACGAGTCGTCGGGCACACTCGACACGCAGCGGGGCATACGTCGCCCCCTGGACGATGCCGAACAGCATCTGCCGGGAACGTTCCTCAGATGTGCCACGGCTGGCTTGCCCAGCCGTGTGTTTCTGATGCTCAACCGAGCGTGCGGCCCAGTCGAGTGTGCGTTCCATCGCCTCACGGGCGTAGGACGCCTCGGTCGGGAACGCCGTGCATTCATCCAGAGGCATGATGATATCGGCGCCCAGTTTCGCCTGGATGTCCACGACCGACTCGGGCGTCAGCTCGACGGTGTCGCCGTCGATGTGACTGCGGAACCGCACACCGTCGTCGGTGATCTGGGTCAACTCCGCGAGACTGAACACCTGGAAGCCGCCGCTGTCGGTGAGGATGGGGCGCGGCCACCCCATGAACCGGTGAAGACCGCCCAGCCGGGCGATCGTCTCCTCACCCGGTCTCAGGTGAAGGTGGTAGGTGTTGGCGAGCACCATCGGGACTTCCGCCGAGACGAGCTGCTCGGGGGTGAGCGTCTTGACCGTCGCCTGCGTCCCCACCGGCATGAAGACCGGTGTGGGAACGACGCCGTGCGGGGTCACCAGTTCCCCGGCACGTGCGGCACCATCGGTCGCCAGGAGCTTGAATCCGAACATGGACGGGAATCCGTCGATGAGGGCGATCGAAATCCCCCTCCCTTCCAGGGAATGTCAACAACTTAAGGACTCTGGCGCCCCACAAGGGGGACGCACTACACGGAAAAGCGTGTAGTCCGGGCCCCTTGTGGCCCGGCCTCTTTCTTAGGTTGTTAACGTTCCGGCCCAGGGAGAGGGGGCACTTTCAGTACATCTTCCACAGCTCGGCCTCGGGGTAGTAGAAGGCCAGGATGTCCTTGTGGGTCTTCAGGAGACTGGCCATTCCCATGGCACCGTACTGGCACATGCCGCTGCCGTGTCCCCAGCCGTGTCCGGTGAACTCGTATTCTCCGTCGAGACGTCGACTCTTGAAGTTCATGCTGAGGAGCTTGAGAGAGCCGGCGGCCAGACGGAAGTCGTTTCCGTTCATCGTGAGGGTGCGTCGGCTCCCGATGACGGTGACCCGGTCGACGTGTCCCTCGTTGTTGGTGTCGACGAACCGGATGTCCTGGACGCTGCCGACGTCCTT
>DATKVD010000245.1:0-2318 GCA_035530235.1 Planctomycetota bacterium | reverse complement strand
GATCCCCAGGCCCTTCTCGAGGACCTGTCCCACCAGAACCAGGTCCGTCAGTCGCAGGGCCACCAGAACCGCAAAGAAGACGACCGTGACGATGAGCACCTTCCCGAACGGCCTCAGCTCGGGGGTCTTGTCCGGGAGGAGGGTCTCGGGTTTGTAGAGTCCCAGACTCTCCGGGGCCAGGACCGCGAACAGCAGCAGTGCCAGCAGAATGGAGAGAACGTGGTACGAGATGACCACCCTTCGCACCGGTTCGAACCGACGCAACAGACGGTACAGCCCGTGTGCAAGCACCACGAAACCCAGTGCATACAGCATCGGCTTGACTACGGTCCACGGCATGCAGATCCTCCGGACAGGCTTTCGGAAGAAACGCTCGCAGGATACTTTAGGACGTGCGGACGGCCCTGTCAACGCAATTCACGTCCGTGCGTGCGGACGCCGCCGGTGGGACGAGTCCTTGCCCATTGTAACACGCGGCGGCGTCCCCTACACTGATACCGGGACGGGAGCAGCCGCGGAACCCGAAAAACGCAGGAGACAGCCATGTCCAGAGGACGAATGGTGGCGGTGCTGTTGGGTCTTGCCGTGGGGGTGCTTTGGGGAGGGCCGCCTGCCGTTGCCCAGGGCCGGCGTGACGCCCGCATCGGGTTGTCGGAGGAGTTCGACACGATGACGGGCTGGCGGGTGACGCGCAACAAGTTCGCCAGCGTCACGTCAGAAAACGGTCTCGGCGTCTTCGAGACGCACATCGAGAACCTGCCGGCGGAGGTGAACGGAAAGAAGGTCACCGCCGACACGTTCCTCGAGATCTGGAAACCCGGACAGCCCGCACCCAAGTACTCCGCACCGAATTTCAAGGGCAAGGCCGGGGCCATCAAGGAGTTCGGCGTGGTCGACCTCGACCGCTATCACTATCTCGTCGTCAAGGTCGACTGGCGACCTCTCGGTGCCGAGCTGGAGCTGAAGATCGAGGACCCGGCGACCGGCAGGGGAAAGAACTGGCCCGTGCAGGTGCTCCACTCCAGCGGCATCATCGTGCAGGACCTGAAGCCCTTCGGCATCGCGGGCTCGCAGAAGGTGAGTGCCTATATCGAGGTCTTCCCCACCGGCCGCAAACTGAAACTCGATTACATCCGTCTCGTCTCGGAACTCCTCGAAGAGGAAGAGGCCGGTCGCATCCCGGCACCCATCACACTGCCCGAGGAGAAGCTGGAACGGCACCCCTACCAGAAGCTCGAGGCCCTCTACCGACGCAGCACACGACCCTGGGCGAACCTGCCGGAGAGTGCCGAGGAGCAGACACTGTTCCGTGACGTCGGGACGCACGTGCCCACGTGGCGGATGACCGGAGACACGGCGCACGAGGGACTCAACGGCACCAACAAGCCCTGGGTGTGGCGTGACGACGGCTCCAGCATGAGCACCCCGCGACGGACCTACTACTTCGACAGGCAGGCGTGGGGCAAGGAGACCATGCGCACGTGGTCGGCCCGCCAGGTGCAGGCCAACCGCTACCAGATCATCCGTGACAAGGCCCGCAACGCGTGGGTCTTCAAGGACACCGCCGACGGCCAGGACAAGGTCATCTACGAGTATGCCGTGCCCGCAGGCGCGCGCATCCACAGTTACGAGGAAGGGATCTTCGGGAACCGGCTGGTCGCCGGGCTCATCGGTCACGTGGTCCTCGTCGTCGACGCCGACCCCGCCGGCGGCAAGCCGAAGGTCAAGATCTGGCCGCTGCCCGACATCGGTGCCAAGGGGATGTGGTCGAGCGAGAAATACCTCTCCTACTGGGCGCCGTTCCTGTCGCTGCACCGCCTCATGGTGGATCTCGACACCGGGGAAATCACCAAGGGAACCCACCCCACCATGACCCACGGGATGGGCGGCAAAGACTGGCGCATCATGAGCTACGACGGGATCTCCAAGGTGGTCATCTCCGAGGAAGGCGGGCTCAGCGAGACCCCCGGCAAGGGCGTCTCCGTCTACGGCGTCTATAAGACGCTCGTCAGCACCGACTACGGCGAGATGACCTCGGACTACCGCTACGGGATCACCAACGGCACCCGGGGGGAACTGGACGAGCAGTACGTGCTCTTCGACCGGCTGGACGCCGGGACGGTGCTGAGACTGTGCACCTACAACGTGTCGTACGAGACGTGGGACCTGCGGGCGAAGGTGAAGGCGAGTCCCGATTACACCAAACTCATCTACGCCTCCGATTTCCTCGGCGACGCCGACTTCTACATGACGATCACGCGACTGCCGAGCCGGCCGACGAATGTGAAGCTCGCCGGGAACACCCTCACGTGGGAGGC
>DATKVD010000244.1:0-9141 GCA_035530235.1 Planctomycetota bacterium | reverse complement strand
CGTAGGTTGACCCACCGAGGCTCGTGCCCGTGCCGCTGACGTTCCCGCCGGTCCCCGGCAACCCGATGATCTGGAGCAGGAGGTCGTTCAGCTCGAACCGCACCGAGGCGGCCGTCACCGTGTAGCGGGGCATGAGCGCGTCGGACTCATCGTGGACCTGGTCGATCGTCACCTCCTGGATGAGGAACTCGCCCACGCATGGCGGGTTCGTCATGTCCACCGGGACCACCACGCCGGACCGCGTCTTCGAGTCCCGCGTCGCGTAGGTCACCGTGACGATCGGGAGCGCGAACAGCTCGAGCTCCGCGTGGGCCCTCATGTAGAGCTGGAAGAGAGCCTTGAGCGACGTGTCGACGATCGTGTACTCGTGGACGCCGTCGGTCGGGTTCCCATCCTTGTCCAACTCGGCCGCCCCGAGGAGATGCTGCGACTCGATGCTGTTCGCCTCGAACCAGTTGTTGATCGCCGCGCCCTGCGCGATGGCCTGCCCGAGCGCCTGGCTCAGGGAGATTGCCGCGTCGCCTTCGACACCCTCAACCCCCGTGTACCCGAGGATCTGCCCCGCGACCTTGACCGTCCCGCCGGCAGGGGAGAAAGCGTTGATGTCCGCGACAGAGATTTTTGTATCGCCGGACGCCGCGGGGAACGACACCGAGCTTCCCGAGCCGATGACGAAGATCCGGTTCCGCACCTGTGAGCTGTCGACGGACATCCGGAACGGCGGGTCGCGGAGCAGGTCGACGTTCGCGCTCGTGATCGCATCCGGCGGCGGATCCGTCTCGAGGCTCGGGCCGTCTGGGTTCGGCCATAGCGGGACCGGGTCCGTCGAGAGGTTCTTGTTACCGTACGGCTTGTTCCCTCGACCGAAGACGTAGGGCACTCCGATCTTGAACCCGAGCAGTTCAGTCGTCACATTATCGTTCAAGAGGAGCACGCCGCTGTTGCTCACCCGGTCAACCCAGTCCGGCTCAGCCCCGTACCCGCACACGAAGCCGACAGGCGGGACGTAGCTGACACTGCCGAGATTAGCGGTCTCGACGTACTCGCCCATGCAGTAATAGATGAACCGCGCAATCACGTCCACACCATTCACGTCCACACCGAGTGGGATGTTCGTGAGGTCGAAGCTCCCGATCCCGTACCCCTTCGTCTGAGGTTGCGCGACGGTGTTCGTGGGCGGGCTCGGAAACGACACGCTCCCATCCCGATAGACGCAGGCCACCTTGAACTGGAACGCCCCGCCCTGCCACAGGCCAGTCGTCGGCCCGATCACATGCATCTTCGCGGTCGGCGCGATCGGCGGTCCGGCTGGGTGTCCGGTGAACCGGAACTTCGGGAGGGGAACGCTATCCGACAAGGATGTAACAGTCGCGACGTCCGCCCCGGTCTCTTGGAACCACGTGGTGAACGCGACGGTCACGTTGTCGTCAACCTCGGCGAACCTCCGCACGTCTTCGATCGGCGACATCCCGGCCACCGGCGAGACGAACCGGATGTAGTAGATCCTCCGCTTGACGCACGTCAGCGCCCCGACAGGCGCCCCGACGGGGATGTTACTGAACTCAATGATGTTGTGTCCGCTCAGCAGCACACAATCCGTCAGCGGTTGAAACGATGACTCCGTCCCGTCGTCGTAGACAAACGTGTGCCCGAAGATGTAGTAGCCAGGCGTGAACCCGAACGTGCTGGGGATCCCCGCTCCCTCGACCACCGTCATGGGCGTCCCGGTCAGGAACAGCTCCGTGCTGGGTGGGATGAGACCCGCGGGGACAATGTGGAAGAAGTGGACGTCCTGGTCGTAGTCGACGTACCAGTGCCCGCCACCGATGGCCAACGCGAGGTCGGAAAAACACGTCGCCAGGTCCCTTGAGCCGTCGAAGGTGGCCGTGACCTTCGCGAGGTTCGTCTGCACGTGGGCCGACGTGAACCCAGGTGCGAAGCGCGCGATGAGATCCTTGACGATGACGGAGACCGACGTGTTGAAGTAGAATCCGAACGGCCGGCGCCGGTTGAGGAGCCACGTGAAGTCGATGGCCGTGACGTCCCAGTTGAGCTCGTCCTCTACGTAATTCTGCCCGACGGACTGTGCGGTTCCGCGGAAGAGCAGCCGATCCCCGTCGAAGCTGTCCTTGATCTCCACCATCTCCCCGACAGCCGGCACGTTACTCCGCCCGTCTACTCTGAAATTACAAGTATTCGGGGTATTGTTCAGGGTGTCATTGATCACGATCCCCGGCTGTCGGCGGATGTCATTCGCGCGGGTCAGGAGCGTGTACTGGAAGCCGTTCCGCAGCGTCACCGTGACCAGCGTCGGCTCGGTGATCACCACGTCGACGTATCCGATCGCGTGGTTCGGGGTCACGCACCGGAAGTGCTCGGCGTCGACAAAGACCACCCCGGTCGCGGCCACCCCGCCGAACGTAATCGTTGACCCAGTGACGAAGTTCCGCCCGGTGATGAGGACCGAGGCCCCGCCCGCCAGCACCCCGAAGGCGGGACTGAGGTTGGTAATGGACCCCTTGAAGTAGGTGAACGCCCCGGCGAGTGTGCCGGTCTGCGTCCCGCAGGTGACGGAGATATCGACGAGCCCGGCGTCCGCGGCGGCCGGGACGGTGCAGGTAATCGTATTCACGTCGACGACGACTACGGCCGTCGCGGCGACTCCGCCAATGAGCACTGAGGGCGCCGCACCGCTCCCGGCCGCTCGGAAGTTCGCGCCGGTGATCGTGACACTCGCCCCGCCGGCGATCCGGTCACTGTTCGGGGTGACCGCGACGACCCTCGGGACGGTATCTATCCCCGCCCGCGACCTGAGGAAGGCTCCAGGTCGAGGACCTGGGCGACCAGGCCATCGTGGCAGGGCTCCCGGCATGACATCCTAGTTCGGCGAGATCAGCGAGTACTGGTGAACGGTCATGCTGCCTGTTGCCGCCGTCTGCGTGAAGAACAGGTCGACGACCTGCGATGTGGTCGTGTCGAAGTTGTTCCCCACGACCGGCGCGGAGTTCCAGGGGAGGATCGCGGACAGCACCCCCTTCGGCGCCGTCGCCGGCACGCCGAGGAGGTCCTCACAGGTCCACGTGCCCTGCCCGAAGAGGTTCCCCGTCGCCCCGATCGCGCGGCACGTCAGCAGGATCTCGAGCGTCCAGCCGACGTTCGTGTGCGCGGCGACCGAGTCGAGGAGCGACGCAAGTCCGTCGAACACGACCGTTGCCCCGAAGCGCACGTCGTAGCGCGCCGTGCCGGGGGTCGTGATGACGCTCGAAATGCGCCCGCTCGCCTTCACGAGCAGCTGCTTCCCGATCGAGAAGAAGTTTGCGGGCAGTGTGTACTTCGCCGCAGCTGGGATCGCGGACGCCGCCGCCGCGGCGGTCAGTGCCGCGCCGTCAACCTGGGATGTGATGAGGGTCTCCCCCCACGATTGCAGACTCATTGATTGCCTCCTTACGCCGCCCCGAACTGGCGGGTCGCCTTCAGCTCGCCCATGATGATCTTCTTGATCTGGCGCGCCACGTCGATCGCCGTCCCGTTGACATGGAAGACGTTATGCTGGATCACATCCCCACCTAGAGACGCCGTGGGGAACACGGTGCTCCCGAGCGGGACCCTCACCACCTCCGGCCCCTCTTCGCCGGTCATGATGTCGACCATGCCGCCTTCTTTGAACCCAGGGATCTTCGGCCCTCGCGGCACCCACGAGTTGATCATCCCCGCCTGCCACGCCTGGACGATTTCCTCGAACGAGAATCCCCGCTCGGCCGCCGCGAACGCCACGGTCTCGGGGATCTTCCAGTACGCGGCGTTCTGGGCAAGGTTGCCTCGGTTGATATCCGTCGACCCACCCATCTGGCGGCTCGCCTCAGACGCCTCTTTCAATGCCTTCGTCTGTGCCTCAACAGCGGCCGTCGCCCGCTCGGTCGCCTCGGCCGCCTTGGACTGCGCTTCGAGGAAGTCCTTCCCGAGTCCCCTCACTGCGTCCTGCGTCTCGCGGACCTTCTCGTACTGCTCTCGGATCGCCTCCCGCGTGAAGTGGTTCGCGTGGCGGACCATCTCGTTGTACGTGTTGTAGGCGACCCGCGCCTGCTCTCGCAGGGTGTCCAGGGACTTCTCGCGGAGCGTGCCCCAGTCCACCTCAATGCTCCGGAGCTTCTCGCCGGCAAGGGCCTGGAGCGCGTCGTAATGCGCCTGCCAGTTCCGGTCGCTCTCGTCGAGCTTCGCCACCTCATTGTCGAGCCACGCCTGGATCTGTGCCTTCTGGGCCTCGAAGGAGGATAGGCCGTGCTCCGCGAGCAGGGCGTTGTACTCGTTCCAGACGGCCATCGTCTCCTTGATGCTCTTCTCCTCGATCAGGAACAACTTCTCGCGGTCGATCATCGAGGCGTTGAGTTCCTCGCTAGACTCCACGAGGCCATCGGTCTGCGCGGCGGCTTCACCTACGGCCGCCGCGTCGGCTCGCGCGGCCTCGGATGCCTTGACCATCGCATCCTTGATCGTGAAGAGCGTGCCTCCGAGATTATCGAGCGTCTTGTCAAACTCCGTGTGCCCTACGACGCCCTTTGCGGCCTCGACCGTCTGCTCGGCGAGGTCTACGGTCATCGCCCGCAGCTGGGTCCGAACGTCCTTGATCTCCTGCGCGGCCCCTTCGGGAATGATGTGGAGGCTCTCGGCCACATCCGCCACAACGGCCATCGCCTCGACGACGGCGTCCACGAGCCCGACGATGACTGTCTCCACACCAAGGATGACCGTCTTGATCGCAGACCACGCGACGCCGACTACGCGCGCAAGCTCGATGGCCCCAAGTCCGAAGTCCACCGCGACGATCGCCGCCTGCTCGATCCACCCCATGACCGTCTGGACCGCGGTCGCCTGACTGTCCCCGAACGCCTCGCTGACCGCCGTCCCGATCGTGTCCATCGCCGCGGCGAGTACCGGTGACGCGTCGACCGCGCTCGCGAGCGAGTCGACGAAGTTCCCGACCTTCACCTTCGCCTCGGCCACGCGGTCGCCAAAGTCCTTCTGAATGCTGGCGGAGTCCTTCGAGACCTTGTTCAGGATCTCCATCACCTGGAGTCGGTGCGCCTCCGCCCTCCCCGTGTCGGACAGCTCCTGCTTCGTGACGCCGAGCGTCTCCGCGTACCGCTGCTCGGCGTCCCCGAGGTCGATCACGCCGACCTTCATCGCGAGCGCCTTCGTCTTCCCCGTGACGAGGGCGTCCGAGACGAGGTCCATCATCTCCTTCGTGTCGCCGAGCCCGCGGTCCTGCAGCACGAACGCCGCCTCGCCGAGCACGCCGAAGTCCTCGGCCGTCAGCTTGACGCCGGTCGAGAGGACGTGTGCCGCCTTCGACATCAGGTCGAAGTCCGTGACGGTGTTCCGCGTCCCCTTGCGGAGGGCCTCCATGATCGCCGCGGCATTCTCGGAGCTGCCGGCGAAGCGGTCCATCGTGGACGCGACATCGTTGACGGCAGAGCCCCGCAGCCCAAGCTCGTATACGGCATAGGCCGTCGCGGCAATCGCGGCTGTTACGAGCGCCGCCGCCTGGGCGACCGCCGCGAAACTCGCCTGGCTCGTCGACTTATACTTCTCGGTCGCGGCCGTCGCCTTGTCGATCTCTCCAGTGTAGTCGTCCTGGAGCTCGATGACGCCTTTGATGGGGGCGATATCCGTCATGACTGTTTCTTCGCTGCAAAGATGGCGTTATTCCCCGTAATCCACGCCTCGATCACCCGCTCCTGGTACTCCACGGACTGTTGCACCCTCGACTGGGCCACGACGGAGTCACCGAAGGGCACCATGAAATCCAAGAGTCTCATCGTCTCGCCCTTGATCTCCCGTCGCACCCCGAGCGGGATGGACGCAAAGCGGTAGTCGTCTCGCTCCTCGCCGAACGGGTCCAACTCGTCGTAGGCTTGCCACTCATGAAAGAGGCTCGAGGACATCTCCCGAAGCATCCGGTCGACGTCCACCCGCCCCACCGCGAGCGCCAGCTTGAACGCGAAGCGGCGATCGCCGCCTCGCGTCAGGCCTTTTTTAGGGCCGCCTTACTCTCGGGGGTCATGCTGTTCAGTTCCAGACAGACCCGCTGAAGACGATTGAGCGCGCGCATGCTCTTCTTCTTGAGCTGCGTCACGTGCCCCGCGAGCACGTCCTTGTACGTGGGGTCATCGAACGCCGGCAACGGGAAGATCCGCTTCCCCTCAGCGTCGACAGCGGAATGAACGAGGATGATGAACATCCCCTCGTCACGCGCGCCCTCTAGCTCGCGCGTCATCTGGATCGACTCCTCCGCTGTCATCTGGCGGAGCCGAATGACGCCCGGCGTCCCATCCGGGTTTGGCCACTCGGGGACCGGTTCCTCGATAACCTTGAGGTCCTCCGCCGCGAAAATTTCCGCGGCAGAAAGAAACGTTGCGGTCATGTACTCCCTCCGATCTCCTACGCTTCCGTCACGGTCCCCGCCCACGTCAACGCCAGGGACGCGCCCTGTTTGGCATCGACGGGTGCCGCATCGAACTTGAACATCTGGACATAGGCCGGACCCGTTCTCGTCTTGCCCGACGGAAACAGGATCTGCCATTGGTTCTTCGTGTTCGCCGCGATGTCCGCCAAGATGGCGATGTGCGTGGCTTCCGTGGCGACATAGTTGATCTTGAACGTCGGGTCTGTCTGGCGAAGGATCCCGAGCACGTGGCTCTCAGACCCGTCGTTGTGCGTCGACGTCTCGATCTTGTTCCGGCTCATGCCCCCCGGATCGATCTCAGTGATCTCCCCAATCGTCGTGAAGACGGTCGGCGTGGCGAGCAACGCTCGCTTGACGAGAATTCCAGTTGCGGTGACAGCGTTCGACATGGATCTTCTCCTTCAGGAAACTGAGCCTACGCGCTGGCACCGATGAGCACCAGGTCGAACGTGACGCCGGTTCCCGCGCCGCCGTTGGCGAACATCAGGTCCGTGGTCACCCCAAGCGCCCACCCCGTCGCGTCCGGAGAGACGCAGGCGAGGATGCCACCGGGGCGGATCGCGATGGTGTCCGTGGCGGAGCCGAGCGGGCCGAGGAACTGATCCGCCGCCGCCGCGCCCATCAGCACGTCGTTGGTGTTGGCCGCGAGCGCGATGGCAATGATCGCCTTGATCCGAGCGAAAGCCAGGGCGTCGCCGAAGGCGTCCGTGAGCGCCGTGAGATCGAGCGTCGTGTCGCTCGACGCGGCGATCGTGATGGTGTCGGAGTAGACCTGATCGGCCTGATCCGCCGCGACGCCCGACGCCCAGGAGAACGACGGGCTCCGCTCGACGATCGCCTGAGCCGCCGCGGCCCCGACCGTGTTCGACAGGATGGACGTGAGCAGCAGCTTGATGTTCGAGACGGCAGTTGCGGCCATGTGAGACTCCTTTAGCTAGTCGCCGGTGACGGCCGCTTCTCGCAGCCGATGTTGAACGCGAATCGTACTCGCCCCTTCTCGTCCACGGGAAGCTCGAAGGGTTCCTGCTGGGGCCGACAGAACCGCCACCACGTGTCATTGATGAACCGGTCCACGAAGTTCAGCGCGGCGTACCCCGTCTCGGCATCCGCCTCAACGTCGGCGTAGTCCGGCGCCCGGAAGACGATCTGCGCTGACGGCGTCTCGTACGCGATCCCGTTCCGAGAGTCGTTGTGCGTGCCCGCGTCGCCTCCGCCACCGGTCCGCGCGACGGAGATGATCGTCCGCATCCCCGGCGGGACGTCGTCGGGGAGGACGGCCTTCACCCCCTTGAAGATGTTGACGCCGTACGTGCCGAGCCCCGCCGCTTCGAGCTTGGCAATCACGTCGGGGATGAACGTCGTGGACATCACAGCGCCTTGTTCAGGTCGATCCGCTTCGCGACGCGGGACCCGATATGCCGCGCGCTCGCCTTCAGCGGTCGCTCAATGTACTTCGCCTCGCCGACCGTGTGGAACGCCTCGAGATCCTCGTGAACGACCAGCGCGTACGGTGCGGCCGGCCCGCCGGCCACGACCGCCGTGTGGATCCGCTTCCCGTCCACGAACGGACCCTCCGGGTGGATCGTCCCGCGCAGGACGCCGAACTTCACGGGGGTCACCTTCTGGCACTCCTTCGACTCGACGGCGGTCTCCTGGAACAGTGCACGGCCGATCTCCCCCGGCGCGAACGCCCGGATCTTCCTGAGGTCCCGCAGCGCGTCGTCCGCACCGTGCTGGCTAGCCAAGGTAGACCTCCGTCAGGATCAGGCCGCCCGTCTCGCGGTCGACGAACCCGCCCGTCCCGAGGATCGGCCCTGTCGTCCCGTCGGGGAGGGTGATCCGGTCGGACAGGCTCACCTCGACGGTGGGGTCCAGGAACACGACCTGCGACGTGCTCATCACGAGTTCACCCTGCGGGGACCTGACCATCTGCAGCTTCTTGATCACGATGGCCGGCCGCGTCACCGCCGCCTCGTAGATCCGCTTCCCCGCGCCGTCGCTGTGGAGGTAGACCTCGTGGGTGACTTCTGGCTGCAGGTCCGCCGTGATGGTGTTCGCGATGGCGACGGCCGAGCGGACGGCGTTGAGGAGGCTCATCAGATCTTCACCAGACGCGACACGATGGTGGCCTTGGTATCGGTAGGTGCCGCGGCGTCGAACTTCACCTTGAGCGCCAGCGCGTCCTCGGCCTCGGCTTGGAGCATGGGGGCCTTGTAGCCGTCCAAGCCGGACCGGATGAGTGTGAGGGCGATGCTCTCGACGCTGGCGCCGCTCGCCTTCGTCGCGTAAGTGAGCAGCCGACTCTCTTCGTCCGTGAGGGTGAGGGTGAGAATCATTTCCGTATCCTTTCGTCTCGTCGCTTATGTCGTACGCCCATCACGCACCCCAAGAGGTTCAGACACACAGAGGGTCAGCGGTTCTTCACCGCCCGGCGCACCGGAATCCGATGACGCTGTCCACGTTCCATGGCGAGGAGCTCAGGTTCAGCGAGAAGACCCCGGCGGTCGCGCCGGTGAACCAGTTGCCGCCCCGGAAAACCGCGGCCGGCATGTTGTCCTTGTAGCCCGATCCGTTGCCGTCGGCGTACGCCGCGCCGCGGATGTTCCAGAGCGTGTCGATGAGCCCCGGCCCCCACGTGGTGGTCGTCCCGGGTGTCTCGGCGGCGGGCGACGCGCTGG
>DATKVD010000243.1:0-11141 GCA_035530235.1 Planctomycetota bacterium | reverse complement strand
CTTGCCGCGCCTCACCGGACCCGTCTCCTTCTTCCATTCGTCCATCTGGCGCCAGTAGAAGACGACGTCGCGATTCCGCCCGCCATTCTTGACATACCCGGGCTCCTCCCCCTGGGTCTCCATGTCGATCACGTGGGTTTCCTTGGTGTAGAACTTGAACTTCTCGCTGATGTTGCCTTCGATCATCAGGATGATCACAAAGGAACGCGAGGCTCATGATTTCGGATCGAACCGCATGGCCCACGTCAGCTCGACGACATCGTTCTCCTGGATCTCCCGGTCGATCTTGAGCGACCAGCGTGGCTGCCTGAGCATGTGACGCTGCGCCCACGTGGCCACGGTTACGGTCAGTTCGTCTTCGGTGAACTTCTCCGGCAGCTTTTTCAGCATGTCGAGCATCTGGCAGCGGTCGGGGATGGCCATGATCCCGGGCGGGAAGCGGAAGTCGTCGCCTTCGGCTTCGACGACGCGATGCTTGAGCAGCTTGCTCGTGAGTTCGTCGACATTGATGGCGTACTTGAGATCGATGAATTCCGCGAAACTCGCCTTGCTGAGGGGGGCTGCGATGAATGGCTTCGGCGCGGCCGTGAATTCAACCACGCGGCTTCCGCGGTCCTTGTCGAAGACGTAATCCACGCTGGGGATGGGCCGAAAATACCCGGCGAGTTGCCAGCGGTCGCCGGCCGACTTGGCGGCGTCTTCGCAGTCTTCAATCACGATTGTCTTGGCCCCGTCCTCGGCGGCCAGCAACATGACAGCCGGGACAACGGCCAGCGCGCAAAGCACGGCCAGGAAAACGTTAGTTCCATATCGAAAAACGGATCTCATAGGAATTCCTCAGGAAAGTAGCCAGTTGCCGATCATTGTATTGTCGGACGCTCTGAAGTCAACCACGAGCAGGCCATTGAGAACCACGGGCGAAGGTAGAGAGCATTAGCGTGCGCTCGGCGAAATCGCCCCAAGCCTGAACACCTCCCCCTCGGCAAGCTCGGGGCTCCTAGCCCCTCGACGGGCTCGGGGTTTTCGAGAACTCGCCCACCGCCGTCAACGGGTTGGGAGTTCGAGGACATCCCATGCACCACGTCGACGATCCCGCGTACATGACGCCCTTCGACAAGCTCAGGGCCTTCGGCCCGGAGAGAGAGCGACGGAGGTGGCGACCATTCTCGCCGGGGGAATCCTTCGTCTCCGGAAGCGCAATGTGCGCCCGACCGGCGCCAGAGCACACAGGCTGCGCTGCTCTGCGCCGCCGGCGGCCTGAGGGGCAGAGACCGCAGCTTGTCCGCCGACTTGTCGGCCGCAGCCTCGGCCGGGGTGGGAGGACGCAGAGAAAGACAAGGCCCAAGGTCCAAGGCTGAAAGCCGAAGGAGAAGAAACAACGGCGGGGAACCGCCAAGCCCGGTGCCTGAGGAGCCCGTGACTCAATCCGCGGCGGCGGCGTCGGGTCCCTCGGAAGCGGGCGACTCGGGAGCGGGCGGGTCGGGAGCGGGTGACTCGGCGGCCGGGGACTCCGGCGCCGGCGATTCGGGAGCGGCGGCATCGGCCGACTCGGGGACGACCGCCCCTTCCTGCGCCTCGGCGGCTTCCTCCTCGTCGGGTTCCCGCTTCACGATGGTGCTGATGGCCTCTTCAACGAACCGTCGATAGGCACGACACTTGCTCCTGAACTCCTTGGAGACGCAGTACTCCCTGATCTCCGCCTCGTCCAGTGTGGCGTCGAACGACCCCCGGCGACGGCTGCGGATGTCCTTCTCGTTGAGATGGGCCCGGATCATGCACCTCAGGGCCAGCTGCGGACGTCTCAGACTCAACTTCCCGTTCTTCTGAAATATGCCGGTGATGTACACCTTGCCTCTTGCGGTGGGACATCCGCCATACGACAGCTCACGGTTCAGGTTGATCTGCTGTCGGACCAGGGAGAACTTGATCTTCTCCCGGATCTTGATCTCCTCGACCTCTTCCTTCGTTCTCACCCTTCCCATGCGCTGTCCTTTCCCGGGCTTCCGGCTTGAGGACCGTCAGGGGACCGCTTCCCACCCCCGTCGACTTCCAGGCGCAGAACAGTATACACGGGCGACCCGGCAGGGGCAAGAGGCTTCAACCGGCAAAAAAAGGCCCTTCTTCCCGATTCCAGGCACCCCACCGAGCCGCCGCAAGACCTCACGGAACCACAGAGGCCAGGAAGTCGCAACTCGAAATCTATCTGCCTCAGGCGGACTCAAGACTCCAGAGTGGTTTGGAGGCGCTGCTTCCTCGACTTTCGAGTTTAGAGTTGCGAGTTTGGAGTGAGTTCCTCTGTGCCCCCTGCGGTTCAGACCGGAAAAAGGGGTCAGACCCCTTCCTGCTCCCGGCGGATCTCAAAGGTGACGGGGTTCTGGGCGTCCGGGCAGACGTGACTGGCGACGTTCGGGTCATCGAGCCACGCGAAGTTCACCCCCTGGTGCATCGCGAACACCTTCGCGAACATGCTCGCCAGGGCGTGGATGCAGATCTTGCCTTCCATGTTGATGCCGTCGAAGGTCGCGGTGTCCCCGGCCTTGTGGCCGGCGGCGCACGTCCCCTTCACCCCCTTGCACGTTACCGTGATTCGACAGGTCATCGTGCTTCTCCTTACCGATGCTTGTTTCTTCACCCTCCGCCGTCATCAAAGATAGTCGACGGGCGCTCCGAAGGCAACCGGAAAGCGGTGCCCCCGCCGGACCGCGCGGGAAAAGGCGGTTGACAGGGCGACGTTCGGAAACGACGATATCTATCGAATTGCGTGCCGGGCGTGGGCTCCGGGGTGCGATCCCGCCGGCGCGACGACGGAAGGACATCCGATGAGACTCCTCAGGTGGGTGGCGTCGGTGCTTGTCTGCGGGCCGGTCGTGGTGCACGTCGGCAACATCTACGGCTACTTCCGGGCCGCCGCCTACTTGCAGCAGGCCGCAGGCTATGTGAGGCCCGGAATAGTCTCGCACTATATTATGGTCGCGCTCTCGGCGGCCCTGCTGGGCTTCGTCATGTTCCTGATCGGCGTCGTCTTGCATGCGGCCATCGCAAGGAAAACCGGGAACTACCAGAAGAGCGTCTGGATCCTCATCTTCGTGATGAGCGTTCTTTTGTGCTTTGCCGCGCCGCCGACCGGTGCCGTCCTCGGCGGCGTGACCCTCCTGCTTCTCTTCACGCTGAAGACGTTCAAGCGGATGCGGGACGCGGGACAGGCCGTCCCGGACGATTCCGCCACGGCCGACACGCCTGAGCCCTGACAACAAGCCCTTGTCCCCCCGCTCACCCGTGCCCTACTTCGTGGAGGCAACGGTTTCTGAAATTCTGTTGTCAAGTCATGGCCGACGGTATACCCTTGCCGCGGGAACAACCGTGTCGGGCAGGCCGGGCGAAGGCAAGAAGTGCATCGCTTTCCCAGTCCGCGCTCTCCGGCGCACTTCTCCTTCGAGGCCAAGGGAACCATGTCGAGTCGTGCTGGCGCCTGGCCGGAGAAGCGGGCCATCGGCGTCGCCGTTCTGAGTGCCGGTTTCGTCGCCGCCTGGTTCTGCCCCATGGCCCGAGCCGGTGATTTCGATGACAAACCGCTCGGTCTTCGCATCGGCCTCGCACTCGACCGGGTCTCATGCTTCTCGGACACCATCGGCCGCTCCGCGTCTGTTGCCCATCCCCTCGGCTCCTCGGTCAACCCGGCCTCTTTTGATTACCTCCGTGAGCCTCCGTTTGACTTCCGGGTGCTCGGAACGCTCACGTCGAACTTCGGTTCGTTCGATACCGGGGCGTCCGTAACCGGCTTGTCCACCACGTGGGCATACCGCTTCCCCGACGCCGGGACGGTTTCGCTCAACTACATCCGCACCGATTCGTACGATGCCGAGACCCGGCAAGGCGACGACGTCGTCCTGCGCTCGAACGAGTTCACTCTCGGGTACAGCCGGCGGGTACAGCCCGACCTGTCTCTCGGGTGCTCGTTGAAGGTTACGGACTCCGTGCTGAAAGTCGACGACACCTTCATGGGTTTCCCGCGCGACGTAGACAGCTCCTCTTTGGGTGTGGATGTCAAGGCCGGCGTGCTCAAAGCGGTGGGCGAGAGATGGACATTCGGACTGGTCGCCGGGTACGGACGCACCTGCTCGGATATCGACGGTCTGGTCGCCCTGCCGCCGATTCCCTTCGGCCCCGGTCCCGTCACGATAAGCGAAACCAACAGGACCGACGCTCTCAACGTTCGCATGGGAGTCGGCTGGCGGCCGGTGGACCCCCTCGGCTTCTATGTCGACGGCCAATACCTGCACCTCGAGGATGACTTTGCTTCGGTGGACGTGGGACGGGTGCTTGCCGGCGTGGAAGCCTATGCTTCCCCCTCCGTGGCCCTGAGGGTCGGCGGAACGTTCGACACCGAGCGGAACAGCACCTTCAGTGCCGGCATCGGCTACTACGGCATGGAGCACATGCCCGTCGAACTGGCCTATTCATACAACGCCTTCCCCGAGGTGGCTCACGAGTTCGGCCGGGCGCACCTGTTCAGCCTCTCCGTGGTGCTCCGCTTCTGACGCGGGAGAGCAGGCCGCCGCCCACGTTCCCGTCATACGGCCTTCCCACGCCGAGCCGGGGCGTCACAAAAAGCGTTGAAGTCCGCAGGACTCAGAGGTACAGTAGACAGCGATCTTGCGGGCGCTGATTTCCCCCGACTCCGAACAGTCCGGTATTGAGCCGTCGTGGTACGAGCGATGCCATGATCCCGTTCAACATCATCACGATCGTCGCCCTCATCGGCTTCATGGGCACGGGATCCTTGACGGTCATCTCTTATGTGGTCTACTGGACGCTCGGTCGACGTCTGCTCGATCTGCTGCTGGCAAACGCGTTGGTGTGCAGCGCCGCGGTGTGTCTCGGGATCTTCTTCATGGCTGGCGCAGTCCCGCCGGGCGTCGTGCCCGGCGACATTCCTCATGCGGCCCGAACCGCCCTGATGTGGTACCGGCTGAATTTCGTCATCGGCTGGATGGCCATTCCGGTGTTTCTGCATTTCGTTCTTCGCTATTGCAGGGCCGAGAATTTTCTGGCCCGGCACATCGGCCCCGTGTATCTCGTCTCGGCACTTGCCTCACTCGTCACGTGGTCTCCCTGGTTCCTGCAAGCACCCATTGAGTCCGTGGCTGTCAGCCTGGGTGGTAAGTCTCTCCTCTCGCCGTGGATGCCTGTGTGCGGGCCGCTGTTCATGGTGTTTGTCCTGCCCTGGGTGGGCTCCCAGGTCTACGCACAGGTGCTCCTGTGGCGACGCAAGCTTCGCAGTGAACGGGCGAAAGACCGGTCTTGGAGTCGCGTGGGGCTGGTACGTCTGGCCTTGGTCATCCAGGCAGCCGGGGCCACATTCGATTCCCTCTGGCCGCTCCTGGCGCCACCAAGGTTCACTGTGCTGCCGGCCACCTCCGTTACCATGGCGGTTCTGCTCACGGTGGCGATCGTGCAGGAGCGCATTCACGAAGAGCGTCGGCGGCATGCGCTGGACCGGGAATTGCGTGTGGCCCAGGAGATACAGCGGGGACTTCTGCCCGAGGGCTCTCCTCAGATCGCGGGGTTCGAACTGGTGGGCTGGAGTCAGCCGGCCAGTGCAACGGGCGGCGATATCTACGACTTCCTGCTGCTGCCGGATGGACGGTGGATGATCGTTCTGGCCGACGCCAGTGGGCACGGGGTGGGACCGGCACTCATGATCGCAGAGACCCGTGCGGTGCTGCGGACCCTCTGCCTGCGCTCGGCCGATCCGGCTGCGGCCCTGGAGGAGGTCAACAAGTTCCTCGTGTTGGACTTCACCGCCGGAAATTTCGTCACGTGCTTCCTGGGGTTCCTGGAGCCGCAGTGCGGACGCTTGTCCTACGCCTCCGCGGGACAGGGACCGCTCATTCTCTACAGGAGGGTCGACAGCCGGTTTGAGCTGCTGGATGCCACGGCGATTCCCCTGGCCATCGCGACGGGACCGGCCTTTCGTCCCACCGTAAAGGATTGCCATCTCCGGCAGGGGGATTTCCTCGCTCTGGTGAGCGACGGTTTGTTTGAAGCGCGCAACCCGGCAGGTCAACAATTCGGCCTGGAACGGCTGCTCGAGGTCCTGGCCCGGAACCACGACCGCCCGGCGGCGGAAATGGTCCGGGACCTTGCAGAGACGGTGGAACACTTCACCCAATCGGCCGAGCCGCTCGACGATTGCACCGTGGTCATCCTGCACGCGACATAGGACGACCGAGGGACCGCCCGGACCGCGGAAGGCGACCGGCTCAGCCCATGAAGAACCCCTTGCGGTGCGTCACCCCCAGCACCTTCCGGCAGCTCGGACAGAAGTAGATGTACCTTCGTCCGAGGAATCCCACCAGCTCCTGATGCCACACGACGTCAAGCTCCTGTGAGCAGTGGGGACAGAGAGGGATCACGTCGTCCCGTTTCTCGGTACGCAGCGCCATGTCTTCTCTCCCTGGTCCTCATTCGGCAGGCTGGGGGTAGGCCGCCTTGTTGTTCGCCCACCATTCCCGCCATCGAACGGTGTCGAGTCCGGAGCGGCGCCAGCCCACGATCACGATATCGGCGCCCGGGTCCTCCCCGGTCACGCGCCACAGGGCCTGCACGATCTCCGGGCCCACCTGCGACCGACGCACCTCCAGTCCCTTCATCAGGATGGGAACGGCCGTGTCCTTCTCGACCGAGGCGAGGGCCTTGGCCGCCGCCCGTGCCACGTGCAGCTTGGGCTGCTCGGCCCCCATCATGACGCCCTCGGCCAGGAACTTCACGCCCCGTGCGTCGCCCAGACGGTAGAGCGCGAGCGCCGCGTGCACACTCACGGAATCCCTGTTGTAAGGATACGGATACAGCTTCTGGTCCTCGAGGAGCGGTGCGATCTCGTCCGCCGCGGGCTTGTATCGCAGCTCGCCGAGGCGTTCCAGCGCCGCGACGCGTCCGGGGAACGTGGCACCCTCGTCCCTCGCCGTCGCGGCCAGCTCCTCGAGCATCGACCGGTCTCCGAACTCGGCTAGCTTCCTCCGTGCGAACGACTGGATGTCCTTCTCCGCATCCTGCCGGGCCTTCAGGAGGAAGGCCGTCGCGTCGTCCTTCCCCGAGAGCTTCACCAGACCGGCGAGGGCGCACGCCCGGAGCGTCCCGTCTTCGCTGGACGTGAACGCGTCGAGATGCCGCTTGGCGTCGTCGCCGCCGATGGTCGCAATCGCCCACAGGCAGGACGCCTTCATGTGAGACGTCTCTCGGCGGTCGATCTCGCGTGCGAGGGGATCGACGGCGCGCGGGTCGGCGATCTTCGCGAGGGCCTCGGCGGCCGAGACGGCGACGAAGTCGTTCGCATCCGAGAGCAGGCGTGCGAGCGGCTCGACGGCGGCCTTCGAGCGGAGGTCCCCCAGGGCGGCCGCCGCATGGAAGCGCACCTCCGACTCCGGCGACGTAAGTGCTTTGAGGAGAAGGGGTTCGGCTTCTTTCGCGCCGAGTCTGCCGAGGGTTTCAGCGGCGGCCGAGGCGACGCGCGGGTCACCCTCGGCGAGGAGCGTCATGAGCTTCCCGGCGGCGGCCCGGTCCCGCTTCGCCGCGAGCGCCCGCACCGCGTAGAACCGCACGTACCACCGCGGGTGCCCCAGCGCCTTGACGAGTGTCGCCGTCTCCGCGCGCGGGGTGAGATGGGCGATCTCACTCACGTCGTAGTCGTAATGCGGCGCCTCTTTCATGAGTGCCCGGCAGCGCTCGATGTGGGCGTCGTCCGTGTCGATGATTCCGGTCGCGAGGTTCTTGTCGGCGAGCACGTTTCCCTGTGCGTCACGGACGCGGACGTGTCCGCCCGCGACGCCGGTGCGGTTGAACGTCACCTCGTAGCGTCTCTCGGCGTAGGCGAACGTGAGCACGGTCTTCTCATCGTCGCCGGTGCATTGGACGGCGAGCGGTTTCTCCCGTGAGCGGTCGGCCGCCTCGACGAGGTGCAGGAACACGTCGTCGGTCCTCGCCTCGGCCGGGACGACGTCGGTCCGCCAGTCGGACCGGATTGAGAACCGGTCCTTCTGTGCGTCCTCGTTCGCCCTCACCTCTCTCTTGTGCTTCTCCGGCAGCAGCGTCGTCACGAACACGCGTCCGCCCAGCCTCACCGTGAAGAACGCGTAGTTGATCCTCTCGGTCGGCCAGACGACCTCGAGCGTGTGCTTCCCCTTCGGGATATCGCGCAGGAGCACCGTCTCGACGCCCGCCTTCTCTTCGCCGGCGTTCTGGTCGATCGTCCCCTTCTGCCTGCCGCGGTCGAGCGTCCACTCGACCTTGCCGAACACGGGGCCGACCTTGTGCACGAGGCCCAGTTCGACGCCGTCCCAGTGCGTGGTGAACCGGAGCGTGGTCTTCGGCGTCGGTTCCTTCTCGTTGACGGGGTCCTCGAAGCCCGGCGTGCGCTCCCATCCACGCACTCCCCCCGGCGTCACCCGGTCGATGGCGTCGGCGAGGAAGGTCTTTCCGCCGTCGAGCGCCCGGGGCTCGTCCTTGGTGTGCAGGACCCACCGTTTCTCGAATTCCGGCTTCGTGCCCTCGACACGGTCGCAGATGAGAACGAGAGCGGGCTTCAGATACAGGAACTGCCGGGTGAACCCCTTGAGCTTGGCCGGGTTATAGCTCCGCGTCGCATCCCCGACCGAATAGGTGAAAAGGTCCGTCGACTCGTAGGCCGCGATGTGACCCCGGGCCTTCAGGTTCATCCGGCCGATGTCGTCGGTCCAGTAGGACTGTCCCCCGTCGTTTTCCTTCGACGGTTTCAGGTCGCCGGCCTTGCCGTTCCAGACCGCGTCGGGCCAGAGCCCGCCGCACGAGCCGGTCACCATGATCGTTTCGTCCGGGTCCTTGACGAGAACGGAATTGGCATTCGACGTGAGGACGTGGACGGAGCGTTCGGGCTTGACGAGCACGCCCTTGTGGTAGAGGACGAAGGTGTTGTCGTTGAGGTGCGGGGGCTCGCCGCGGAAGTTGGGACCGCTGTGAAGCCGGGTGAAGACCGCGTCGTCGTCCCAGGTGCTGCGCATGCAGACGATGCCGAGCCCCTCGAAGAGTGCCGAGGTGGGAAGCGAACTCTGCGGCACCTCGGTCAGCGAGGGGTCATAGTAGAGGATGCGCTCGGGCATGTGACCCACCCACCACGCGACCGGGACCGTCCAGGAGGCCTCCTTGTAGCCGCCGAGGTTGCGGGTGGCGTCGACCCAGGCGTGTCCGAGGGCGTCGAAGTCGGCGGGGTCGGGTTTTCCGACGTCACGTGCGGTGGCCCAGGCGGGGTTGTGGATGACCCACTGGCAGAGCCCGTCGCGGGCGCGCGAGGCGATGATGTAGTCGGCGGGCCGGCCGACGTGGTCGTGTCCCCAGGAGTTGGTCATCGCGGCACACGCGTGATCGAGCGGCAGCGTGTTGTGGACCGCCTGGAGGATGAGTCCCGCCAGGAGGGCGTCGCCGAAGTAGTTCTCGCCCGTCGCCACGCGCCATTTCTCGAAGAGCGTCGGCCCCGTGCCGAAAAAGCACGCACAGTGGAAGCTCGTCGCCTTCCCGCCCCGACGGTGCGCCACCAGGTCGTAGACCTGCCGCGATTCGGCGAACACCCGTGCCAGTTCCCGGAGCCTCCCCTCCATCTCCCCGGGTCGTGCCAGCGGGACGTCGTCACCTACGATCGTCAGGACGTCGGTCCGGCTGCCGAACAGGTGCATGTAGTGCGAGAGACCCTCGCCCAGATAGGCGTCGCCCTTCGGGGACATCCGCCGACGGTGGTCGTAGAGGACGTCGTTCGCCAGCGCGCGTGCCTTTTCCGGGTCGAGCACCTCGTGGAAGGCGTCGTAGTCGGTTTCCGCCCAGCGGAGATACCGTGACTCGCCCGTGAGCTGATAGAGGAGTCCCGGGGCAACGGGGGTAGTCTCCAGGAACGCCGCCCGGTCGCCGTCCGCCTTGAGCTTGGCATATTCCCTCGCGTGCGTGGTGAGACACCGCTGTCGCAGTCCGGGGAGGTCGTCTTTCCGGAAGACGAGCCGGGGATGCGTGGGCACGACGCAGGTGCCTTCACGCTTCTCGGGGCCGGCCGCCTTGGCCGGAGCCGCCGCCTCGGCGGCGCCCTCCTCCAGCGGGGCAGCCGACGCAGGGAGCGTCGTCCGCCGGGAACACCCCGCCGAGAAGCACAAGACGCCCAGCATCACACACGTCGTCGTGAGTCTGATCTGCCTTGCCACGAGTTCATCCTCCCCTGTCAGGGCGGTCCGCCGGGCGGACCGCGTGGGGCGAGTATACGCGGCCGGCGGCCCAACGGCAAGGCGGAACCCACGCCGACGGGAATGCCTGCAACAACCCCTCCGGACGGCGCACCAATAGTTGGACACGTGAGACGTTCACATGCGACACACTTCCGGGAAGGACGTGATGGGGGACGGAATGCGGGCCGCTGTGGCCGTGGTCCTGGCGTCGGTCACCTGCGCGACGGTGTTCGCGGACCGGGACGGCGTCGGAGGGGCACTTGCGATCGACGTGACGAAGCCGGTGCGGGTCCGCTGGCCGCTCGACATCGGTCCGGACATCAGTGCGGACCGGGCGGACGCACGCGTGTGTCTGCGTGCACGACAGGGGGCCAACGAACTCCAGACCCCGGACGGCGGCAGGGCGCTCTACGGGTTCCGTCTCGAAGCGGATGCGGAATACCGGACCTGCTTTCGCGTGCGGTGGACGACCGACGGCGTCGGCTCCATCGAGTGCAACAACAGCTGGTTCGTGGGGTTCGACGACCGCTCACTGCACGTGATCGAGAGCAACCCGGGCTACGACGATCACGACAACGCGTGGCACTGGGAGCGGGGACCGAACGTCAAGCTGTCCCGCGGGGTGCACTGGCTGCGGGTGGAGCTGCGTGAAGACGGCCCGCTCATGGACCGGGCGGTGCTGGTCCCGGTGGACGAGCCTGCACGACCGGCGGACCTCGACACGGTGAAACCCCTCGTCTGGACGGACCTCGCGGGTGAGCCGCCGCCCCTCGACCCGCAGCACCCCATCCAGGCGCTCGAATGCTTCGCGGCGCCCACCCGCTCGCTCGTCATCGGCGCCGACCACGTCAACGAGATCACCGTCGGCGTCTCGCGTCAGGACGCGGACCGTGCGGACTTCCG
>DATKVD010000242.1:0-4522 GCA_035530235.1 Planctomycetota bacterium | reverse complement strand
GGCGGGGATTCAGCTCTTCTGGAGTTCCGACAGGTTCCTCACGGAACTCGTCCCGGCGGCGAACCTGTTTCACTGAAGGCGGGGGTGGCGGGCCGATCGGGCCAGTCAGGGGCGCCGGAGCTTCCGATCGACCTCGGCCGCCAGCGCTTCCTCGAGGGTGCGGAGGGAATCCGCATTTCCCGGCGAGACACGCATCCCCTCCTTCCCATCCCTTCATGGGTGAGGGCCGTCGGCGCCGATATCACGCGCCCTTGACATAAGCCGAAATAGACCTGATACTTAGGGCCGCTTTGCCGCACTAATAGGGAAAAAGCCTCCCGGAAGGAAACCCCAATGGCGCCGAAGCACGACTTCCACATCCACACCAACCTGTCCGCCTGTGCGAACGGGGCGATGACGCTGTCGGCCATCGTCCGTGAGTGCGAGCGGCTCGGGCTGGAGAGCATCGGCATCGCCGACCACCTGGGCCGCGACCAGCTGGAGCGCAGCGCCGGGCTCCGCAAGGACATCGAAGCACTGGACTCGCCCGTCGACGTCTACCTCGGCGCCGAGGTCGGATACGGATGGAAGACACAGACCCATGGATTGACCGAAGGACAGAAGCAGCAGCACGGCTTTCAGTACGCCATCGGCTCGCACCACAGCACCTACCTGAGAGAATTTGACCTGGAGAAGGTCGTCCGCCTCCAGCACGAACACCACCTGAAGACGTGCGCCAACCCGGCGATGGACATCCTGGGACACCCGTGGCGGTTCCTCTACGAGGAGTTCAAGCGCTGCGAGTGGCCGTGGATCGACACGATGACGTGCGTGCCCGAGAGCCTGACCCGGGAGCTGGCACACGCCGCCGTCGAGACCGGGACCGCTATCGAGATCAACGCCACCTCCAACCTGTGCATGAAGTTCCAGCCGGACTCCTACTTCGAGGAGTACGTGGCGTATCTGGCGGTGCTGGCGGAGGAGGGGGTGACGTTTGCGCTCGGCTCCGACGCCCACGAGCTGCACGAACTCAAGACCAGCCGACTCACGTGGGAGGTGGTGGACCGTCTGGGGATACCGGACGACCGCATCTGGCACCCCGGCGTCGCGGCCGCGAACCGAACCGGTGAAAGGGACACCCGATGATGTTGCGTCGCGTACGACGTCTCGCGGCCGCTTCGCTCGCGGCGCTGCTTCTCTTCCCGCCGGGTCTCTCCGCGCAGGAGAAGAAACCCGAAACGCTCATCCTCGACACCAGCGGCTTCTGGCGGTATCACTACGTGTTGCGCACGCCCGTTGTGAGCAAGGGCGGCACAACGGAGGAGCTGGAATTCAAGTGCGAGACGCCGCTGGCTCCCGTCGACTGGATGAAACCCGGTTTCGACGACCGCTCGTGGCACCGTGCCCGTCGTGCTCCTTTGCCGGCCATTGCAGGGGCCTGGACGGAGTTGTGGAAATGGGACGTGGGCGCCGTCTGCCTGAACCACAGTTCTCCGTGTCTGGCGCTCATCTGTATGCGCGGCAGATTCGAGGTCACCGATGCGGCCGAGGTGAAGGATCTGGTGTTGTCGGTCGCCTATCGCGGCGGCGTCGCCGTCTATCTGAACGGGAGGGAGATCGTCCGTGGGCATCTGCCGCAGGCCGGGCCGCTCACCGTCGAGACGCTCGCCGAGACCTATCCCGACGAGACGTATCTCTATCCCGACGGCACGCTGCTCGACACGGACGACAAGAAATCGAAGGCGGTGAAGGACCGTTACACGGCACGCACGCGCCGGCTCGCCGACGTGACGATACCCGTCTCCGTCCTGCGCAAGGGCACGAACGTCCTCGCCGTCGAGGTGCACCGGGCGCCCTATCCCGGTTTCCTGGTCGAGAAGCTCAAGGGACAGAAGTCGCATCGCCTCCCCGTGCTCCTGTGGGACACCTGCGGCATCGTGGACGTCAGACTCACCTCGGAGAATGCCGGGGGGATCGTTGCCAACGTGACCCGGCCGAAGGGGCTCCAGTTGTGGAACGGCGACCCGTTGGCGGCGGATTTTGACCTCGACTTCGGGGATCCGAATGAGTCGCTGCGGCCGATCTCGATCGTCGGCACGCGGGGCGGGGTGTTCTCCGGGAAGGTGGTTGTGGGGTCGGACGAGGCCATCGAGGGCCTCCGGGCGACCCCCGGGGCTCTGGTGCGGAAGGGCGGCGGGGGTGTGATCGCCGCTTCGGCCTGCCGGGTGCGGTACGCCTGTCCGCAGGGACAGGAAGCAGGGGCCGACGGGCACTACCCGGCGGCTGTCGAACGCTTCGATGCTCTGGACGAGACGCCCCCCGACGAGGTGGCTGTCCGGGTGAAAAAGAAAACACAGTACAACCGTGTCACCCCCGGACAGCCCCAGCCCGTTTTCGGGGCCGTCGTGCCCGTCTGGCTGACCGTGAGCGTGCCGCGGCATGTCCCCGCGGGTGACTACGAGGGGACGCTCACCGTGACGGCTGACGACATCAAGCCCGTGCCCGTGCCGGTCAGCCTCAAGGTGCACGCGTGGAGAATGCCGCCCGCCCATGACTTCCACACCTTCGTCGACCTCGTCCAGTCGCCCGATTCGCTCGCGCTCTACTACGACGTGCCGTTCTGGTCCGAGAGGCATTTCCAGCTTATCGAGGAATCGTTCCGGCACCTGGCCGAGGTGGGCAACAAGACCGTCCACCTCCCCCTCATCTGTCACATGAACACGGGCAACGAGCAGACGATGGTGCGGTGGATCAAGCTGCCCGGAGGGCGATACGCCCACGACTTCTCCGTGATGGACCGCTACCTGAGCCTGTACGAGAAGCACTGCGGCAGACCGGAAGCCGTCTGTCTGGGGGTATGGGACGTCTTTCTCGAGGGCGGCGCACCGATCTGGGAAGGACGGCTGTGGTCTCCGATGCGCGAGGACTACGAGAGGGTGAAGGGGCAGGGGCCGCTCGTGACACTGCTCGATCCGGCCACCGGAACGCTGCCGGACCTCCAGCTTCCGCCCTACACGAAAGATGAGGGGAGCAAGACGCTCTGGAAACCGGTCTTCGATCAGCTTCGTCTGCGGATGAAGGCACGCGGCTGGGAAGACCGGGTGGTTCTCGGTTACGTGCATGATACGACGCCAACCCAGGAGGTGGTCGAGTTCTTTAAGGAGCTGCTGCCGGGATGTCGGTGGCTCAGGCAGGCCCACGGCAGCAGAGGCAAAGACCTCCACGGGGTGCCGTATGCCTTGGAGATGGTGGTGTGGTCCCCACGGTACCTGGTTTACCCGGACGTGAAATCCGGTCTCGGCTGGAGAAGTGGCACGGTGCAGTTTCCCCGGGAGCTCAGGGATTGGTTTCCGCTGACCACGTTCCGTCTGCTGGGCGAGATGAACATCATGGGGCAGCAGCGGGGGTTCGGGAAGCTGGGGGCGGACTTCTGGCCGGTGCTCAAGGACCAGAGGGGACGACGCGTCGGGACCGTGTCGGGCCGGTATCCCAAGAGCAGATGGTTGAAGCTGAGCGTCGAGACCGCGCTGCTTGCTCCGGGAAAGGACGGTGCGCTCTCGACCGCACGGCTGGACATGATGCGCGAGGGGCTCCAGGAATGTGAGGCCCGCATCAGCATCGAGGAGGCCCTCATGGACGACGCGTCACGCGCGAAGCTCGGGGACCCGCTCGTCCGGCGGTGTCGGCAGGCCCTCGACGAACGCACCCTCGCCATTGAGCAGGGGCTGAACAGTCACGCCCACTGCGGCTTCAGAAAGACCGAGCAGTATGAGTGGTGGAGTGCCCCGGGACAGGTGGGCTGGCGGTGGTATCTCGCCAGCGGCTGGCAGGCCCGCTCTGACAGGCTCTACGCCCTCGCGGCCGAGGTCGCGGCGAAGCTGGGGGAGGAGTAGGCCCATGGGTACGGCCGGCATGCGACGGATGCTCTGGTGCGGTCTGCTTGTGGCCGTTCTGGTGTACGCGGGTGTGGCGGTGTGCGCTCAGGAGCCGGACCCACGCACCCTCATCCTCGACACGTCGAGCTTCTGGCGGTGTCACTATACGCTCAGGCCCGCGGTGGTGCGTGAGGCGGGGGGGCAGGTGAAGCCGGTGACGTTCAGCGCGAAGTGGCTCAACCACGACACGGCCTGTCCGCCCGCGGACTGGCGCGAGCCGGAGTTCGACGACAGCTCGTGGCCGCGCGTGGCCGGGGTGTTCACGCGCGTCGCGCGGCGAGGCGTCGGGCCGAAGTCACCCCTGACGGCGCTCGCATGCCGCCGCGGCAAGTTCACCGTCACCGATCCCACACGCGTCGCCGGGCTCTCACTCTCGCTCACCTACCAGGGCGGCGTGGTCGTCACCCTGAACGGCACCGAGGTCGTCCGCGGTCACCTGCCCGCGGGCCCCATCACCCCCGACACGCTCGCCGACGACTACCCGCTCGAAGCACAGGTCAAGCCGGACGGCTCCACGCTCATCCTCACCGACTGGAGTCCTCCCGAGGAAGAGCTCCGACGCATGAAGCTCCGTGAGCGGTCCCTTGAAGACGTGAAGGTGCCGGTGG
>DATKVD010000241.1:0-2524 GCA_035530235.1 Planctomycetota bacterium | reverse complement strand
AAGGTGATGATCAGCTACGTGGCGGAGGACCTGGGGTCTCAGGAGGACCTGATGTTCTCGCCGGAGGTGATCCGCGAGTTTTTCATCCCGCGGATGAAGCGGATGATGGACCTCGCGCATCAGGCGGGGGCGTTCGTGTTTCATCACTCGGACGGCGCCATCCGCAAAATTATCCCCGACATGATCGAGGCCGGGATCGACGTCCTGAACCCGGTGCAGTGGCGGTGCCGCGGGATGGACCGCGAGGGACTCAAGCGCGATTTCGGCGCCGAAATCGTCTTTCACGGGGCCATGGACAACCAGTATACGCTGCCCTTCGGCACGGTCGAGGAAGTGCGGCAGGAGGTGCTGGACAACATCCGCCTCCTGGGACCGGACGGCTACATCCTCGCCCCGTGTCACAACCTCCAGGCCGTCGGCCCGCCCGAGAACATCGTCGCCATGTACGATACGGGCTACGAGGCGGGCCGGCTCGGCTAGGAGGACGCCCCGCGGTTTTGGCGCGGTCGGACGGGAATTCCGGAGAAATACGAACGAGGTGAAGGACGTGCGTTTGCCGCATCTCTTCCTTGCGCTTGCAGTGTTGGCAGCCGTAGCGGGCGCCGACGGGACGGTGCGCATCTGGACCGGCGACGTCATGGCACCTTACAGGGACTTCGACTTCGACGCCGGGACGAAGGTCCCCGAACCGATCACCCTCGTCGGCGTGCGGAACGGCACGTTCTCGGGAAAGGTGGTCCTGGGCTCGACGCAGCCCATCCGGGGCGTCACCGGGGGGGACTGGACCGCGCCGGCGGGCGCGGCCATGTCCTACGCCATCGTCGCGGTGGACCGCCAGGGGAACGTCTCGGCACCGGCGTTCGCGCGGGTGAGATAGACACGCAGGGAAGGACCGACGCATGGACGACACACCGAAGTCCTCCGGAGACCTCCGAAAGGGATTCCTCTACGCCCTGAGCGGGTCCACCCTCATCTCGGTCTATTTCATCACCGGCAAGTACTGTCTCATGGGGTTCAACCCGGAGACGTTCTGTCTGGTGTGGATCAGTGTGACCGCGTTCTACGCGTTTCTCCTGGTGGTGGTGCGCGGGCGGGTGCGGGAACTGCGCGCCCCCAGGAAAGCCCGGCTCAGTCTCCTCGGCGTGGGTGTCTCCACCGGCGTGGGACTGGTGCTGCTCTACTCGGGACTCAAACGGATCGACCCGACCTTCACCGCGTTCATCGCACGCTCGCACCCGGTGATGGTCATCCTGTTGGGGGTGATATTCCTGAAGGAGAGGCTGAGGGCGGTGGAGCTGCTGCCGCTGGTGCTGATGCTGGCCGGGGGGGTCATCGGCGTGTGGGGCCGGCCGCGAGACGTGAACGTGGGCGTGGCCCTGGCGTCTCTGGGGTACGTGGCGTTCGCGTTTCACCGGCTGTTCGTGAAGACGGCGTCGGTGCACGTGCGTGCCGAGATCACCGTCTTCTACCGTGCGGCACTGGCGTGGGTGCTCATCGTCGTCTGGACGGTCGCAACCGGCCGGGCCGACTTCAACGTGCCCGGAAAATACTGGCTGGTGGCCTTCGTGGGGGCGCTCATCTCGCCCGTGCTGGGCAACCTCCTGTCCTTCCACGCCTACCGCTACTACAACCTCTCGCAGAGTGCACTGGTGCTGATGATCCAACCGCTCCTGGTGCTGCCCATCGCGTATGTCTTCCTGGGGATGCTGCCGAGCCGGCAGGGACTTCTGGGCGGACTCCTCATCCTCGTCGGCGCGTTTGCCGTCGTGTGGATTCACTTCTCGACTTCCAGGAAGCCCGTGGACCTCGAGGGACCCTGAGCCGTTTTCCATGACGGGAGAAGACCATGCAGAAGCTGGTGATCGATCGTGCGGACTTCCGTGACCGGGTCTACGCCTGCTGGCTGGGCAAGAACATCGGGGGCACGCTGGGCGGGCCGTGGGAGTGTCGGCTGCACACGCACGCGCTCACGTTCTACAACCCCGTCCCCGACGGGTCGGCACCCAACGACGACCTCGACCTGCAGCTCGTCTGGCTCAAGATGCTCGAGGACGAGGGGCTCGACCCCTCGGTGCGGACGTTCGCCGAATACTGGAGTCGCTGCGCGCCGGCGTATCCGTGGAACGAGTATGGGTTTTTCATGCGCAACTTCACGCGCGGTCTGCGACCGCCGGTGGCCGGGTGCTTCGAGAACTACTTCGTCGACGAGATGGGCTCCCCCATCCGCAGTGAGATCTGGGCGTGTCTGCACGCGGGGGACCCGCAGGCCGCCGCGCGCATGGCGTGGAAAGACTCGGCCGTCGACCACGCCGGCGGTGAGGGCACCTGCGGCGAGATGTTCTGGGCCGCCGTCGAGGCCGCCGCGTTCGTCGAATGCGACGCCCTGACGCTCATCCGCATCGGGCTCGCGATGATTCCGCTGTCGAGCCACGTCGGTCGCGCGATTCGTGAAGCCGTGTGGTGTCACGCGAACGGTCTGACGTGGGGCGACGCCCGCGACCGCATCGTCCGGCGCTTCGCCACC
>DATKVD010000240.1:0-2805 GCA_035530235.1 Planctomycetota bacterium | reverse complement strand
TGAGACAGATGCCGTCGGGGGCGAGCATGGCGTGGATGCGCCTGCAGGTGTAGCTGGGATCGACGGTGCGCTGGAGGACGTCGACGGCGATGATGCAGTCGAAGAGCATGCGGACGCCACTGAGGGGTTCGAGGGTCTTGCCCAAGAGCTGCACGTCGGGCAGACGCTTGCGGATGATGTCGTAGAGTCGGCGGTTGGGCTCGACGGCGGTCAGCTTGGCGTCGGGACAGCGTCGTTTCACCTCGGCCAGGTGGGCGGCGTAGCCGCATCCGACCTCCATCACGTGCGGCTTGCCGTCGGGTTTCAGCATGTGCTGGCAGAACGTGGCCAGGTAGTCGATCTGGGCCTTGGCACGTTTCTCCCACCGCTCGATCCGCTCCGCGGGGATGTCCCTGTAGCTGCCACGGGCGTCGGTGGGGAAGTCCCAGTAGAGGGTGTTGTAGTATTCCATGTGCTCACGGGACGTGAAGGTGGGGTTGACGAAGACGAGTCCACACCCGCGACAGCGCACCACCCGGAGGTTCGCCGGACGGTCCACGTACGCTTCCTCGAAATCCCGTTTCTCGCCACAGATGTTGCAGGGAACCGTTTGCATGCTCCCACACCCCCTCGAAACCGCGGCGAATCGACATTATAGCAGATTCCCGGACGGGGTCACGAAAAATCTTGGGCTCCCGATCGGCCCCTCATCTCACGTCGGCGTGGAAAATCCGCACGTGCAGCTTCGACACCTTCGAGACGGCTCCGACGATGCGCACGAGCGCCGTGCCCGACCTGCCGTCAACCTGTGCGGCCGACGTCTCTCCCTCGACCAGGCGTGTCCCGTCGAGCGTGACCTCCGCACCGGTACCTTGGCCCCCCAGCACCTTGAAGACAGGTGAAATCCGCGTCACCTGGCTGCCGTCGATGGTCAGCGCGACCGTGTCCTTTGCCGCACGGACCACGTAGCATCCTTCCGCCTCGTTGAAGCCGTCGTGGTTGTAGTCCCCCGGGTCGTCGGTGACGAGTGTGCCCGTCGTCACGTCGAGCTTCGCCGGGGTCTGGTAGTCCTGGACGTAGGGCAGTTCCGCCTCGAACGAGTTCCGGTCGTTCGGCCAGATGTGGATGAAGCAGGCCTCGTCGGCTTCCGCCTGTTCGTCGGGTTTGAAGCGCACCCCGACGGGGCTCCGGAACCACGCCAGGAAGAGCGTGTTGTTCCCGTAGGACGAGGTTGGTCTCACCAGGCACTTGGCCACGTCGGCCCGGGTCGCGTCCAGCACGGTCGGGTAATTCTCGTTCGAGTGCATCATCGTGAAGGGCGCCGCCCCCTGGATGTAAGGCGAGCCGAACATCCCCGTCTTCCCGGCGATGGTCGTCCGCCAGTTGACGGTTCCCGAAACGCCCGTGTAATAGCCCATGCCGTTGATCTTGATCGTCTTGTCGGGGTTCACCAGTGACCAGTGCGTCCCGATGGCGACGCGTCCGTCCGGGTAGACGGTGTAGGTGACGGTCTCGGCGGGCCAGCTCCGGTTGGTGTACCGGTATCGCACGCGCTGAGGCGTGTTCTCCAGCACCTCGAACGCGTTCTGGTCCTTCGTGTAGCCGACCCCGAGTCGTCCCGCCTTCCTGAGCTGCACGTAGCGGTTGTAGTCGATGTTCTTCCACTGCCCGTCGACGAGTTCCGACTGGCTCACGTGATGCGGCTTGAACAGCGTGAAGAAGTTGTCGTCGAGCAGGTCCACCTCACGAAGCGGGTCGGTTTCGAGATCGTACCACTGGGTGATCATGGCGTAGCGGTCCTGGGTGGCGAGGTTGACGCGCAGCTCGAAGCGTCCTTCACTGCGGATGACGAAGGCATCAGATGTCCTGGTCGCCGCGAGCTTGCCGGTCGGCGAGGGAGGCTTCCAGGGCGCGGCGTCCGCGGCGGCGGTGAGCCACGACTTCTGGACCGCGTCCAGCCGGTCGTCCGCAGCAGCCTCGTCGAGGATCGTCTTCGCCTCGTCGGCCCTGCCGAGTGCGGCGAGGTTGCGGAAGAGTGAGGCTTTCACACGGACACAGTTGTTGCACGTCCGGACGTCACGGTCGGACTTCGCGATCACCTGCTGTCGCAGCGTGACGGCGTCCTCGCGTTTCCCGGCCTCCCACAGGGCGTCGGCCTGTCGGTCCTTCATCCGGATCTGCCAGCGACGGGTCTGGTTCGCGTCCATGGGTCTTGCGGCATCGAAGGCGAGCTTCCCGGCCGCCTCGAAGCAGTCGGCCGCTTCGACGTAGCGCTTCAGCCGCATGAGCGCTTCGCCCATGTGCCGGTTCGCGTGGTAGTGCCAGAGCTGGTGCTGCCGGAGGGGATCGGGCTTCTTCACGTCGGCACCGACGGGCATCGCCACGGCCAGGTCGTTGGAGGCCTGGATGACGGCGGCGTCGTCGCCCAATGCCTCGAGGGCGTGGATCAGGAGCGCGTAGCCGATGGGCTGCTTCGGATCGGTCACGATGACCTTCCCGGCGGCCGCTTTCGCGCCCGCGAAGTCTTTCTTCGCAATCAGCGCCGCCGCCTCGTCCACCAGCGGCCACACGTCCGCCTTTGCCGGCGCCTCCTGTCCCCATGCCGCCGCCGCAACAGCCGAAACAGACACCGTCAGCATCACCCTCATAAATCGTGTCATCCCTGCGTCCTCCCCAAATAAATAGGGACAGTCCCTATTTAGTTAAGTCGCTAGCGGGGTCCGGGCCAGTCGGCGACTTCGAGACCGGTGATGACGTCGCCGCGACGCCCCTGCCAGTGCCAGTCGATCACGTCGAACCGGAACCCCCAGTACCCCCGGTCCTGCG
>DATKVD010000239.1:0-12472 GCA_035530235.1 Planctomycetota bacterium | reverse complement strand
CCGGATGTCCTCAGGAGCATTCTTGCCTATCAACTTGGCCCCTTCGGTAGCCATCAGAGCGTCCTTGGTAAGTTGACCTGCATTTCTGACGGCCCTTCCTGATTTTACCTCCACGGCTATGATTTCGCCAGTCGGCGTTTTCACGAGGTGGTCAATAACTCGTCTGCCCTCGGAAGTCCGAACTGTCACGTGAGAACCGAGAACTTCGTACCCTTCTTCTGTTAATTGCTGCGCGACCACCTTCTCTGCCGCTCAAAAGCAGGACAGTCACCGTTTTTTCTTACGGGGTCGGCCGAGGGGAAGCGGGCGGAGACGCCGGCCGAGTCGACGCTCCGGTTTGCTCACGAAGCTGTCACTGCCGAGCCCGTCATACGTCATGGTAGCAACTGTCGATGTCTTGTGCAAGACATTACTTGCATCCCGGTGGGCCCGTTTGACGGTGGAGAGACAAGTCCTGCGAGCACGGCCGCCGGGTCGGGTCACGGCACGGACGGGCGGTCGCAAACGTGCTCGACCGCGAGGTCAAAGGGACGGGGCGTGTTCCCGGTCAGGAAGCGCACGTTCCAACCGTCGAGGTGCAGGGTGAGGCGGTCGGGTTCGCGCTCGAGCTGCGCGGCTTTCGGTCCGTCGGTGCTGAGGACGTGCAGGAAGAGGTCGTGGGTGTTCGCGGCCGGGGGCTGGACCTCGATGCGCCAGCGCGCCGCGGTCTCGCTCAAGCGGTCGCTCTCGGGCTCGAACGTCTCGCCGCCGTAGGTGTAGCCCTCGACCTTGCGGACGACCGGCGCGTCGGGCAGGAGCGTCTCGGCGGAGAGTTTCCCGGCGCCGTTCGTCACCGTGAACGTCCGCCCGGCGATCTCCGGCTCGTGGTGGCAGTGCAGGAGCCACGTCTTCTGGTATTCCGCACGCGTCGCGGTCACGCGGTCGAGAATGACGAACGTGTGCGGGCGCAGGAAGACGACCTGCCGCAGGCAGAGCGACACCTTGGACGGTGCGTATGCCTTCGTGCAGTCGCCGACGACGTGCAGGAAGTCGCCGTGATCCTCGAAGAGGACGATGTGCCCGCGTTCGAAGCGCTCGCGCCGGCGCTGCCACTCGTCGAGCGTGTGGACGAAGAAGGTGTCGTCGGCCTGTCCGCCGTCGTTGGCGATGGGTCTCTCCTGTCGGTTGCGGACGTTCTTCCAGGTCTCGTCCGGCTGATGGACGAGGATGCAGTTGTGAGCGACGGTTCGGATGAGCCAGTTGACGGCGTGTGGGGAATCCCAGTCGGTGTATTCCCCGCTCTCGGCGGCGAGGGGCTCGTAGCGGAAGATCTCGAAGTTGCCGGCCTCGAAGTGCTGGTGCTGGTTCCACCAGGGCCCGCACTCGAAGCGGAGCCAGGTGGCGTCGTCGCTCCAGTCGCCGCGTGCGTAGACCTTGCCGACGTCGCGGGCACAGTGCGCGAGCGGGAATCCGGTGACGTCGAGCGGATCGTCGGGGGGCTCCTCGTAGAGGAAATCGAGCAGCCGGATGCCGGGGGTGCTGCCCGGTCGTCGCCTGGCGGCGGCGTATCGTGAGAGTTCCGACCCGCGGAAGTACTGGGCGATGACGTTCCGCATCAGTCGCGGGTATTCCATGTTGGGCGAATAGGCGGCCGTGCCGTCGCCCTCGCACGCGTAGCGCTCACAGCCGTTCTCGAGCATCCCCGGGTAGGGCTGGAGCATCTCGTAGGCGAGGCGCTGGTAGAAGAAATCCGGCGCCTTCCGGTAGCCGTCGTAGCCCTCGAGCCGCCGGGCCAGCTCGAACGCCTGGACCAGGTGCCACAGGCAGTGACGGCTGTACCACCCGCACTCGGTGAAGCCCCCGCCCGCCCCGAACTCCAGGAGCACCGGCAGGATCCGTCCCTCGTAGAGCTTCTCGACGGCGTGCGCGCGGAAGTCCTTCGCCATGGGGTTCTCATCCCACGTCGCGTAGGCGATGCGCAGGTAGCACAGGATCTTGGAGAGGGTGGAGTTGTGGAACGCGTTCTCGTCGTCGGTGAAGACGGCGAGGTGGGCGTTCATCCACTCGATCATCGCGCGGCGCTGTGCGCGGTCGATGTGCTCGTGGAAGAAGTCACAGGTGAGTGCGACCTGTTCGAGCCAGATCCACGTGTCCTGGTGGGTGTTGGTGACGCCGCGGGCGACGTTTTCGGCCGCCCTGGCGATGAAGTGCCCGATGACGTCCCTGCGGACGCCCTCGACCGTGTGCACGATGCCCGCCGCCAGGAGTGACCCCCTGAACTTCTGCCAGTCGGTCGTGTCGCCGTCGACCAGGGACCGGACCTCCTGGTAGGCGTCGGGCTTGGCCTCGGCGAGTGACCGGAGGAACTCTCGCGGGCCGAAAAGACAGGGGTGCTGACCGAGGACGTGGGCCCAGGCCCCGTCGGCGACGCGCGGGTTGGGTTCGGGTGCGGCTGCGTTTTCGAAAGTCCGGTTCGACATGTGGGTCTCATTTTTCCAGTGTCGGCGTCCGCGTGACTTCCGGAGGAGTTTAGCCGGTCCGTCGCCCGCGGCAAGACAAAAACCCGGTTTGGCTTGCCGCACGCCGAGGGGGACTTATAATGGGAACCTGCTCCGGGTGCCGAATGATGACAGGCAGGAATGCCTGTCCTCCTGCCGGATTTCGCGAGAGCGACGCAAGGGACCCCGAATGGGCAAGTCTGCCGCGAACGCCGAGAAGAAGCCCCGTGCCGCCAAGGGGGCCGAAAAAAAGGAAAAGGTCCCCGCACTCACCTACTGGCAGCAGACGCGTCTCCCGGTCTACAGCCTGGCGTTCGTCCTGCCGATGGTGCTCTTCTACGAGGTGGGGGTGATCCTGGTCAACCGGTCCGTCCGGGCGACGCACGGCTACATGGTCTATAACGCCTCCGACTGGCTCATCCGTCGGCTCATGGAGAGCTTTCTGACGACGGTGGGACTGGGCAGCTTCTTCATGTCGGGGGTGCTGATCGCGGTGGTGCTGGTGGTGTGGCAGGTCGCCAGTCGGCGGCCGTGGACCGTCAAGGCGAGCACCCTCTGCGGGATGCTGCTGGAGTCGTCGATCCTGGCACTGGTGCTGCCGATCCTGGTGTATTACCTCATCGAGCCGATGCTGCCGGCGACCATCGAGACGGGACCGGCCTTCGCTCGGAGCGCCCTCTTTGCCAACGTCGTGATGTCGTTCGGGGCCGGGGTGTACGAGGAGTTCATCTTCCGACTGGTGCTGGTGGGTCTGGTGACGGTGGTGCTGAACGCGTTCACGGGTCTGAACTGGCGGGTGAGTGCCCTGTCGGCGGTGGTGCTGGGGGCGGTGATCTTCGCGGCGGCGCACCACGTGGGGGAGTTTGCCGAAGACGCCACGTGGCCGGTGTTTCTGTTCCGCGTGGGGTCGGGACTGTTCTTCGGGGTGATCTACTACTTCCGTGGTTTCGGGATTGCAGCGGGGAGTCACGCCCTGTACGATGTGGTCTACTTCGTATTTCTCGCCGGGGAGGGAGCAAGCGGATGACGGAAGGAAAGCAGCCGACGGAAGGGCAGGCGGGGCCGGTGTGCGAGCCCGGGACGGGGTGTCCCATCTGCCGGGTGCTCTGGCCCACGTCGACCGTGGGAAAGATCATCGTGCTGGCGGTGCTGTTGGCGGCGGCGGTCGCGGCGGCGTGGTCTTACTTCCTGCGCCCGGACGTGGACCGGGCGTTTGCCGAGTATGAGGCCCTCAAGCGCGCGGGTCGACAGGACGAAGCGTCGGAGGCACTCGACGGGGTCGTCCTGGCGGCCATCCGGCTCTACCGGGAGAGACGTTTCGAGGAATCGAGGCGTCTGTTCGAGCGCATCATCGAGCGCGAACCCGATCAACCCCTCGTCCTCAACTACCTCGGACTCCTGGAGGGCGCACTCGGTGAGGAGGAGAAATCGATCCGCTACTTCAGGAAGGCCGTCGAGATCGATCCCCTCTCGTCGCAGCCCTACTGGAACCTGGCGCTCATCTACTACAACCGCAAGGACTACCCGGCGTGCGAGACGGAGCTGCGCCTGGCGATGAAATACGCCCGTCTGAAATCCCAGTACCGACTGCTCTACGCGTTGTGTGCCGTCGAGCAGAAGCAGGAGGAGCACGTCATCGTCACCCGGCTCAAGGAGACCGTCCTGGCGGCGGTCAGCCAGGCCCAGAGTGTGAACCCCGAAGACCTCAGGCCCGGGGGCTCCCTGGCGGCGGTGTTCGCCGAGACGGCGAAGCGACTGGCCGAGCACGGGGACACGTTCGGATACGACAAGCTCGCGGAGCTCTCGACGACGTCGTCGAAGAAGGACGTGCGCGACTTCGCCGCACGACTCCTGGCACGGCGACCGAGGTACTGAAGGGCGTCCCCCCTTTCCGAGAAAGAGGGCGTTCAAGGCCGGTGACAGCACCGGCGTCTCGACAGATATCAGCGAGGTGACCCATGCAGAAAGACTCCTACGGTTTTCTGGAAGCGCTGGTGAACGCCCCGAGTCCGTCGGGGTTCGAGGAGCCCGCACAGTCGGTCGTCTACGACCGCATGCGGAAGTACTGCGACCGTGTGGACACCGACGTCCACGGGAACGTCATCGGGGTGATGAACGGTGACGCGAAGCTCCGGGTGATGCTCGCCGGTCACGTCGACCAGATCGGACTGATGGTCAAGCACATCACGAAGGAGGGCTGTCTGACGTTCGACGACATCGGCGGGACGGACGTCGCGAGCCTGCCGACGCAGCGTGTCGTCATCCACACCTCGAAGGGTCCGGTGCGGGGCGTCATCGGGAAGAAGGCGGTCCACCTGATGGACGCCGAGGACCGGAAGAAGGTCGAGAAGATCGACAAGCTGTGGATCGACATCGGGGTGACGTCGAGGCGTGAGGCGGAGAAGCGGGTGGCCGTGGGCGACCCGGTGACGTTCGACGCGCCGATGATCCGTCTGGGCGGGGACGTGGTGGCGGCGGCGGGGTTCGACGACAAGGTCGGCTCGTTCGTGGTGGCCGAGACACTGCGGCTCCTGTCACGCACGAAGCTGAAGGTGGCGGTCTACGGGGTGAGCACGGTGCAGGAGGAGCTGGGGCTTCGCGGCGCACGGACCAGCACGTTCGGCATCGACCCGCACGCCGGCATCGCCGTCGACGTGGACCACGCCACCGACTACCCGCACGCCTCGAAGGCGGCGGGCGGCGACATCCGGCTGGGCGGGGGTCCGTCGGTCTCACGCGGCGGCAACATCAACCGTGTGCTGGGGGAGATGATCGTGGCGGCGGCGAAGAAGCACCGGATCCCCTTCCAGATGACCGGCGCCCCCTCGGCCACCGGCACCGACGCCAACGCCATTCAGATCAGCCGCTCCGGGGTGGCCGCGGCGCTCCTGAGCATCCCCAACCGCTACATGCACACCCCCGTCGAGGCCGTCTCGCTCGGTGACCTCGACCACTGTGCGAAGCTCCTGGCCGCCACGCTCAGTGCGTGTCCGGCCGAGGTCGATTTCCGACCGCTCCCGGCACACCGACGGCGGAGGAAATGAATGACCAATGTCGAATGACGATTCAAGTCAGAATGACCTAATGACGAATCGCCCTCGGAGGATGTGCCACGGTCCCGATGCATCGGGACCGTGCATTCCGTGTCGCACGACAACACGGCTGGCAAGCCAGCCGTGGCACTCCTTGATTTGGGCATTCGGACTTCGCACCTTGAATCGTCATTCGTCATTAGTCATTCGTCATTTCCCCATCATGGGGGGGGTGCTGATTGTCTGATCATCAGGCTCCGCCGGCTTGTCGTTGAGGTGGCCGCACATGTTGTTCACCGTCATCGCCGCCGTCATCATCGCCCTCGGGGCCGAGCCCCGACTCGAACTCGTGCAGGACCCCTCCTTCAACCCGGGACTCCTGCTCATCTACACCATCCTGACGATCGTCCTGGCCCCGGTGCCGGGCATCATCGTCTCGGCCACCATCAAGTCCGACGACCTCCGTGACGCCCACGGCCGCACGCGCATCCTCAAGCGTGTCCGCATCGCGTCACTCCTCTACCAGGGCTACCTCCTCGGCAGCTTCGTCCTGGTGACGTACGTCTTCGACTGGCCGCTCATTATCGAAGGGGTGCTGGGGATGCACGGGTGGGTGCTCATCGACGAGCTGCTGCGACTGGCCCCCTTCCTGGCGATGCTGGTGCTGGCGTGGGTGCCGCTCTACCGGATCGACCGTGTGCTCCGACAGGGGCACTGGACCATGCACGAGTACATGGAGTTCCACTTCAGACAGTACGTCCTCTTCGTGCTGATGCCGTTCGTGGTGATGGTGACGGTGGTGGACGTCATGGAGCTGCTGCCGGGATGCGAGATGCTCCGGCGGACGGGACTGAGCTGGATCGTCGCCCTCGGTGCGATGGGGACACTGTACGTGGTCTCCCCACTGGCGCTGCGCCACATCTGGAGGACACGACGGATGGAGGACGGGCCCCTCCGTCGACGACTGGAAGCCCTGTCCGGACGTGCCGTCATGGGATACCGTGACCTCCTCGTCTGGGAAACCATGGGCGGATACATCGTCAACGCCTGTGTCGCCGGCATCCTCGCCCCGGTCCGCTACGTCATGGTCACCGACGCCCTCGTCGACACCCTCTCCGCCGAGGAGGTCGAGGGGGTCTTCGCACACGAGATCGGTCACATCAAGCTCCACCACATGGTCTACTACGTGCTGTTCGTCGTGGTCTCCGTCGCGGCGATGGTTCTGGTGACGGCACTGCCGTTCTTCCCCCAGGGGACGGACAACGGGGGAGGACTTCTGTCCGTCGAGAGTGCGGTCCTCGCCGTGCTGGGGATCCTCTTCTGGGGGGTGGCGTTCGGGGTCCTGTCGAGACGGATGGAACTGGAGGCGGACGTCTACGCGGTGGGTCTGACCGGGAGCACGTCGGACTTCGTGAACGCCCTGGAGCGGATATCGTTCTTCAGCGGTCGTCCGCGGTCGGCCGGGTCCTGGCGGCATTTCAGCATCGCCCGACGCACCGGTTTCCTCGAGGCCTGTCAGGCCGACCCGGCGAGATGCGGCCGCTTCCTGGCCGCGATGCACGTCCTGCGCTGGGTCCTCGTCGCCCTCTCGGTCGTCGGCGTCGCCGCTGCGGCTTACGTCATCTTCGCCCTGTAAGAAAAGGTACGCGGTACCTTTTTCTTGACCGATTTTCGGCGTTTTTCGCGCAAAAACGCGGTTTTGAAAAAAGTACCTGGTACTTTTTCTGCTACCCGGGTTTCCGCGCCAGGGCGTTCAGGTAGACGTCCTCGACCGCACGGGCCCAGGTGTGTACGTCGTGTGCCGTTCGGATGTACTCCCGTGCCGAGGTGCCCAGACGGGCGGAGAGGTCCCGGTCGCCGAGGAGCTTGAGGACGGCCCCGGCGAGGATGCGCTCGTCGGCCGGCGGGAAAAGCACCCCCGTCCTGCCGTGCGTGATGACCTCACGACACCCGTCGATGTCCCCGGCGATGAAGGGTCTTCCCAGTCCCATGCTTTCGAGCATCTCCAGGGGCGGGGCGCCGTGAGAGGCACTGAAGACGTTGATCTGTGCGACGGCGGCGATCTCGGTGGCGTCGGCGCGGTGACCCGTGCAGAGGACCGCGGCGTGGATGTCGAGCTGTCGGGCGAGGTGTCGGCTGAAGTCCAGGAGTTCCCCCTCCCCGGCGATGACGAAGTGTGTGCGGGGCTCGACCCGCAGCACATGTCTCGCCGCCCGCAGCAGCGTCCCCGGGTCCATCGGTGCGTCCAGCCGACCCGTCATCACCACGAGGTGCGTCGCCATGTTGATGCCCAGCCGGCGTCTCACGTCGATGTGGTCCACGTGCGTCGGGAGTTCGTCGAGGTCGACGCCGTCGGGGAGGGTGTGGAGACGTTCGGGGGGGATGAGTCGCATGCGTAGGGCCTCGTCGGTCTCGGTTCTCGAGGCACAGATCATCGCGTCGGTGAACCGGCCGAGCGTACGCTCGACGTGCACGTGGAACTTCCTCGCCCGGTCGGTGTGGGCGTACTGAAAGGGGAACCCGTGCGGGGTGTGGACGAGGGCCGGCACGTTGGCGACACGACCGGCCGGACGACCCACCAGCCCGCTCTTCCGTCCGTGGAGGTGCAGCACGTCGAACCGCCCGCCACGGATGATCTTCATCAGCTCGTGCGTGCACCGGAGGTCCTCATCCGGCGTGAACCCCCGGTGCAGCTCGACCGTGTGCACCGGCACGTCCAGGGCGCCCAGCAGCCCCGGATACTCGGGCTGCTCCAGGGGCGAGACGACCGCCTCCGGCTCGAAGTGCAGACGGTCCGCGTGCTTCAGGAGCAGTCTCAGGTGTTTCGCCGACCGCCCGCGGTCCGGACGGATGACGTGGAGCACCCGCACCTTCCGTCTCAGGACGTGCCGTGTCCGTGACGGCGCGTGCTCGACGTCCGAAAACAGGTCCGGCGTGTTATGGGTCATGGTCCATTCCCGGCACGTCTCTGCCACCCTCTTGCATTCAGCACTGTTCCTACTCGAGTGCCGTCGTCACGCGGTCGCCTAGTTCGATGTCCGAAGCGGTGAACACACGATTGACGGAGCCGCGCCCGTTGCCATCGAACGTCGTGACGACGCGAACGACTCTGCAAACCGACGCCTCATCGTAAACATTCATGACGCGGAGGCGTCCGACGTATTCCCCCGTGGCCGGTCGCAAGACCTGGAGGAACATTTGCTCAGTGACGCCGATGTTCTCCCCACCGTCGATGAGGACAAGGCCGCTAGGGTTATCCACTCGCCTGACAGCGCCCAGGATTTTCTCACGCGAGTGCTTGGCGCCCCCCTCGGGTGGTCCGGACTTGATGCGTGTCTCGACCCTATCCCCTTTCCGCACGGCGAAGGACGTACCTGCCCAGCGGCAACTCGCCTTCTGCTCGAACACCTGAACCACTTGGATCCGTCCGACGAATGTGGTGGTCCAGAAGGAGGAATACTCGCGCCGCACGACATCAAACCACATGTCAGCCACTACGCCGTCGCGTTTCCCCAAATTCACGACCACTTTCCCGGAAATACTCTCGGCCTTCTCCACCTCACCGTGCAGGAGCCTGAACCCCGACAGGCATCTTGTGTTCTGCCAGAGGGCGACGACCATCAGGCAGAGGACCGCCACGACAGCCAATGCCGCGAGAAGCAAGGAGGCGCGTTTCTTCATGTCGACCCCCCTCGTGCACGGCTCATCCCAGTGCCTTCGCGAGTTCGCCGGCGTAGGCCTCGATGCCGGTGAGACCGCTGAACGTCCCCCCCACCTTCCGGATGCGCTTGTTGGCGGTGGGCGTGATCGTCCGTGCCTCGACGTCCGCGACGACCTTCGACTTGCTGCACGTCCCGCGGACGATCGCCCGGGCGATCTCACGCATCGGATACACGTCGTCCGTGAAGCAGTAGACCTCCTCGACCTCCTCGAGCGGCAGCCCGGCCAGGAGCCGCAGGTTCCGTGCGGTGTCCGCGCAGCAGTCGAACTGGTCCTCGCCGCCCACGTGGACGTCCTCACCGGCCAGCGCCGCCTTCACGATGTCGATGTAGGCCGAGTTCTCGATTTTCGGGTGCACCCCGATGTTCCTCCCGCACAGACGCACCGACGTGGACCCCGTCATGTCGAACTCGTTGCGATAGGCGTCCACGTAGACCTCGACGGCCCGGTTGTAGGCGGCATATCCACCCCTCGGGAAAGCACCGGTCAGCTCGTCGCGGGGCCGGTCGGGGTCGACCACCGTCCCGTAGACCGCGCCGGTCGAGATGAAGAGGTAGCGCTTGACGCCGGCGCGCCTCGAATACTCCAGCAGCTTCAGGCTCCCGAGCACGTTCAGCTCGAACCACTTCATCGGCTCCTGGAGTTCGTTCCGGTCGTGCCAGTAGCCGTTGTGGATGACGACGTCCATCCCGTCCACGAGCTTCCGGAGCGAGTCGTCGTCGCCGAAGTCGCCCGCCAGCAGCTCCGCGGCGCCGTCTTTCAGGAACGCACTGTCGCTCGTCGGACGCACCATCGCCCGGAGCGTGTCCTCGGCCGTCATGAACTCCCGGGCGATATACCGCCCGATGAACCCCGTCGCTCCCGTCAATGCCACCTTCATGGTCTGGTCCCCTACGGCGTGTCAGGATGCCCCTCCCTATTGTAGCAGGCGATGCCCTCCCCTCCAAGCGTGAGGTCCAATTCTGTTGACACCCCCTCCGGGGGCCATAGAATCCGGGAGACGTGCTTTCCGGGGCGACAGGGGCGGATGGGCGGCCTTGACGCGGACTGCGGGTGATTGGGGGGCGAGGTCATGACACGGACTTTCCCGATTTCGGGCCTGGTTGCGATTTTCCTCCTTGCGTCGGCCGCGTCGGCCGGCGAGCTGACCTTTGTGGACCACATGACGGAGCTGGGTCTGGCCGACCCGGGATACGCCTGGCACGCCTATCACGACGCGATCGTGTGTGCCGACTGGGACTCGGACGGCGACGTGGACGTCCTCGTCGTCGTGAGCCTGCACGAGAAGGGTCCCCTCGGCTCACAGGGCCGGATGTACGTGAACCTGCTCAAGGAGACCGGGAAGCTCGCCTTCGAGGACCGCACGGAAAAGCTCATCCCCGACGGCACCCAGACGAAGATCATCGCCGACGGCGCCCCCGTGTTCTTCGACGTGGACTCGGACGGCGACCTCGACCTGTGTGTCGTCTCCGACGAGCACGCCCCGCTCACGTTCATCAACGACCGGGGGACGTTCCGCCTCAAGACCTGGGGCTTCAGCGCACAGTCGCTCACCGTCCGCGACCTCGACGGTGACGGTGACCTCGACGTCGTCGGCAACGATACGGGCTGGCAGTACACGAACGAGGGGAGCGGGGTCTTCAAGCGGTCGAAGAGCGAAGGGTTCCTGTGCGGACACATGCCGCGCGACAAGGTGCTGCCGACGCCCGAAGGCATCCGGGTGGACGACGAGGTGAAGACGAAGGCCGCCGAGAAGGGTCACGTGTACTATTCGTGGAAGCACGTCGACGTCACGGGTGACGGACGGGAGGATTATTACCTCGCTCTGAGTCAGGCCTACGGGTTCAAGGTGGCGCGGTTTTACGCCCGGGAGGGTGCCGGCTGGCGGGACGTCACGGCGGAGACGGGTCTGCCGACCGACGCGCTGGTGCGCTTCGTGGACCTCACCGGCGACGGACGTCTGGACGCCGTGGCGACGAGCAAGGAGACCGGCGGCGTCTTCCTGGGCGACGGGAAGGGGCATTTCGGACGGGCACATCCCAGCGGCGCCGACAAGATCTTCCGCAACACAATCGGCGGGTGCTACACGGTCCCGCAGAAGATCGTCGATCTCGATGGTGACGGCATCACCGACATCGTGACGGTGCAGCCGCGCGTCGGCGTGGGCAGCACCGTCCTTCACGGACAGCGCCACGGCCGCTTCGAACTGACCCTGAAGACGAACGCCACCTCCGGACAGGCCGTCGCCGACCTCAATAACGACGGACTCCTGGACGTCGTTGCCAGCGGTGCACTCCGGTCCACCGGCATCCACGTGTGGCTCAACGAGACGAAGGACCCCGGTCACTGGCTGGTCGTGACCCTCAAGGGCCCCGGGGCGAACCCCTTCGCGGTGAACGCCGTCGTCGAGGCCTGGCTGCCGGGAAAGGTCGGCGTCGCCGACGCCCGTCTCGCACGGGCACAGGCCGCCGCCGACGGACTGCCCGTCCACCTCGGCCTCGGCCGACTCGACACCGTGGACCTCCGCGTCACACTCGAATCGGGACAGGTCACGACGCTCAGAAACGTCAGGTCCGGCCGCGTCGTCGCGGTGGACGCGTCGAGCGCCGGGCGGGCGGCGCGGCGATGAAGGCCCTGGTCTTCGACGGACAACTGAAACTCGTCGAGGATTACCCGGACCCCGAACCCGCTCCGGGGGAGGCGCTCGTCCGTGTCACGGTCGCGGGCATCTGCAACACCGACGTCGAGATCACGCGCGGCTACATGGACTTCCGCGGCATTCCGGGTCACGAGTTCGTGGGCGTCGTGGCGGAGGCGAAAGACGACCGGTGGCTCGGAAAGCGCGTCGTCGGGGAGATCAACCTCCCCTGCGGGGACTGCCCGACGTGTGCCGCGGGACTCCCCAACCACTGCCCCGATCGCCGGGTCCTGGGCATCTCCGGACACCCGGGGGCCTTCGCCGGGTTCCTGACGCTCCCGACGGCCAACCTGCACGGGGTGCCCGAAGGCATCGCCGACGATGAGGCGGTCTTCGTCGAGCCCCTGGCGGCGGCGTGTCAGATCACGCGGCAGATCGACGTCGTCCCCGACGCGCGGGTCTGTATCCTCGGCGACGGAAAGCTCGGACTCCTCGTGGTGCAGGTGCTTGCGCCCCTGGCCGCCCGGACCACGCTCGTCGGGAAATCCGTCGACAAGATGAACCGCCTCGACCTCCCGGACCTCGAGCGTGTCCTCGCGGACGAT
>DATKVD010000238.1:0-4753 GCA_035530235.1 Planctomycetota bacterium | reverse complement strand
ATCCCTGGCAAGCCGTTCCGTAGAGTGCCAAGGCGGTGGAACCGCTGATCGTCACCGGCACGATGGTACCAGGACGGGCACGGCTGGGCAAGCCAGCCGTGGCACACGTGTCCTGGTCGAGGATGACGATGCGGTGGTCGCGGGCTCGGCCCACCAGGCGGTCCTCGCGGCGCTTCGATGGACCCTCGACGAGGACCTCGACGGTCCGGCCGACGAAGGCGGCGTTTTCCTCGGCGGAGATGCGCTCCTGGACGGCCAACAGTTCCTGGTTGTGCTGTCTTTTCACTTCCATCGGCACGTCGTCCTCGAAGTCGGCGGCTTTCGTCCCCGGCCGCGGGGAATACTTGAAGATGAACCCCTGAGAGAACCGGCACGCCTCAACCAGTGACACGGTCTCGCGGAAGTCGTCTTCGGTCTCGCCGGGGAAGCCGACGATGAAGTCGCTCGCGACGGCGAGGCCCGGCACGGCCGCCTTCGCTTCACGGACGAGTTCGAGGTAACGCTCGCGGGTATAGCCGCGGTTCATGCGTTCGAGCACGCGCGTCGAGCCCGACTGTGCCGGCATGTGGAGGTACTCGCAGACGTTCGGGAGGTCGCGCATCGCCTCGAACACCTCACGCGTCACGTCGGCCGGGTGTCCGGTGATGAACCAGATGCGCTCGATGCCGTCCACCGCGCTGACCGCCTCCAGAAGCGTCGCGAGGTCGGCATCCCCGCCTCCGCCGAGGCTTCGGCGGGCAGGCTCAAGATTTTTCCCGTAGGCGGTGACGTTCTGGCCGAGGAGGGTGACCTCGACGACGCCCGCGTCCGCCAGGCGCTTCACCTCCTCGACGACGTCCGCGAGCGGCCGGCTGAGTTCCCGTCCGCGGACGTAGGGCACCACGCAGTAGCTGCAGAAGTTGTCGCACCCGCGCATGACGGAGACGAAGGCGCGGAACTGGCCCGGACGCAGCCGACGACGGCAATAGACGTCGCCCAAGCCCACGTCATCCCGCACGGCGAGCTGGTGCGTGTGACCCTCGCGGACGCGCTCGACGTATTCGAGGAGTGCGGGGAACTCCCGTGTGCCGCAGACGATATCGACGTGGGGCGCGACCTCGAAGATGCGCTCACGGTCCTTCTGTGCCATGCAGCCGAGGACCGCGATCACCACCGTCGGGCGCTCGTGCTTCAGCTTCCGAAGCATCCCCAGTCGGCCGTAGACGCGGGCCTCGGCGTGCTCCCGCACCGAGCAGGTGTTGAAGAGGACGAGGTCGGCGCCCTCAGGGTCGGACATCATCTCGTAGCCCGCCTCTTCGAGCAGGCTCCGGACGAGTTCCGAGTCGAGCCGGTTCATCTGGCAGCCGAAGGTCTGAAGACACGCACGCTTTGTCACGGCAAGCCGGTCCTGGGAGGAAGTGTGTCCGTCTCATGGTAAGGCAGAACCGGCGGCACATCAAGGGTAGAGTGCGGGCGAGTGGAAGAGGTAGCGCAGCAGCACGCCCACCGCGACGGCGAGCAGGCCGACCACAACGACGAGCACCACCCGACCCAGAAGGGATTTCCGTTCCATGGGCTGGCCGAACCGACGTCGGGTGGGGGTGTAGCCCTTGTCGATCATGTCACTGAGCTGGTCCTCGGCCTGGAAGGGGGTGGGGACGGTGAGGGTGCGACCGCAGTTGGGACAGGAGAGGATGCGTCCGACCATCCAGTCGTAGGCGGCGAGACGCTTGCCACAGCTGCATGCGAACTTGAAGCGACTCATCGGATTCCCTGCGTGCTGTGGGTGGTGGATCCCGCCGCGCACGGCGTCGAGGGGGACCGCCCCGGTCGGCGATCCTATTTCCCGTCGGCGGCTTCCTCACCCTCGGCGGCCTCGGTCTCAACGGTCCCCGTGGGCTTCCTTCGACGGATGAGTCCACGTGCCTCGAGGGCCCTCAGGTATTCGTCCGACAGGAGGTGACAGAAGATCCAGACCGCCAGGAGAACCGGCAGGGTCTTGACCATGAGCAGGATGATCTCGGCCTCGGTCATGTCCGTTGCCTCATCAGCCGGGGGGCCCGGGGCCGCAACCCAGGGCCCGGCAACCCCTTACAGCAACCGACGGCCCACATCCCCACTCGTCCAATCGGCAGGATGTCCCTGAAGGCTTAAGCGATTCCCCCCCGAAGCTCAATCCGTCCTGATGAACATAAAGTAATAGACAACCGCCGCCAGTGCCAGTCCTAAAACCACCACCATCCCCAGGGCCGTCTCCTGAGAAAAGCTCAGTCGCTCACGCACCGACAGGAAATACGCCGTCATCGTCACGTAGAGTCCCGTCAGGAGCACCGTAAACGCCTTCCCCGGACGCCTGAGAATCAGGAGCGCCACCAGGTAGACCACGACGATGCCGATGAGGTACCAGTCGGCAAAGTGCCAGTAGCCCGTGAAGAAGTCCTTGATCGCACCCATATGAACCCTTATCGGCAAACGAGACGTGCCACGTAACCCCCATCGGGACCGTCCGTGGACGGCAACCGGACCTCTTCCGTCTGAAGTTTACAGTGTGGGTAATTTTTCAGGGTTTGCAGGATTACGTCCCTGTTCTCTTCGGGCTCGATGCTGCACGTGGAATAGACGACGCGTCCGCCCGGGCGCACGGCGGCCAGGGCCGTGCGAAGGATGCGGGTCTGGAGGTGTGCCATGCGGTCGATGGTCTGGGGACGCAGGCGGTGTCTGGCCTCGACACGCCGACGAAGCACCCCGGTGTTGGAGCAGGGCACGTCGGCGAGTGCGGCGTCGAAGGCCTGCTTCATCCGATCGTCAATGCGCGTGGCGTCGCCGACGGCGGTCTGGATCGACGTGATCCCGAGACGTCCAGCGTTCTCCTCGACGAGCGCGAGTCGTGCCCGGGAGACGTCGAGTGCATAGACCTCGGCGCGGTCGCCGGAGAGTTCCGCCAGGTGGGTGGTCTTTCCGCCGGGCGCCGCACACAGGTCCAGCACCTTCTCACCCTCACACGGTGCCAGCATCTGCGGGGCCAGCATCGCCGACGTGTCCTGGATGTAGAACATCCCCGCCTTGAACGTCTCAAGAGCGGAGAGTTCGACGGGCGAGGTGACGACGAGGCTGTGATGGATGTCCGTCGGCGTCGTCTCGACGCCCTCGGACGCGAGCGTCGCGACGAGTTCGGCGTCGGTCGTCCTGAGCGTGTTGACGCGGATCGAGACGGGAGGCTGGGCGTTCGACGCCTCGACGATCCGGAAGACCTCGTCGGGGGTGAAGTTCCGCCGCCAGCGCTCGACGAGCCACCGGGGCATGCCGCCGGCCGCGGCGAGCCACCCGACCGGGTCAGTCGACGGGTCCGGAAGGACGTCCCGGTTGAAGTGCACCATGCGGCCGGGGGCCGCCGGCAGTACCCTCGGTGAAAGCTCACGGCTGGACAAGCCAGCCGTGGCACAGCCAGCCTTTTCGATCGCCCGCACGAGATTGCGGAGCACGGCGTTGGTGAAGCCCGAGAACGCCGGCCTCACGAGCCGCTTCGCCAGGTTCACCGCTTCACTGACCGCGGCGTGTGCCGGCACCCGCTCGACGAACAGCACCTCGTACGCCCCCAGACGCAGCACGTCCAGGAGCAGGGGATCGATCTTTGCGAGCGGGAGGTCCGAGAACTGTGCGATGAGGTGGTCGAGCGTGAGCCGTCGACGGATGATGCCGGAGGCGAGCTGCGTCGCCGCACGACGAAGTCGCACGGGGAAATCCCGTCCGGTGAACTCCCGTCTCAGCACGCCCCGCAGGTAGCCCCCGCCGGACGCACACCCGTGGATCCCCCGCAGCACCACCTCCCGGAAGTCGCCCGTCCCGGTCTCTACGTCCGAAGGAACCACTGGATGGCCCTCTCCACCGCGCCCAGATCCACGTCGGTGTCCTTGCACGGTCCCTTGGGCCAGGCGTTCACCACGCCGATGACGGCCTTGGGAAACGAGGCGAGGATGCCCTGTCTGAGTTCCTTGTGACAGGCGACGGCGACGACGGCGCGGACGCCCGTGGTGCGGACCTTGACGACGGCGAGCCGGCCGCCGGTGGCGGCCTCGATGCGGCAGCCGTATTTCTCGCTCAACGCCACGAGGTCGCTCACCTTGCACTTGCCGCAGCGCTTGCAGTTGGTCACGTCGTTCACGATGTTGTTGGGACACTCGGAGCACTGCAGGCAGATCGGGAAGAGGAGCAGGAGTTCGTCGGGCCTGACGCGCGTGCGTCTCAGACGTGTCATCAGGTTGCTGAGTCCGACGACGATCCTACTCATGGTTCGTAAACCTCGTGCCCGCTCCGACGGCATGTCCGCGGGCGAAGGCGTCGGCGGGCATCGCGCGGCCGCCCGAGGGCTTGACGGTCCTGATCCTCACGCTCCCCTCGCCGCAGGCGACGGTCAGCCCGGCGTCCGCGGCGAGCACCGTCCCCGGCTCACCGCACGCCCCCGTCTCTTCCCCGACGGCACACCCCAGCACCGTCAGACGAACCGCCTTCCCGCCCCGGCCGGCGGCCAGGAACGTGAACGCCCCCGGCCACGGCGTCATCCCGCGGACGTGATTGTGCACCTCACGTGACGACTTCTCCCATGGGACAAGGCCGTCGCGCTTGGCCAGACCGGGGGCCCTCGACACCTTCGACGCGTCCTGAGGCGTCGCAGTCACCGTCCCGGCCTCGAGCTGTGCCAGGACATCGAGACACACCTCGGCCCCCATCCGGGCCAGGACGTCGGCAAGGTCCCCGGCCGTCCAGTCCGGTGCGA
>DATKVD010000237.1:0-2518 GCA_035530235.1 Planctomycetota bacterium | reverse complement strand
CTTGATGGCGATGCCGCTCGCGACGGAGACCGCAAAGGCGTCCATCGAAAGCCCGACGGCGATGGCGATGATGGTGAGCAGGTCCATTGACAAATCATCTCAGATGGCCATGAACGACAGCCGCGCCGCCCGCGTGACGCGCCAAACCCGAAATCCGAAACTCGAAATCCGAAACAAGCTCGAATGACGGAAATCCGAATGACAGAAACAGCAGCGACGCGTTGCCGGGGCATCTTCGTTTCGGTCATTCCGTCATTCGTGCTTCGAATTTGTTTCGTGCTTCGTGCTTCGGATTTCGAGCTTCACGCGAGCGGCCGGCCGCCAAGGCGATGGCCTGACATAAGGGACTCATCTTCATTCAGCCGACACCGGGGCAAGTCCGAGCGAAATCGCGATGATCGTCAGGAGATCCATTCACTCAGGCCTTCCGGCGTCGGTCTCGCTCCCACCGATTGACTTCCGGCTCCGCATCTCGCGTCTCAGAAGTTCGTTGACCTTGGAATTAATTCGAACCACATAGCAGAAGATCAGGATCAGAACCACAATATGCCAGATTGCCATGGCAACGTCCATGCGCCCTTCCCCCTTCCTCGGGTACTTGCGTTACTTGTCTTTCATGATGACGCGATATTGGTTGTTGTCGACGCCGGCACGGAGGGCCTCCCGAGCCCGGAGGAAGTTGCCCTGGGGGGCCCAGACGACCTCGGCGACGGCGTCCTCAGGCCGGGTGCTCTTCCGGTCCTTGAAGCAGTAGAGACGGATGGCGTGACGGAAATTCCGCTTCCGCTCCTCCGTGACGACGTTCTCGGCCATCCGCAGGAGGTCCTTCTCACCGTAGTCTTCGGGAACGAGGACGTAGAGTTCGCACTGGAATATCCCCTCGACGCTCAGGTCGCGTCGGTCGAGGATGGCGAGGGCCAGTCCGGGGGTCCTCTCGGCGGGCGGGAGCTCGGGGAGGGTCTCGGCGGGGAGTTGGGGGATGGTGCGCTCCTCAAAGGTGGGCAGGGGCGTGTCGGGGATCGGTTTCGGCGGCGTGGGTTTGGGTGGTCCCGGTTCGGGCTCGGGCTTCGGCAACACCTCCACGATCACGTCGGCGGGGCCCGGCCGGGGGGCTTCCTCGGCGCGGCCGAAAAACCGGTCCATCAGGGCGTCGTAGGTGTCGGTCAACTCCTTCCGCCAGAGGAAGGCGGCCACGAGGAGCAGTGTGAGGAACAACAGCCGGCCTGCGAGGCCGATGCCGGTCTTCCGGCGTCGGGGCCGGTAGCCGCGGTACGGACGCCGCGGGGCGGGCCCGGGAGCCTGGGGGGCCTCCGCCGGCGGAGGTGCGGCAGGCAATGCGGCGGGTCCCTCGGGGGTCTCCGCCGGCTCGACGACGTCCTCCTCCACCACCTCCGCCTCGATCGGCTCCTCGTCGGCGGGTCGCTTCTCGGGCAACGGATTTCCCCTTTCACACGACAGGACCTGCACCGTCCGGAGGACACCAGTCTGCCGGAAATGCGCGGTGAAGTCAACCCTTCGACACGCGGCCCCAGGTGGCTCGACGCGGTATCACTTCCCCCCGGCGTCTTCCGGGTTCCTGCCCAGGACGACGGAGCGGCGGTAGGGGTCCGTCATCCACTTCGCGTAGTCGCCCGTGGCCTTCCAGCGTTCGTAGTGGTCCTCGATCGCGGTCGCGAGTGCGCGATCGACGACCCTCCTGCCGGCGTGCTCGATGGTGACGTGACCGCCGGGGTCGCCGCCCGGGCGGAAGAGCACCTCGACGGTCCCGCCCGCGGTCTTCACCTTTGCCCCGACCATGCCGCTGCGCTCGACACGCTCGCACGGCGCCATTTCCGGCGTGTCCCTGTCACAGGTCTGGAAGACGTTGAGGAAGCGGACGGAGCGTCCGCCCGTCCTGTCCTCGATTTCGATCCGCCAGCCGCGGAGGCCGAGCCCCACCGCGCGTCCGGCGCGAAGGGCGGCGTCGGAGAGCCTGTAGGTCTCGGGCGTCGGACCCGGGTTGGTCCCGTCGGGGAGTTCGAACTCGTGGTTCTCGCCGCCCACCAGCCGCACCTCCCGCTTCATGGGCTCGAGCACGCGGCAGAACATCCGTCCCCCCCTCTCCTCGTCGGTCACCGTCGCCGTCGAGCCCTCCCACAGGAAATGCCCCTCGGGGTGGACGCGCACGTCGGGGGTCTCCCTGCCGTCGGTCACCGGGCGGTCGGCGGCATGCAGGAGCCACGTGGTCCTGCATCCGTCCCGCGCCGTCTCCACACGGTCGTAGACGAAGATGAGGTCGGGCCGGACGTAGACGAGCTGACGGGTGAACGCGTCCACCGTGGTGGGGCTGTAGGAATTGGCGGCGTCGCCCGAGACGTAGTCGTATTCCGGGGAGGTCTCCCAGGCGAGGGTCCTGCCGGTGGGTCTCGGCGGACCGGCCCACGAAAACTCCGGCGACGCGGGGACCTCGAGGCCGCGCTTCACGTGCCACGCCGCGGGCCATCCGTCGAACACCTGCCCCCCCGTGTTGCACTTGCCG
>DATKVD010000236.1:0-2881 GCA_035530235.1 Planctomycetota bacterium | reverse complement strand
GAACACGGCACGCGCCAGGTCGCTGCGCGTCTGGAGCGTCGTCGCCCCCTTGTTCCCCTTCATCTCGCCGATCACGCGTCCGTACTGCGCGGGGCGGGTGACGACGGTGACCCAGGCGTGGTTCTTGGCGGCCGAGCGGATCATGGAAGGACCGCCGATGTCGATCTGCTCGATCGCTTCAGGCAGGGCGACGTCGGGCTTCGCGATGGTGGCTTCGAAAGGATAGAGGTTGACGACGACCATGTCGATGCGCTGGATCCCGTTGTCCTCCATGGCCTTCAGGTGCTCGGGGTTGTCGCGCATCGCCAGAAGTCCCCCGTGCACCCTCGGGTGCAGCGTCTTCACCCGTCCGTCCATCATCTCCGGGTAGCCGGTGTACGCACTGACGTCGAGGGCGTTGACGCCGTTCTCGACGAGCAGTCGACGTGTCCCCCCCGTCGAGATGATCTCGACGCCCATCCCGGCGAGTTCCCTGACGAACTCGACGAGGTTCGTCTTGTCGTACACACTGACCAGAGCACGTTCAATCCTGACGTCCGTCATGAGTGGCCTCCGATGGGAAAAGCAGGCTACAGACTCCGGGCTGCAGGCTCAAGGTACGGCAGAAAAAGCAGGAGGCGAACGCAAGCTCAACCTTTACCCGCCGCACTGTGTGGCGGGCTGAAGCCTGAAGCCTGGGTCGTGACGGTTCCGGGGAGCTACTCGACCGCCTCCGGTTCTGGAGCCGGTGCCGGTGCGGGTGCCGGAGCCGGCGCCGGTGCCGCGACACCGACGCGTCCCCGCTCACGGATCGCCTGGGTTTCCCCGTCCCGCTTGACCAGGTAGAGCACGTCGTCCGTGACGTTGGTCAGGAAGAAGCCGAAGGCACCGGGACGTGTGTCATACTGCCAGCGCTGGACGCCGGTCTTGTTGTCCGCGGCGACGATCCAGGAGCCTCCCCGCAGCAGATACGTGTTCAGACGCCCCTGCGTGAGCACCTGGTCGACGTTGGGAACCAGCCAGAGCATCCGCCCGGTGGAACGGTCCACGGCGTGACACTGACGCTTGGTGTTGACGACGAACACCGTGTCGGCGGCCACGTAAGGGGTCTGGGTGATGCTCGCACCGGAGGCGTAGGGTCGGTGCCAGTTGGCCTGCTGCTCCCGGGTGTCCTGGGGCATGTCGTCGAGACTGTAGAGACTGCCGTCGGTGGAGGCGACGTAGACACTTCGCTTGTCGAAGACGACACCGGCCCGGATGGGACCGTAGGTCTGGTATTTCCAGGAGGGGTCGAGGTCGTCGTTGGTGAGGGCGTAGAGCCAGCCGTCGTTCGAGCCGGCGTAAACCAGTCTGGACCCGAAGGCCGGCCTGGCTTCCAGCTCTCCCTCGGTGGTGTACTGTCGGTCGAAGTAGCCCTTCTCCTTGAAGAAGGCACGCATCCGGCCGTCGAAGCAGGGGACGTACACGTGTGTCTCGTCGGCGACGGGGATGCCGCCCGGGGCGAACTTCAGGAATTTCCGCCACGTGATGAACCCACGCTTGTCGATGGCGATCAGCACGTTGCGACAGGGGACGTAGATATGGTCCTCGTCCTCACATCCCCGGAAGTCACACCGGTTGGGAAGCTCCACCACCCACATGGGGGTGCCGGTCTTGCGGTCCACACCATAGAGACGTCGGGAAGCCGACTCCATGATGATGAAGTCTCCCAGGAGGTAGGCATCGATGATGCTCTCCCTGGGCTGGGTGTAGAGCTTCTCGGTCCAGACGATTTCGAGTCCCAGGTGTTCGAGGTCTTCGTCGTGCAGCCGGTAGACGCCGTCCGGGTCGAGTCTGAGCTGTTCCGGGCTCTTGGGGATGGGGATCACCTGGGTCTTGCCGCCCTGACATCCCCAGAGCATCGCCGTCAGTGCCAGTGTCACGAGTATCAGAGACGCCTTCCGCATCTTGCCTCCCGTCAGACATGGTCTTTCAGATTGAGGTGGTGTTCCTGCTCGAACGCACGCAGTTTCCGGATTCGGCCGACGTCGTCCTCGATCCGGGTGGCCAGCTTGAACACGTATGGCTTGGCCTGGAGTCTGGCCTCCAGGTCCCTGAGCATCTCGTCCCACTTCCCATTGTAGAGTTCATCCCGGATGATGACCAGTGTGCGCTCCTCACTGGTCAGCTTTCCCACGAACGCCCGCACGGCTTCCGATTGCGACTGCGGCTCGCTGACGATGACAGTGCCCTCCCGCAAAGGGCCGACAGGGAATGGCGGCTACTTGCCGATCGCGACCACCTTGCCGCTTTCCACCGACTTGATCTCGGCCAGGGCCACGACGAGTGCTTCACGGGCCTCGGCCGGCGTTACCACCGTCGCCGTCGTGTTCTTGTCGATGCAGTCCAGGAAATACTCGATCTCGTTATGGTATCCGTCACCGGGTACGAACGCCGGATATTCCTCACCGCCCCCCTTCGGGTAAATCACCAGGGTCTTCTCCCGGGCGGAGCTGTACTGAATGGTGGCCGTCTCACAGGCGATCTGGAACGACATCTCGAACGGCGTGGCCGGGTGGCAGATCCAGTTGCCCTCCGCCGACACCATGAAGTTGTCCGTGTCGTAGAGATAGTGGGTGACGATGTGGTCGACGCCGCCCGAGGTCTTGCTGACGCCCACGGAACTGACCGCCTGCGGCATCCCGAACAGGTAGTTGATGTAGTCGGTGTCGTGGATGTGCAGGTCCACACACGCACCGCCGCTCCGGGTGTGGTCCTGGAGCCAGTTCTTCCACCCCCACGTGGGCGTGGGACTGACGCGACGGAAGACCGCACTGTAGACGCGGCCGTAGGTCTTGTTGGTGACGATGTCACGGGTGACGGCGTATTCGGGCCACCAGCGGATGCAGTGGGCCACCATGAA
>DATKVD010000235.1:0-2092 GCA_035530235.1 Planctomycetota bacterium | reverse complement strand
CACCAAGGCCGTCTTCTCGAGCGCGATGCTCGGCGATGCGACCCTCATTGACATGTACTCCGTGGTGGCCAGGCGCCCGGACCCGCCCACCGACGTGACCGCGGCCGGCATGCTCCTCACCTGGAAGCCGCCTCGACGCGCACGCGAAGTCATGGGCTACAACGTCTACCGCTCGGCCGATGCGATCTCGTGGGAACGTCTCACCCGTGAGCCCCTCGCCACCCCGCGTTTCATCGCACCGGGTGACGGACTCTACGCGGTCACGTCCGTGGAATGGAGTGGTCTCGAGAGCCTTGCCGTCTCCGGCACGGCGGCCGTCGGCAACGTGAAGCCGGTCTTTGTGCTCGATGCGGAATTCGCGGAGTTCTCGGTGCCCGTGAAGGAGATCCGGGACATGACGGCGGCGAACTGGTTCGCCGTCGAAAACACCGCGTTCGAGGAAGGCGCGGTGCGGTTCACGATTCGGTCACAGGCGGGCGGGCGGTTCCGCGCACACGTGCGCATTCGGGGCGGCAAGTGGGCCGTGGCGGTCAACGATGCCGACTGCGGCGAGGCGGGTCACACCGGAAAGGACTGGCGCTGGGTCGCACTCGACAGGGACGCAGCGCTAAAGCCGGGCGAGAACACACTCGTCCTGAAGACCGACTCGCAGGGCGCCGCCGTGGACAAGGTCATCCTCACGGCCGACGCGGCGCTTCAACCCAAAGACAGGATGCACCTGGACGACAGGGCGCCGGACACGCCCGGAGCACTCACGGCACGGCGTCTCGCTGGCGGGCTGGTGCAGCTGGACTGGACGGCCCCTACGGATGCGGATCTCCGGCACTACCACATCTACTACTCGTCCACAGCGGCTGCGGTGCCCGTCGAACAGCGGTGCCGGATCGCGTCCCCGCCGAAGGGCGAGTCGCGTTACATCGATTTCGCGGCGCGTCCCGGCGTCCCGGCGCACTACGCCGTCACGGCCGTGGACCGGCACGCGAACGAGTCGCCGCCCGCACGCGCATCGGTGGCGGCGCCTGCCGGGAACTAAGGAAAGCGCTCGCGGATTTCGGCCACCGTCCCGTCCTCGTGAAGGGCGACAAAGGCGTCCACCACCGCCGGGTCGAGTGCCCGGCCCTTCTGGCCTTCGAGTTCCCGGATGGAGTCCTCCACCGGCCAGGCGTCCTTATACGGCCGCCTGGTCGAGAGGGCGTCGAACATGTCCGCCACCGTCACGATCCTCGCCGCCAGGGGGATGTCCTCCCCGTGCTTGCCGTGCGAGTAGCCCTTCCCGTCCCAGCGTTCGTGGTGGTTCTCCGCGATCTGTCTTGCCGTCTCGTAGAAAGACTCGTACCGCAGCACCCTCACGCCGTCGGCCGGGTGCCTGCGCATCTTCGTCCACTCCTCGGTGGAAAGCGGTCCGGGCTTCTGAAGGATGCCGTCGGGGACGTGTATCTTCCCCACGTCGTGCATGATGCTGGAATAGCCGATCTCCTCGGCCTGTTCGGTGGGAAGTCCCAGCTTGAGGGCGAGTGCGTGTGCGTAGTGCTGCACGCGTCCCACGTGGTTCCCCGTGGCCTCGTCCTTGGCCTCGCAGGCGATGGAGAGCATGTAGATCGCTTCCAGTCCCGCCTCCCTCAGTTCCTCCTGAAGTCGCTTCATCCCGGTGATGTCGGTGGCGATGCCCACGTAGGCGACCGTCTCTCCGCTCTCGTTTTTCACCTGCGATATCGAGAGGTTCGCGACCCATTCCTCGCCGGACTTCCTCCGGTTGATGATCTCCCCCCGCCACCACCCCTGCGACAGCACCGCCGACCATATGTCCCGATAGTGCTCGAGGGTTGTGTGGCTGGAGGCCTGGACGCTCGGTTTGCGGCCGACGACCTCGTCGGGGGCGTACCCGGTGATGTGCGTGAACGCCGGGTTCACGTACTGGATGATGCTCTCGGTGTCGGTGATGATGACGAGGTCGGCGGTGTGTCCCACCGCGAAACGGTACGTGCTCTCCTGTACGGGCATGGGAGGTCTCCTTGCCTGACCTGTGTGCTCCATGGGGTACTATACCGCCTGGGGCGGCTGCTCGCAAGCGGGTGTCCGGGGCCATCGTGCC
>DATKVD010000234.1:0-3928 GCA_035530235.1 Planctomycetota bacterium | reverse complement strand
TCCTCGACGAGAAGCGCTTCGAGGGGTGCGGCGGGCTCGAGATGACCGAGGAGATCCGCGTGACGGTCGCCGCGCAGGCCTGCATGCTGCTCCTCGGCCGGAAGACACGCTACTACCCCAGACTCTCCTCGGTGCTGGTCTATCCGGACGCCTACGAGGCGAGGGCCGCGAGGGCCGTCGGCGGACACGTCGTGGAAGGGACGGACGTCCGTGCCGGGGAGTCGTGGACGGGCGGCGCCGTCGTGCTCACCTGGGACTATGTGAGGCGCGGCGCCGGGGACCTGAGCGACGGTCACAACGTGGTGCTGCACGAGTTCGCTCACCAGCTTGACCAGGAGAACGGTCACGCCGACGGCGTCCCCGTCCTCGAGCGGCACACGAGCTACGTCACCTGGGCACGCATCCTCGGCAGGGAGTTCGAGCGCCTCCGCCGGGACGTAAAACGCCGCAGGAAGACCGTCCTCGACGAATACGGCGCCACGAACCCCGCCGAGTTCTTCGCCGTCGCCACCGAGACCTTCTTCGAAAGGCCCGGGCTTCTGAAGAAGAAGGAGCCGCGGCTCTACGACGAACTGAAGGCGTATTACAGGCTGGACCCGCTCACGTGGACGTCCGGCGCGGGCAAGGCTCCGCAAAAAGAGGGAACCCGACCCCAAGCCGGGGCGTCCAAAGGGCGGTGAGCCATATCGAACCAGCCGCCCTGCCCACGGAAAAGCCTTTGGGAGAGCCGAAATGAAGACGGTCAGGCGCAGCATCGGCCTTGGGGTACTGCTTGTGACAGTTCTGATCGTCCTTTGCATCTCAGAGAGGGCGGCGGGACAGCAGGAGGGCACCGCTTGGGAGAAAGCACTCGCCAAAGGACGGGCGCTCCTGGACGAAGGCCGCTACGACGAGGCGCTGCTGGCGTACGATTGGCGTGGGAACACCATGGCCGAGGACCTCATCGAGCGGATCAGCCAGGCGGAGCGCGAAGGCCGGACCACTGACGCACTCAAGCTCTATCAGGCGTACTTCGATTATTTCCCCTTCAGCCACGCCCTGTTCTGGTACAACAAGGACAAGCAATGGGCGCAGACGCTGTCCGGCTACACGGCACTGCTCAGGAAGCTTCCGGCGGAGGGGCTCGACGAGAGCGCGCGAGAGGACCTGGCCGCGGAGGACCCCTGGCGCCGTCTCTGGGAACTCGCCCAGGACGAGGCCCGCACCCGGAAGGACATCCAGGACCAGATCTTCGCACTGGCCGACGACATCGTCGGGAGATTCCCGAAGAGCCGCACCTGTCCCGGTGCCGTGCTCGTCGCGACGCAGATCGCGGCTTTCACCCCGGCCGAGACCCCCGAAGGCACCACGGAGGACCCGGCCCGCCGGGTCCGCCAGATTGAGAGGTACCTCGACAAGATGCAGAGAGCCGGCGCGCCGCAGCGCAGCAGGATCCTCGTTCTCAAGCACCTCATCTGGACTCCCTGGCCCGAGGGCAAGGATCACAAGCTGCTGAAACGGCTCAACGGCAGTCTCGAAATCGTTCGGACAACGGACGTCTCCTACGATAAGCGCTGCGCCCTTCTCTCGGCCGGCTACGCCGCCCTCGAAATCGGCGAAGAGGAAGGCGAGCCGGCACGCAAGCTCTTCCGCGATTTCCTCGCCAGGTACCCTTCGGGCGAGGAAGCCGATCGGGCAAGGCGGGGCATCGTCCGGACGCACCTGCGCCTGGGCAAGACCGACGACGCGCTGAAGGCAATCCGCGAGCTCGAGAAGGACGCCCCCCAAGACGCCGACTTCGCGAGTGCACTCATGGAGATTGTCGAAGCGTACGAAAAGCAGAAGGACGACCGGAAGGCTCTCCCGTTGCTGACCGAAATCTCCGTGCGCTATCCCGGCAGCGGAAGAACCGCCGCCGCTTACCTGAAGATGGCCGACATCCACAAGAGAGCCGGCGACGGGGAGAAGATGATCGCGTGCTGGAAGCAGGCGGCGGCGTTCAAGTCTTCCGCCCGTAATCGCGTGTATGCCGCAGACAGCATCGGCCGGGCACATTCCCACCTGGCGGACCACTACCTGCAGAACAAGCAGTGGGCCGAAGCGTTGACATGGTATGAGGCCTGGAAGCCGACCAGCTGGTGCGGCACCTGCCTCGAAGGCATGAACACCCGGCGGACCTACAACATCGCCGTCTGCAAGATGATGGTGGGCAGAGCCGACGAAGTGACGGGGACACTGGAGAAGGCGGTCTACTGGCCCACCTTCTGGACGGGGGACGCCGACATACCCCGGGCGTTCGTGGACACCTGGCACAAGAGAGGCAAGCTGCGCGAGATAGAGGGGATACTCAAGGTGCTGGCCGAGCGCGAGAAGAACCCCGGCGCGAAGGCCGCACTGGAATACGTTGGACGTCTTCGCAAGGCCCGGTGAGACGACCTCGCCGGCCCCCCAGTCTCTCGGAAAGTTCGCCCAGGGCGCTGCCCTGGGCTATCGCCTCCCAGCCTTTCAGACTGGCGGGCCGTCCGAACGCTCAAGTTGCCGACGGTTCTCCAGGGGGAGGGGGGACAAGAAAAAAGGCCCGCCCATCGTGAGATGAGCGGGCCTGAAGTTCAACCCCGGCAACGTCCTACTCTCGCACCTTTCGGCACTACCATCGGCGCAGGCGGGCTTAACGACCGTGTTCGGAATGGGAACGGGTGTGACCCCGCCGCTATGGTCACCGGGAAATCCACTCGAAACTCGCAACTCGAAAGTCGCAAGTCAGAGGAATATCAGAAGCAATTGAAAGTGGGCTGCGGGAACGACTCACGACATATAAAAAGTGTGGTCAAGCGATCGGCTGATTAGTACCGGTCAGCTCAACGCGTTGCCGCGCTTACACACCCGGCCTATCAACCTGGTAGTCTACCAGGAGCCTCCCGCCGTGACCCGAAGGTCACAGCATGGATACCTCTTTTAGGAGGGGGCTTCACGCTTAGATGCTTTCAGCGTTTATCCTTTCCGGACATAGCTACCCAGCGATGCACCTAGCGGTACAACTGGCACACCAGAGGTCCGTCCGACCCAGTCCTCTCGTACTAGGGTCAACTCTCCGCAAGTATCCTGCACCCACGACAGATAGGGACCGACCTGGCTCACGCCGGTCTGAACCCAGCTCACGTACCGCTTTAATTGGCGGACAGCCAAACCCTTGGGACCTTCTTCAGCCCCAGGATGCGATGAGCCGACATCGAGGTGCCAAACCTCCTCGCCGCTTTGGACGCTCAGAGGAGATCAGCCTGTTATCCCCGGAGTACCTTTTGTCTGATAATCTACGGCCCTTCCACACGGAACCGCAGGTTCACTAGGCCCTGCTTTCGCACCTGCTCGACGTATGAGTCTCGCAGTTAAGCTCCCTTATGCCCTTGCACTCGGTGCACGATTGCCAACCGTGCTGAGGGAACCTTTGGACTCCTCCGTTACTCTTTGGGAGGAAACCGCCCCAGTCAAACTACCCACATAGCACGGTCCCCGAACCGGATTCACGGAATCGGGTTAGGATGCCAACATAGCAAGAGTGGTATTTCACTGATGGCTCCGCCGAAGCTGACGCTCCGGCTTCATCGCCTCCCACCTATGCTACACATGCTGCACCGAAATCCAATGTCAGGGTGCAGTAAAGGTGCACGGGGTCTTTCCGTCTAACCGCGGGTACGTGGCATCTTCACCACGACTACAATTTCACCGAGTCCCTCGTTGAGACACCGCTCAGATCGTTACACGATTCGTGCAGGTCGGAACTTACCCGACAAGGAATTTCGCTACCTTAGGACCGTTATAGTTACGGCCGACATTCACCGGGGCTTCGGTTCGGAGCTTCGCGGTCTTCGAAAAGACCGTTGACCCCTTGCCTTGACCTTTCGGCATTGGTCACGTGTCACACCCTATACATCCTCTTAAGAAGAGTTAG
>DATKVD010000233.1:0-8064 GCA_035530235.1 Planctomycetota bacterium | reverse complement strand
CCCGTTGAAAAAGTTGTGTCTGTGCCAGGGGCAGTTTATCTGCCCCTGGGGAACGTCGCAAACCGGTCAGAAGCAGGGGCAGGCAAGCTGCCCCTGGCACACGTTTGGTCTTGGGCGGATTTTTCAACGAGCTAGGCGTCGGTGAAGGGCGGCTCCCCGCGAACGGATGCCACGATCTCCTGCGCCTTTTCGAGCTGTTCGTCGGTGCCTAAGGTGGCCAGCCAGACGGCGCCTTCCGCCCCGCCGATGCCGCCTGAGCCCACCGGCACCGCTTCCACCCCGGCAAGCACGCCCAAGGCCTCGATCTCCGTGAAGATGACGCCCGGGACGACCCAGAGCGTGGGGCCCTTGCCGTCGGGGTCCTCGTTCAGCAGTGCCGCCACCTCGACGAGATCGGCCGGGACGTTCTTCTCCAGTCCCACCGGATGGAGGTAGGTGATCCTTCGTGCCACGATCGTTCCGAGCGTCGCGCCGACGCCCCCGCCCGTGGGGTGGCCGATGAGCACGCCGGCCTGGTCGCGCTCGTAGTTGATGGCGTTCACGCCCTTGACGTAGACGTCCCCCGGTCCCATGTCGGCGAGGGCCTCGGCGGCCCGGATGTCCAGCCGCTCTCCCTTTCGTATCACGAGATCGGGATGGGTGTACGACAGCTTCGGACCGTCGTAGCCCGCGGGCAGCGTCTTGCCGGTCACGAACTGCTTCTTGTCGAACCGCTCACCCGTGATCTCCTCGACGACGTAGGCGTTGGTGGTTCCGGAGCCGACGGCGAGGGTCCCCTCCGCCATGGCCCGGCGGACGAAGTCGGCCTGTGCCACGCCCTTCGCGATGAGTCGTTTCGATTCGGACACGGTCAGTGAAAAGACGTGGTGCATGCGTTTCCTCCTGTTCTATTCCGGGCGCGGCCCGTCGTGCGCCATCTCGACGCCATGCTGCTAAGCGGTTTGACCTGAGTTTCTTAAGGTGTCTGGGCGGTCCCGATGTATCGGGATCCCGCCGCCTGTTCGCCAGGTTTGGCGTGGTGGGACAGGAGCCCCACCACGCTCGTACATTAAAGAACTCAGGTGAGGCCGCTTAGTCCGCGAGTGCTTTGGCGATCGCGGCTCGCGTTTCCGCCAGGCGCTCCGCGCTCGATTCCCAGATGACGAACCCCGGCACCTGACGGTCGCCCTTGCCGTCACGGTTCCAGTTCCAGCTCATGTGCTGCACCGGAAGGGCGAACGACTTGTCGTAGTCCTTCGTCTCCTGCACCATGCGGTGACACAGCTTCTTCGCGAGGTCGGGGTCCTTCTTCGCCAGCATCGAGAGCAGTTCGAAGTCCTCGATGCCGTCACGGAGGATCTTGAGACGTATGGACGGCAGCGCGATCTCCTCGGGAATCTCCAGCTCCTCGGGCAGTCCGCGGTAGAAGAGCGACCCGTCGCCCCAGACGGTGCCGAATTTCCTTGGCAGGGCCACGGACGGCGCGGGTTTCGTCTCCCACAACTCGATGCCCTTCTGGTCGAGGGCATACGTGACCCAGGGCCAGATGCGTGTGTTCATCGCGCGGTGGTGAATGAAGGTATTCGGACTCGTCGGGGTGTTCGAGTTGACGGTCACACAGTTGATCACCGTCCGGCCTTTTGCCGTTTCGTCTCGATACGGTTCGGGGCCCGGCGCGTCCCAGTCGATCACTTCCCTGTTGATGATCGCGTCCCAGACGTCGACGAGTCCGACGAGGTCCTTGTTGTAGTGCGTCGTCAGAAGAAACCTGATGCTTGGGGAGTACTGCTTGACGTCCCTCCCGCTGTCCTGACACCATTTCATCTGTCCCCGGCCCGGCTCGTCGATGAAGAACCACGCGCACCTCCCGATCCACGGCTTGTCCTTGTAGCGGGCCTCATACTGCTTGAGAATTGAAACGCGGGTCTTGCCGCTTCGCAGACCCAGCCACACTTCCCAGGACGGCTTCCCGAGGAGGTGCGTCTTGCCCGGCACTCCATCGGGGAAAAGCTCGCCGCTGAAATAGTCGTCAAGCGTCTTCTCGTAGTCCGGATTCCACTTCACCACGACGTCGTCGCCCTGCTTTTCGAGGCTGTTGCCGACCCCATAGACGTACCAGACGTCCATGCGATGTGCGTGGATTGACTGGAGATAATCGCGCTGCGGCGTATCCCAGCGCAGCGCGAAATAGGTGAGAAGGGTCGTCTCCTTCGGCAGCGTGACGGGCCAGACGGTCAGGGCGACCGGGATGCCGGCAGCCGGGACGCCGCCGACCGTGACGTCGACGGAACTCTTGTAATCACCCGGGGTTGCGTCGGCGGGGACGTGCAGCTCCGCCCAGACCGACGCATGGGTGCCGCCCGGGACGTCGAAGGGCACGCCGAACTCCCCGCCGATGCGCTTGCCGGTCTTCGGGTTGACCAAGGGAACCATGCTGTCGGGCAGCCGGCCTTGACCGCCGCAGTCGACATAGTGGACCCGGTACAGTTTCACGTTGTCGGCCCCGATGCGTGCGCCGCCCCGCCCGATGAGGTCGTTGACCTTGACGTCCACGTCCTTCAGGTTCGAGAGTGCCCCCATGACCACCTGGAACGACTCGTATTCGTTGCGGGCCGCGGCGATCACGACCGGGTTCGCCTCGGGTCCCGGGGCCTCTTCGCGCTGAACCTTGGTCACCGAGTTCTGCGTCCAGACGACGTATCTCCGACGGGTCACGCGGAACTCTCCGTCCGCCGGCACCCACTCGCTCGTGAGGCCTTTCGGATCGACGGCGCGCAGTTGCAGTTGACAGGGCCGGTCGGTCGGCAGCGTCGTGGTGTCGACGTCACAGGCGAGTCCGTCGGCATCGGCCTTGCCGAGCGTTCTGGATGGACCGTCTTTTGGAAGCACCGCGACCTCATAGACGACCGGCGTCCCGTTCGGGTCCCAGCGTTTCTTCCGCCAGTGGATGGTGAACTGCGGGCCCAGGGTCTTGCCGGCAAGGTGGGTCGTGATCTCCGGTTCGTACGGCGGCACTTCACCTGCAAACGAGCATGTCACGACAAGCGCCGGCCGACGCGAGAGCACGTCCGCGCCGGGGCCGGCAAATCCCATCTGGAAGGCCCCCTCCTGGTCCAGCTTGAGTCGCAGCGACAGCCCCTGATTCGTCTCGGGGCGTTCTATCCATCGCTTCACGAGGTCGGCCGGAATCTTCCAGACGACGGGATCTCCGCCCTTCCGGCCGACGATCTTCCTGTCTCTGTATTGCGCAACATCGAGAGGCCCGCCGTCCTTCCCGGCAGCGTCAAACAGCAGGACGTCCGCAGTGGGGATGCGTTTATAACCCTCTCCTCCCCCTATCAGCCTCAGTTCAGCGGAGTGGATCCTGAGGTCCTGTCCGGGGAACTTGAGGTCCTCAAAGACGACGGTTGCCGTCGCGTCCCTCATCAGGTCGAAGCTCTTGCAGGAGCGGCTGCTGCGCCATAGGATCTTGCAGCCTGAATAGTGATTCGCGCCCTGCTGGAAGACCGCTTCCATCTCGGTGCGTTCAGCGGCGGCGACCGTTGAAGCCAGCGCCAGAACGACACCCAGCGCAATCACGCCTGCGCATCTCATGGCTTCCTGCCTCCTGCTGGAAAGGTGAATCAGCGATCACTCAACACACGATACACCACGCCGCCAATCGCCTTCCTCAACGGTCTTCCCGGGGCTATCTCCAGAAAGGGTGTCGGACGCCCTGCTTAGTGAAGCGCACGTTCGACGTCGGCGGCGAGTGCGTACAGCGTGTCCGAGCGCTGCTGCCAGCCGCTGTGGAGGAACCACCGGTGGCCGACCTGACCGGGATGCCATCGCCATGCCCATGCGTGAATACTGGGCTTCAGGAAGCCGCTGGACATGTGGCTGTCCATCGCCTGGAGGATGGTGAGGGTGCGGTCGGTCAGCATCGCTTCGCATCGGCGGACGAGGTCGTCGCCGAGCTTCTTCCGTTTCGCGGCATCGAGGAGAGCTTCCTCGACGGCGATGCGTGCTTCGCATTCCTGGAGTCCCTCGCGGATCATCTCGATGCGCACGGTGGACAGCGGTCCCGTCTTCCCGGGCGCGAGCATCGCGGTGTTGATGTTGAGGGCGCGCCAGGTCGCCTTGGGATAGCGTGTGGCACAGGTGCCGGTGGCGCGACCGCGCCGGTCCTTGAAGACGGGCCAGAAGTCGGCCCCCAGTCGACCGAACCCGCGCTGGTCGCCGATGATGTTCATCTCGCCCAGCAGACGGAGCGTGGTGTTGGGATTCCCGTTGCGGAGGTCCCGCGGGAACAGCACGTCCGACTTCTGCCACCCGTGACGGTACTTCGCGTCGGGCCATTCCGGGAAAGTCACCTGCCAGACGAACATCTTCAGTCCGTAAGGCGAACCGTGCAGAGCGCGCCCACCGCTGTGTGCCTGGCGCATCCACACGACCCCCGGCATCAGCTCGTTGAAGAACGTCACCACCTCCTTCGCGGGCACCTCGTCGTGACAGTAGCCGAGGAGCATCTGCTTGTCCCACCCGCGCTTCTCCAGTCGCGCGCGCAGCTCGTCCAGCAGCGGTTTCCAGAGTTCATTGCTCTTCGGCCCTGCCGTGTAGAGCGGGAGTTGCAGATCCTTCGCCTCGCCCGTGGCGGGATCGAGAATCGTGATGAGCGGGCCGAGCCCCTTGGCCTTGTCGAACGCGTCCTTGAGTTCGGTGCGCGCGTACCGGCGCTGGTTCAGCCCCCCACCCTCGAGGAACGCCTCCCACACGCCGATGCAGACCGCCTCGGGCTTGCCGCAGCGCTTCGCGTAGAGGTCGAGATAGCGGTCGAGCACGCTGAAGTCATAGGTGTAGCCCCCGTCCGGCTTGGGGACCCACCGGACCATCGACTGGGCGTTCCCGAGGTTCATGTGACAGATGAGCGGGACGTAGACGGTCTTGTTGCCGACCGCTGCAATCACACGGAACGACTGCTCGATGAGCTTGAAGTGTTCCTCGCTCCACATCGGGAGGTTGTAGCAGAGCGCGAGCGAATCGGGAGACTGGATGATCTCACAGAAGGTCCGGAAGTCGTGGGGCTCGCACATCCGGAAGTCGTGCACCTTCAGGTGCACGGGCACGCGGACGCTCTCGGCGTCCTTTGCGGCGAGGGTGAGCGTGGCCTCGTAGTCGCCGGGTCGGGCGTCGGGGGGGACCTTCACCGTGAGCCACACCGGGCAGACCGCGCCGAAGACCTCTTCCGGTGCGTCTGGTTCGGGCCAGCTGTCGCCGGTGTGCTTCTTCACGCGGACGGGCACTTCCGCGAGCGGCGTCTCCTCGAGGCCGTCGAAGCGGTTGACCGACGCGGTGTAGCGGGCCGCCGCGGCCGTCTCGTCTCCGTCGGGCAGTGCATAGCGCACGCGCACCGCGCCCGAGGGGATCGCGCCGCCGTGCGTGCACTTGAAATCGCTCACCGTCGCACGCAGTCCCGCGATCGTCCCGGTCGAGCCGACGACCACCTTGCCGTTGAAGCTGCCGCCGCGCGTGCCGACGATGGTGATCGGCCGAAGCGGCTCGGCAGGATCACCGAAATCGAGGTCGAAGTCGGGCACGAGCACGTCCGCGTTCCACACCTGCAGTCCCGTCGGCCTCGCGACGTTGGGCACCAGTCCCGCGGGTCCCTCGGCGGACACCCGCAATCCCACCATGGCACAGGTATCCCATAGTGACCGCACGTCACGGTGCTCGGCGGCGAGCCCCTTGTACTTCTCGAGAAGCATCGCGTCGTAGGGCGCGCGCCGGACCTCGAGGGCGAGGACGTTCACCCCTTTTCGGAGCACCTTCGTCGGGATCGGCACGTCCGCGATCGTGCGGTTGCGCAGGAGGTACCGGTCCATCACCTGCTTCTGCTTCGCCTTGCTGTAGCCCTGGTAGGTGGTGAGGAGTATGTTTCCGTCCGGGTAAAGGTACGCTTCGCGGGGGTATTCTTCCGCGAGGGGGCCCATGTCCTTCCGCTCAGGCGTACCGTTCTCTCCACCGGCGCTCAGGTGTTTGCGCGCGATTTCCGTCCCGTTGACGGTGAGTATCGCACCCCCGCGGTACGTCACAGAGACCTTCAGCCCGCGCACTTTTTCCGGTTGATCGACCACAAACTTCCCGCGAATGGCCAGCATCGCGACCGCCGGCGACCCGGCGTTCAGGTTGACCCCGCCGGTCTGCCGGCGCGAGGGCGCCCACCACAGCACATCGTAGTTCGGCAGCGACGGTCCCCGCTGTCGCAGCCAACCGGTGTCGTCGAAGTCGGGCTGCGTCCATCCCTCGGGCGGCAGGGAGGTGTCGGCGCTGGGGTGGGGGAGCGTCTCGATACGCCCGTCGTCATGGATGACCACCGGGGGCTTGAGGACGTAAACCGTTCGCCAGTAACCGCTTGTGTCGAGGACGAGCACCCCCTTGTCGTCGGCTGATGCCGCTGTGGCCGTCGAAGCCAACGCCAGAACGACACACAGCGCAACCATCCCTGTGCATTTCACGGCTTCCTGGCTCCTGTTGGAGAACGCGAATCGGCAATCACTACCGTCTGATGCGGATGACGAAGCGTTGAACGCGTGACGGTCAGGGGCGCGTCAACGCAGCGGCGATCGCCGCGCGCGTCTCGGCCAGACGTTTGGCACTCGATTCCCAGATCACAAACCCCGGGACCTTGCGGTCGCCCTTGCCGTCCGTGTTCCAGTTGTAGCTCTGGTGCTGGACGGGCGCGGCGAACGACTTGTCGTAGTCCTTCGTCTCCTGCACCATCCGGCGGGAGAGCTTCTTCGCGAGGTCGGGGTCCTTCTTCCGCAGCATCGAGAGCAGTTCGAAGTCCTCGATGCCGTCACGCAGGATCTTCAGGCGGATGGACGGCAGCGCGATCTCTTCGGGGATTCCCAGCTCCTCGGGCAGTCCGCGGTAGAAGACGGAGCCGTCGCCCCACACCCCGCCGAACCTCCTCGGCGCAAGCACGGAGGGCGCGGGATTGGAGCGCCAGAATTCAATGCCCTGGAGACCGAGAGCATATGTGACCCATGGCCATATCCTCGTATTCATGGCCGTGCCGTGGTAGATGAAGATGTTGGGAGAGGTCGGCGCCTGGCTGTTCACGGTGACGCAGTTGATCGCCGTCCTGCCCTTCGCCACCTCGTCCCGATAGACGTCGGGTCCCGGGGCGTCCCAGTTGATGACCTCGTTGTTGATGATGGGATCCCATGCGTCCACCAGGCCGACCAGGTCCTTCCTGTAGCGCGTGGTCAGCAGGAACTTGATGCTGGGGGAGTGTTCCTTGATCTGCTTGCCCACCTTGATGCATTTGACGATCGTCCTTTCGTTCGGCTCGTCAATGAAGAACCAGTAGAGCTTGTCGACGTACGGCTTGTCCTTGTAGTGCTCTTCGAACTGCCGGAGAACGGCGATCCGGTCGTCATCGTTGTTGCCCTTGAGCTTGCCCGAGATCCACCACATCCCGTAACCGAAGAGGTAGGATTTCCCCGGGACGCCGTCCTCGAAGAGACTGCCGTCGAAATAGGCGTCCAGGTTCCTGTCGAACTCGGGGTTCCACTTCATGACGAGCTTGCCGTCCTTGTCCTGCGTGACGTCATGTTCCCAGTCCTTGGTGAATTCCGGCTTCGTCTTGTCTTCAGCGGACTGAACGAACCAGGGGTCGATCCTGTGGGCGTGCAGGCTGTTGAGATACGCCCGCTTCGGATGACGCCAGGTCAACTCGAAGAATGTCAGCAGCGACGTGGTCTTGGGCAGCGTGACGGGCCAGACGGTCAGCGAAACCGGCACGACGCCGATCCCCTTTCCTGCCTGCGTCACCTCCAACGAGCCCTTGTACTCGCCCGCGGCCGCGTCTTCGGGGACGTGCAGTTCGGCCCACACCAGTGCGTTGGTCCCGGCCTGCACCTTGAACGGGGCGCCGAACTCCCCGCCGATGCGTTCACCGGTCGTCGGGTTGACGAACGGGACCATGCTGTCGGGAAGCCACCCCTCGCCCTTGCAGTCCACGTAGTGGACGCGGTAGAGCGTCGTCGCCGACGCCCGGATGCGTGCGCCGCCCGGACCCGTGAGCTCGCCGGCCTTGACGTC
>DATKVD010000232.1:0-21149 GCA_035530235.1 Planctomycetota bacterium | reverse complement strand
GTTTTCGAGCCGGGATGGGACCGCACGCTCGAGGAGAAGCTCACGTTCGGGTTCGGCGACCTGTTGTTCCAGGTCGCCAGTGACTACAAGAAGGATACGCCGCGTCTCTTGCGTGTCCTGATCGACTCAGTTTCGTTCGATCTGGCCTTTGAGGTCTATGCCGAACCGGAAGGAGGCAAGCGGCAACGCGTCGGCACTTGCGCTGTGCGTGCAAACCAGATTCCGGGCGTGGAAACATTCGGCGACGACCGACTGACGTGGGAAAACGCCAAGGACCGACGGTGGCGGCTCCATCTGGTCCCCTCCGCGGATGTAGCCCAGGAGAACCCGCCGATCCGCCGGTTCTATGCCCGGGAGTTCACGACCGACTGGCAGTCTTTCACCCCGGGGCCGCGGTTCGACAAGCTGATGGAACGTCGGAAAGCATACCTGTCCACCCGGAAGGCGGAGGTCGACAGGCTCCTCGAGAAGGTGGGGTGGGGCGGCGAGGGCCGACGGGAGTCCGAAGCGGCGCAGGCGGCCGTGGTCGCGATGGGGTCGGACGTCGTGCCCGTGCTCTTGCCCAAACTCTCCTCGCCCGACGCGCGCATCCGCCGGTGCGTGGCCCAGATTCTGCTCGACATCCAGCCCGTTGCCGAGCCGACGCTCCTCGCCGTCGCGGCACTCGCCTCGGACAAGGACGAATACGTCCCGCGCGCCGTGTGCGACAAGCTCGCCGCGATGGGCCCCACGGCCGCGGCCGCCGTGCCGGTCATCGAAAAGGCCTCCGACCGGGACGCCTTCGCGGCGATCTCGCGCTGGAACGCCCTCGCGCGCATCACGGGTAAGACTGGCCTCTACGTCCCGCGCATCGCGGGGTACCTGGACTCGAAAGAGCCCGACGCGGTGTACTCCGCAGCGAGCTATCTTGGCGAACTCGGTCCCGCGGCTCGAGGCGAGTGGCCGAAGTTGCTCGTGCTGGCGCGCAACGCAAAGAGCAAGGCCCGCGGCCAGGCCATTGCCACGCTCGGCGAGATCGGCGCCGACGAGGAACCGGTCATCGACGGGCTCATCGACGCGCTGAAGAACGCCCCCGAGCACGAATTCCGCCGGGCGGCCGCCGGGGCTCTCGGGAAATTCGGGCCGAAGTCGCGACGGGCCGTCCCTGCGCTCGGCGCCGTCTTCGCCGGGGAGAGGGACGCCTCCGGATGGTGGATTGTCGCGAGGGCCCTCGGCAGGATCGGCGGCGCGGAGGTCGTCCCGTTTCTCGTCAAGGCGGCCGACTCGGAAGTTCGCGACACGCGAGTTACCGCGACAGGACAGATCGCCTTGCTGGCCGAGAAACTTCCGGTGGCTCGTCAAGCGCTCGAAGGCCTGACGAAGAGCCGTCACGCGGATGTGCGCAACACCGCTGCTTTCGCGCTGAAGACCCCTAATCTTGCTCCTGCACCAGCCGACACCCCCTGGGGCGAAGCGGTCGAGGGCGTGCAGGTTCGTCTGCGTGCGGACAAGGTCCAGTGGAAGGCGGGTGAGACGCCGACGTTCAAGGCCGAATTCCGCAACGACGGCAAGCGGGAGCTCGGCATCCCACGCCAGCAGGAACTTGCGCAGGTGGAATTCGACGGCACGTGGTATTACTGGTTCGGCGTGATCAATATAAGGACCCCCATTTGTCCGCCCGGGACGCATGTCAAGGACATGGTGCTGTCACTCGGCGAGCCGTGGCGGAGCAGCGGCGAAAACAAGCCCCTCAATCTCGCCCCCGGGAAGCACACCGTGCGCATCGCGCTTCCGACGCAAACCCGCGAAGGACGCGAGAAGTTCCGCTTCGAGAGCAACCCGGTCGAGATCGAAATTCTGGCTGGAAAACGGGGGAACGCGCCGCTGATCGAACTGGAAGATGATTGGCCGAAGGGGAAGGTTGTGGATCGACGAGGCGATTCGCCTCCTGAGCCGGCCAAACGAGTCGCTGTCTCAGTTAAGCGACCACAACTCAAGATTACGGGCCTGGATTTCATCAGCCGCAAGGGACATCCCCGCGTAGACGTCAGGTTTCAGTTTGAGGATGGCAAGACCGTCGGGGGAGCGCTGTTCGAGCTGACACTTCTCGACAGGCAGGGAGCCGAACTCGGCACCGAGCGAGTGCTCGAACTGAGGAACCAGGAACTCCCGGTCCAGCAATCGGGGGCCACCAAGTATGGGGGGCCGGACCCGCCGAACCGCTCGGGAAAGGCAGAGCTCCGCTTCCTAAACATCGACCTGGCCGCGCAGTCAGTTGCTCGCTATCGACTGAGGGTTGTGGACGCCGATGTTCCCTTGCTCATTGCTCTCTTGGAAGAGCCGGATGCCTATGTTCGCGAATCCGCCGTCAAAGGGCTCGGACAACTGGGCGCAGCAGCGAAGACGGCCGTGCCCTTTCTGGAGAAGCGGCTAAGGGACCAGGAAGAGCGCGTGAGGGACGCAGCCCAAGAGGCCCTTGACCGAATCCGTGAGGAAACCACTGCTTGGGGCGAAGCGGTCGAGGGGGTGCAGGTGCGTCTGCGGGCGGACAAGGTGCAGTGGAAACCGGGCGAGATGCCGACGTTCAAGGCGGAGGTGAAGAACGAGGGCAAACGCGATCTGTCCATCGCGCAGGCCCAGGAACTTGCCGAGCTTGAGGTCGACGGCACGTGGTACCGATGGGCGGGAGAGGTCGACGTCAAGAGTTCCACATTCGGCCCCGGGATGCCCTGGAAGCACTTCAAGGACATCTCCTTCACCCTGGTCGAGTTCTGGCAGAGCAAGGTCGGCGCCAAGCCGTTAGGACTCGCTCCGGGCAAACACACCGTCCGCGTCGCTTTCATCGCCAAGTCGATGGAAGACGTCACCGGCCTCGCCCCCAAACCCGTCCGTGCCGTCAGCAACCTGGTCGAGATCGAGGTCTTGCCGAACGAAGAAGCCAAGGACGCGGCCGACGTGGTGCAGCGGTATATGACGGCAGTCCTTGCCAGGGACATGGACGCACTCGACGCACTCGCGGTTGGACCCCCCGAGAACGTGGTTGAAGAGGAACTCGCGAAGACGCCTGCCCGGTTGTTGGCGGGCTATAATAGGGAGAGGCGCCAATCATTCGTCCGCGAACTGCATCGAGAGGCAGCCCAGCACCTTGACGAACTGAAACCTGTCGGGGAGGTGGCGCTGAAAGAGGACTTCGGTGCCGTGCGTCTCGCCAGTGTCGGCAACATAAGCGACATCTGGTTTCTGGTGCAGCGAACCCCGAAAGGCTGGCGCGTGCTGGACATCTTCAACACGAGCCGCAACACGCCGGCAGGGAAGGCCCTCGAAAGCGGGCGGAACCGATATCGCACCGCGGCACGATGGCTCAGTGCGCCGAGAGGCGAGGCGGTGCGCGGATTGCAGGTGCAGTTGGCGGCCGCGAGTGAAACGTGGCCCGCCGGCAAGCCGCCAAGACTCGATGTATCCGTTCGCATCACGGGCAAAGAACACCTGGAAAGACCTCGTGCCGCAGCCCCTCTGGAGATCGAATTCGATGGCGCAGTGTACCGCAATGCCGGGACCGCCATTGCGGTATGGAACCCAATCTGGCCTGAAGAGATGACACTCACCCTCGATGGTAACTGGCGCCGCGGGACTGATGGAACACCACTGGCCGTGACGCCGGGCAAACACACCGTGCGGGTAGCCGCATTCGCGGTGCCCGCCGACGGAGGGACCGAGAAACCCGGCGACGAGCCAATTCGTGCCGTCAGCAACCCGGTCGAGATCGAAATCCTCGCCGCGGACGCCGAGCCCGACGCAGCGGGACCTAAGGATCTGCTGCCGGGCAGCCAGTTGTCCATCGAAGACGCCATCAAGAACGGTTTTGCCTTTATCGCCCTTTGCGAAGCGACGGACAAAGCCGACATCTTCGACAGGGTAACGGGCGAGCACAGGGGGTACGCCTCGTCACACCAAAGCCTCAAGGTTCTGGAGACATTAGCGGGTCAAGCGCCGCCCGAAGGGGTGCGCGGCTTCCAGTATACGTCCTTCGACATTCCGACCTGTCGTGAGCGGGACATCCGGCAGGGCGAGCGGGTCATCTGGGTCGTTCGGAACGTCGGCGACCGCTTTCGCGGCATCAAGGCTTTGCCCGACACGCCCGAGAACCGCGCGGCAGTGAAGGAAGCCATAGCGAAGGCCTCGCCTTGGGGCGAAGCGGTCGAGGGGGTGCAGGTGCGTCTGCGGGCGGACAAGGTGCAGTGGAAAGCGGGCGAGACGCCCACGTTCAAGATCGACGTGAGGAACGGCGGCAAGCTCGAAGTCCTGCCCGAGATGTACGAGTACGTCAACTGCCGCGTTGAGGTGGATGAGACTCCCTACGTCGGCGCGATCGGCTATCCCAGGAGCCTGGCCCCCCTGAAACCGGCGAATCTGGCGGCGGACATTGTGCTCAAGCTGAATGGGAGCTTCCTTGCAGAACGTGGAGATCAGCCGCTGCGGATGGGCGCCGGGAAGCATACGGTTCGAGTGGGTTTCCAGTTCAAGTCCACCGGAGCCGTCGATGCGGACCCGTGGTTCAGGGTGACGAGTAACCCGGTCGAGATCGAAATCCTCGCGGCCGAGGGGGCCGCGGGCAAGGCGAGGCTGGGTTTCCTCGCGGACCTGCCCGAATTCTATGAACTCGACCTGACCGTCACGGAAGAGACGCTCAAGCGGATCATCGCCGAGAAAGGCCTGCGCAACATCTGCACCTGGGACGACAAGGCGAAGACCTGGCACGTCTACCGCCGCGACGGCGAGAACGTGATCGTCACCTTCCGGGACGGCAAGTGCTCGGGCGTCCAGAGGATGCGAAAGGACGCGTCGTATGCTGACAAGCTCTTTGACGGACTGGGCAAGCTTGCCGAGAGCCTGCAGGTGCGTCTGCGGGCGGAGAAGAAGGTCTGGAAGGCCGGAGAGGACCTCGTGCTGAAGGCCGACGTGACCAACGTGGGGAAGGAGGACGTCGCGATAGCCCGCGACGGGAACAACTACTGGGCGATCGAGATGGATGGGCAGTGGTATGGCTCGGAGACCGATTCGTTGGGTTTCCCCAACGTGCTGCTGGCGCCGGGCGAAGTGGCCAAGGACATCTCCGTGCCGCCGGCCTGGACAAGACCGTTGCAGTGGCGTGCCAGACGTGAAGAAGGTCGCGGTTCCCGCCGTGGAAAACTGCTCACGCTTGAGCCCGGCCGGCATACAATCCGCGTGGCCGTCTACCCCGTGATGTACAGCGTCGATGCCGAAGGCCGGCCACTGACGCTCCAAGACGCTCCCGACAAGCCTCGCGTGGTACTAACGGTCCAAGCGACACCCGGCAAACCCGTCAGTGCCATCAGCAACCCGGTCGAGATTGAGATCCTGGCAGCCGGCGTGGCGGATGCGGTCAACGCCGCGCCCGTCACGAAAGTGTATGACATCCGGGACTTGCTTGCCGAGATTCCGGACTCCGAGGGGCCGAGGGCCTTCATCACACTGCTGTCCGATGCGAAAGAGGCGCACGACACAGAGCCGGGGGGAGCATCCTCGATGGCGAGTGCCGCCGACAAGATCATCGCAATGATCCAGGGAACGGTCGACGCGGGGTCGTGGCCGCCGGAAGGCAAGATCGGTTCCATCCGGTTCCAGGGGGGACAGGGGGCACTCATCGTCACGCAGACCGCCGAGAATCACGCGGCCATTGCGGCGCTCATCAGCCGGCTTCGGGAGAAAAGGAGCGTGTTGGCATCAGTCGCGTCGACGTTCATCGACGTCCCGGCCGATGAAGACGCAAAGCTCCGGGCATGGCTGGCCGATACGCTCAAACGCCCATTCGACGAGGTGACCGGGCAGACGCTCCTGAGTGATGCGGACGTGGCGAAGCTCCTTCAGCATCCCGTCGCCGCCGCCCGGGTCCGTGTGATCGACGCCCCGAAGATCACGACAATGAACGGACAGCGGGCCTACCTCGCCGTCAGCGAACAGTCGCACAGGGTCCTGAAAAGACGTGCCCGGCCCGACGAGCGTGTCGGCGTGACCTTCCAGCAGGGCTGCTGGCTCGACTCCCGGGCGACCGTCGCGCCCGACCGCAAGCGTGCAACGCTCACGCTGAGACCCAGGTTCGTCAGACTCGTGTCCGCGGATCCCGAGCTGCACTTCACCGTCGCCGAGACCACCGTGAACGCGAACGTTCCCGACGGCCTGACGCTGCTCCTCCACATCCCCGTCGTCGAGAAGACGGCCCTCGTCGACGACGTGAGAGACCCCACCGGCGCCGTGACCGGCGCGCGGGTGTCCATCATTCCCGTTCAGAAGGATGCAACGGTCAGCGCATATGTCTATCTCCTCGTAAAACCCACCATCCTCATTCAGGAGGAGGTGGAGGAGGAGGGGGACAAGCCCCTTCCCCGGGCGGTGAATCCCGAGTAGCAGACAGGCAGGACGTCGATATGCAGCCCGATGAGCAGGTCGATTTTCCTTGACACTCCCCACTCCCGTGCTATCATGCCCCCTTCAAGCGGACGTCGGGAAATCCTTCACCCGATTCACGACCCAAGGAGGAGAGACGTGGCGATCAAGGTAGACGCCGAAGAGTGTGTGGGGTGTGAGAGCTGTGTGCCGGTGTGTCCCACCGAGGCCATCACCATGGTCGAGGGCAAGGCCGTCATCGACCAGGAGAAGTGCAACGAGTGCAAGACCTGCATCGACGAGTGTCCGGTGGACGCCATCAAGGAGGAGTAGGACGGTCCGGCCCTGCACTGGGGCCGCTGCACGTGTGTGAGCAGTGAAGGGCATGAGCGGGGCGTCCCGATGGATCGGGACGCCCGTTTTTCTGTTGCGCGGGACCAACGATGTCTGACCGCGGGGGCATCCTGAGAGAGTTTTCCCCGGCACTGCGCGAGCGTCGGCTCGTCCTCCATTTTCCGGGGTTTCCGGCCGCGCTCGATGGACTCAAGCTCTGTCTCGTCTCCGACCTCCACCTCAGGAAACCGACCCCCACCTTCGACGAGCTGCTGAGTTACCTGAACACACACACGTTCGACCTCGCCTGCTGCACCGGTGACGTTGCAGGGTCGTGGGGTGGGACCTCGGCAGCGTCCCTGGAGCTTGCACGACGGCTGTTCCAGTCGTCCCCGCCTCGACTCGGGTGGTTCGCCGTCCGCGGCAACAATGACCCCCGTCCCTTCATGCGGCGGCTTGCCCGCATGGGCGTGCACGTGCTTTACAACGAGGCGGTGCGCATCGGCGGGTCCGATCCGCCCTTCTACCTCGTCGGCGTCGACGACCCGCACTACGGCCACGACGACCTCGACGCCGCACTCCGCGACGTCCCCCAGGACGCCTTCAAGCTCCTCCTGGCACACTCCCCCGACGTCATCCACAACGCGGCGCGCCGCCGCGTCGAGCTGGTGCTCTCGGGTCACACGCACGGCGGGCAGATCCGTCTGCCCGTGATCGGTGCGGTGCTCACGCAGTCACGGGTGGGTCGGCGGTATGCGTGGGGTCTCGCGCGGAAGGGCGACACGCTCATCTACACCACGTGCGGCGTCGGGTGGGCACTCGTGCCCGTCCGCTTCAACTGCCCGCCCGAGGTCGTGAGCCTCACCCTCCGCCGCGGCCGCGGCCCGCACGTCGATTTCCATGCGCCGGTCTGACTTGCTGACGCCCGAAAATGATGTTCAACATAGTTTCTTCGCCCCCCGCGCGGGTGAAACCGGGGCAGGGGCGGCGTGATTTGGGCTTGCCCGGCCTCGCTGTTTGTGCTATGAACGACGGTGATACGCGTTGTCGTGCAACGGGATGATGTGCGAGACGGCTGGTCCCGATATCGGGATCAGGCGATAGCGGTATGTACGGACCGCGTGGGGAGACGCCTTTGGAGCGGATTTTCGAGGCCCTCAAGAAGACCGAACCGTATCTCGAAGCGCTCAGGCAGCTTCGGTCGGGAAAGCACGTGAGCATCGGCGGGATGTGGGGGTCCTCGGGGGCGCTCGTGAGCGCGGCACTCGCCGAGGAGACCGTCCGACCCATGCTGCTGGTCGCCCCCGGCGTCGAGGAAGCCGACGAGATGCTCGAAGACCTCGAGGCCTTCCGGCCGGGATTGGCCCGCGCGCTTCCCGCGTGGGAGACGCTTCCCGCCGCCGACGAGCCCCCCGATCCCCTTATCACCGCACAGCGACTGCGCGTCCTCAGTGAACTCGCCGAACTGCGCGCACCGACACCGCTCATCGTCGTCACCCCCGTCCAGGGACTCCTCCAGGCCGTCGTCAACCCGGGGACGCTCGCCGAGCACCGTCTCGTCCTGGCGGCGGGTGCCGAGCACAGTCCCGACGAGATCGCCGGGTGGCTGGTGGCACGCGGGTTCGAGGCGAGTGCGTGGGTGGAGCGTCCCGGTGAGTTCAGCCGACGCGGCGGCATCCTCGACGTCTTCCCGAACGACCGGTCACGGGGCTGCCGGGTGGAGTTCTTCGGCGACACCATCGAGAGCCTCCGGCTGATCGACGTCGAGACGCAGCGCTCGTCGGAGGAGGTGGACCGCTACGAGTTCGCGGCGGTCAGCGGGGCGGTGCTTCGCGCCGGCGAGCAGGCCGCCGATTCGGTCTGTCTCCTCGAGTATTTCCCCGACGACGCGGCGTTCGTGGTGTCGGACCCGCTGGGCGTCCAGGAGCGGGCGAAGACCTATGCCGCCAGCCTCCCCGACGCCCGCGGCACCTTCCGCTACGAGACGGTCATGGAGCACGCACAGCGGCTCCGCCGCGCCACCCTCGAGGTCTTTCCCACCGGAGACGCCGTCACCTTCAACGTCCGGATGCCCGACGCCTTCCCGCCCGGACTCGAGAACGTCGTGCAGGGACTCAACCAGCTGCTCTCGGACGTCTCCCGTGCGGTGGTGTTCTGCAACAACGAGGCCGAGGCCGACCGGCTGCGCGAGACGGTGCCCGAGGAGGCCCGGGGACTTCTGAGGAAACTCACCGTCCGCATCGGACGCATCAACCACGGGTTCAAGCTGCCCGACCTCGACGTGGCCGTCGTCGGGCATCACGAGATCTTCCACCGCTATTCCGTGCGTCGGCCGCTCAGACGACTGGTGCGCGGCCGACCGCTCGAAGCCTTCGTGGACCTGGAGAAGCAGGACGTCGTCGTGCACGTCAACCACGGCATCGGACGATACCTGGGCACCGAGGTGCTCGACCGTGACGGCACCCAGCAGGAATTCCTGGTGCTCGAATTCCGGAACCACGTGAAGGTCCATGTCCCGTCCACGCGCATCAACCTCGTGTCCAAGTACGTCGGCGGGTTCGAGGGCCGGCCGAAGCTTTCCGTCGTCGGCGGCAGCGCCTGGCAGAAGAGAAAGCAGCAGGTGACGGAGGCGGTCGCCGAACTCGCCGCCGAGCTGATCCGACTCCAGGCCGTCCGAAGCACGCGGCCGGGCAACGCCTTCCCCGCCGACGACCGCTACCAGCAGGAGTTCGAGGCCGAGTTCATCTACGAGGAGACCGAGGACCAGCTCACCGTGCTCGCCGAGATCAAGCGCGACATGACGTCGGAACGTCCCATGGACCGGCTGGTGTGCGGGGACGTGGGCTACGGGAAGACGGAACTCGCGATGCGGGCGGCGTTCAAGTCGGCCATGAACGGCAAGCAGGTGGCGGTGCTGGTGCCCACCACGGTCCTCGCCCAGCAGCACTACACCACGTTCACCGAGCGGATGGCGGATTACCCCCTGGTGATCGAGGTGCTGAGCCGGTTCCGCACGAAGGCCGAGCAGCGGCGGGTGCTCAAGGAGCTGGCCGAGGGGAAGGTGGACGTCCTCATCGGCACGCACCGGCTCGTCCAGCCGGACGTGACCTTCCGCGACCTGGGGCTGGTGATCATCGACGAGGAGCAGCGGTTCGGCGTGCGTCACAAGGAGCACTTCAAGCGGCTTCGTGCGACGGTGGACGTGCTGACGCTGACGGCGACGCCGATCCCGCGCACGCTCCACATGTCGCTCCTGGGCATCCGCGACATCTCGGCGCTCGAGACCCCGCCGCAGGACCGGCAGGCCATCGAGACGCACGTCGCACGGTTCGACCGCCGGCGCATCCGCGACGCCGTGCTCAGGGAGATCAACCGTGACGGACAGGTGTTCTTCGTGCACAACCGTGTCTACAACATCCGACGGATCGCGGACGTGGTGGCCGAGACGGTGCCGGAGGCCCGCATCACCGTCGCGCACGGACAGATGGCCGAGCGCGAACTCGCCGCCCACATGGACCAGTTCGTCCACCGTCGCGTGGACGTCCTGGTCTCCACCACCATCGTCGAGAGCGGGCTCGACATCCCCAACGCCAACACGATTTTCGTCAACAACGCCGACAACTTCGGCCTGGCCGACCTGCACCAGCTGCGCGGACGCGTGGGACGATACAAGCACCACGCCTACGCCTATTTCCTCATCGACACCGACCGCCGGGTGACCCCGAAGGCGGCGAAGCGTCTGAAGGCGATCGAGGACTACGCGGAGCTGGGGGCGGGGTTCCGCATCGCACTGCGCGACCTCGAGATCCGAGGCGCCGGCAACATCCTCGGCCCCGAGCAGTCCGGACACATCGCCGCCGTCGGATACGACCTCTACTGTCAGCTCCTCGAACGCGCCGTCCGGACCCTCCGGAACGAACCGGTCGAGGAGACCCCCGAGACCACCCTCCACATCGGCCTGGCCGCGTATGTGCCCGACGACTACGTGCCGTCCGAGAAGGACCGTCTGGAGATCTACCGGCAGTTCCAGCGTGCCGCCGACACCGCGGCGTTCGACGCGCTGCGTGAGGGGCTGCGGGACCGGTTCGGCGGGCCTCCCGGCCCCGTCGAGGCCCTCTTCACACTGCACGGACTGAGACTGCTGTTGGCGCGGCACGGGATCCGTGCCCTCACGCGCATCCGCAGCCGGCTCGTCTTCACCTTCACCGACGCCGGCAGGTTCCTCACCGCCACCAGCGCCGTCCAGCACATGATCCGGATCATCGACGACGAGACCGCACACCTGCTCCTCGATGAGAAGCTGCGTGACACGGCCCGTCTGGTGGACTTCCTCACGAAACTCCTCGGCGGCCCCCCGGCGGAAGACGGCAAGAAGGGTTGACTTGGAGCGGGAGGGACTGATATACTCGGGGGTCGTGGGAGGTCCCGGTTTAGGGAGAAAGACATGACGCGGAAGGTCCTCATGCTGCTTGCCGTCGTGCTGGTGGGAGTGCCGTCGTGTGCGCTGTTCCGGAAGGAGCGGCCGCCGGCCGAGCCGGTGACGTTCGGACCCGGTCAGGAGGCCCGGCCGAGGGGCACCGCCGACGTCGTGGCCGAGCTGGACGAACTGGGCATGGCGAGGACCCGCAGACCGAGTCCCGTGAGACCGACGCCGCCGGCCGTTCCAACTCCCGCACCCGCGGAAGAGCCCCGCCGACCCGCACTCGAACGCGCGACCTACCTCCCCGATCCCAACGTCGTCGGGACGGTGGTGGCGGTGGTCAACGGCGACATCATCACCAAGGAGGACGTGCTGCTGGAGGTCCGTCCGGAACTCACGAGGATCGACGCCGACCCCGCACTCACCCCCGTCGGCAGAGAGGCGAGGCGCAAGGAACTGATCAGCACCGTGCTCGTGCTGAAGGTTGAGCGACTCCTCGCACTCCAGCAGGCCAAACGCGTCATCACGCTCGAGGAGGACAAGCAGATCGAGGCGGACGTCGACAGCATCGTGAAGGACACCATCCGCTTCGTCGGGACCGCCGCCAAGCTCGAGAACGAACTCGCCCGCAAGGGACAGACCATCGACCGGCAGAAGCAGGCCGCCCTGGACAACCGACGCATCCAGGCACTCCTCGCCCGTGAGGTCGACGCACACGTCTACGTCACCCCCGCCGAGATGCAGGCCTACTACGAGGCACACAAGACCGACTACGACGTCCCGGGGGAGGTGCAGGTCCGGCAGATCTTCCTGGACCGGAAGAACTACGCCTCGGCGAAGGAGGCGGCCGACCGCGGGACCGAGCTGCTGAAGCGCATCCGTGGGGGTGAGGATTTCGGAAAACTGGCCGAGGAGTATTCCGACGGCCCCTACGCCAAGAAGGGCGGCTTGTGGGATTTCGTCACCCAGGGCAGCGGGGGGTTCCGGCCCGAGGTCGAGCGGGAGGCGTTCCGACTGCCCGCCAAGGGCGTCAGCGGCGTCATCACCTCGGAGATCGGCGTCCACCTCATCAAGGTGGAGGACGTGAGACCGGCCCGTCGCGCCCCCTTCGCCGAGGTGCAGGACGAGATCGCCGTCAGACTCCGCAACGGTAAGCGCGACGAACTCTACCGGGCCTTCATCAAGAAGCTCTGGGACAAGTCGTACGTGGACATCCACTGGCGATAGGGACGACGCGACGTGAAGACCGCGGTGGGGATCATCCTGGCGCTGTTGACGGTCGAGGGCGTGGTGCTGGCGGCGTGGCCGGGCGGCCTGCGGGCCGTCATCGCCGACTCGTCCGACAGGACGCTGCGCGTCGTCGGCATCATCGAGATCCTCCTCGTCCTCGTCATCGGTCTCCTGGCGTTCGGTGCCTCTTGAGGTGCGTGTTGAGACGTCGGTGCGTGTCGGTGATCGGGTCGAGTTCGGCGACGTCCCAGGAGACCGCCTGGGCGGAAGAGGTGGGCCGGCTGCTGGCCGAAGCGGACGTCGTGCTGGTGTGCGGGGGGATGGGAGGGGTGATGTCGGCGGCCTGTCGCGCCGCTCAGTCGGCGGGCGGACTGACGGTGGGCATCCTTCCCACGGTGGACCCGGGTGCGGGCAACGAGTTCCTCGACGTCGTCATTCCCACCGGGATGGGCTACGCCCGGAATGCGATCGTGGCCTACTCGGGGCAGGCCGTCATCGCCATCGGGGGCTCGTCCGGCACGCTGAGCGAGATCGCCTACGCGACCATCCGGAACATCCCGGTGGTGACGCTGGGGTCGTGGGAGCTGTCGGAGCGTCGGTTGAGTCACAACACACGGCCGATTCCCGCGAAGACGCCGGCCGAAGCGGTTGCGAAGGTGCTTGAACTCGTCAGGAGGTGAGCCGTGGACGAGGCCGCCCGGAAAGAGATCCTCCGCATCGCCCGGGACGCCGTCACGGCGGCCGTCCGCGGCGAGACCCCGCCCGAGGCGGCGCCCGCGTCCGCCGAACTCCGAAAACTCTCCGGGGCGTTCGTCACCCTCAAGAGCCGTGGACAGCTCCGGGGCTGCATCGGACAGTTCACCGCCGACCGCCCGCTCTTCGAGACCGTGCAGGAGATGGCGGTCTCCTCGGCCACGCGCGACATGCGCTTCGCCGACGATCCGCTTACCCCCGACGAGCTTGACGACCTCCACATCGAGGTGTCGGTCCTCGGCCCGCTCGAAAAGATCGACGACCCCCTCGACTTCGACCTCGGCGTCCACGGCATCTACATCAAGGCCGGGTTCGCCCACGGATGCTTCCTGCCCCAGGTGGCCGTCGAGACCCGGTGGTCCAAAGAGCAGTTTCTCTCCCACTGCGCCGCCGGAAAGGCCGGACTCTCGCCCGACGCCTGGAAGGACCCCCGCACCGAGGTGCTCCGCTTCACCTGCGAGGTCCTCTCCGAGTAGCCCCCGAGGCTCCAAGAGCATCTAACCAAGTGGTGGAGTCGCCCCGATGAGTCGGGGCTCTTGCGTGTTTGAGCCGGGCCGCCCGACGAGGGGGCGGCACTACTCTTGTCATACGCTCTTAGTCCCCGCTGCGGACGGGCTGTTTGTTCCTGAAGCGTGCGAGGTGGGTCTCGATGAGGTTGGCGAGTCGAGGGTTGTTCGAGGCGCGGGCGAGGTCGAGTGCCTTCGCGGCGGTGCGGACGGCGTCGTCGAAGCGTCCGGCTTCGGCGTAGGCGGCGGCGAGGACGTCGAGGAGGTCGGCGAAGCGGTCGTCGGTCTCACGGCATGCGGTTTCGGCGAGCCGGACGGCCTCGGCACCGTTTCGCACGCCGGCGTCGGTGTGGGTCGCCAGCACCCACGCCAGGCTCGCGTACGCCGGCACGTACTTCGGGTTGATGTCGATGGCCCGGCGGTAGTGCCGGACGGCCTCGACGGGCTTTCCGAGGTTCAAGAGCGCGGTCCCCCAGGCACGGTGTGCCTCGTAGCACTTCGGGTCCAGCGCCACGGCTTTCGTGAAGTGTTCGACGGCCTCGTCGAGTCGGCAGGTGCGGGCGAGGACGATGCCCCACTCGTAATGCGCGCGGTCGGACTCGGGGTTGATCTCGGAGGCCCTGCGGAAGGACGCGATCGCCTCGTCCGGGCGTCCCAGCTGGCCCAGCGCCACGCCGATGTTGACGTGCGTCTGCGGGTAACCCGGGTTGATCTCCAGTGCCGTCCTGAAATGTCTGAGGGCCTCTTCGTACTTCCCCTGTCGGTTGAGCGCCGCGCCGAGGTTGTTGTAGGAGTGGAAGTAGCGGGAGTTGATCTCGAGCGCCTTCCGGTAGTGCTCGATCGCCTCGTCGAGTTTCCCCCGCTGCACCAGCAGGTTGCCGAGCGCCAGGTAGGTGTCCAGGTAATCGGACTTGAGCGCGAGGGATTTCCGCACCTCGGTCTCGGCCTCCGCCAGCCGGCCCTTCTCCTTCAGCTCGCGGGCCTTCTCGAGGTGCCGGCGGTAGTCCACCGCCGGGGTGGTGATGCTCACCAGGTCGCCCGCCGCCAGGTTCACGAACTCCGGCAGGTTCACCGCACGGTTCGCCGCCGTCGCGTTCGGGATCAGCACCGCCGGAGAATCGTTCCCCGCCTCGTCCACGTGCGTCAGGAACATCTGCGTGTAGGGGGTGTTGCACTTCGAGGAGAACACCAGCCAGCGTCCGTTGGGTGACCAGCTGTGGTAGGAGTTCATCCGACCGGTGTTGCACGTCATGAGGCGCGGCGTTCCGCCCGAGGCGGGCATGATGTAGAGTTGGCTGTCGGGACGCATGAGAAGACCGTTCCGGCACTGGACCCACACGAGCCACCTGCCGTCGGGCGAGAAGCGGGGAAAGGAGTTGCTCATCCCGTTCGCGGAGCCGCCCGGAATCGGCGTCGCCGTGCCGCCCCTGCCCCCGTTGAACGGAATGCTGTAGAGGTCGTACCGGATGGGGGTCTCGTTGGGGTCGTTGGCGTACTGCGGGCGCGCCCCGCGGTCGTAGGCGGGCCGTGCCGTCGCACGGATGAACACGATCGTCCTGCCGTCCGGACTCCACGTGGGGTTCCCCTGGACGTATCTCGGTTCGTCCGCCCCCGGAAGCCGCTTCATCTCACCGGTCCGACGGTCCCAGAACACGATGATCCCGCGCGTGGGATAGAAGGTCTGGAGGAACCGGTAGTCCGTGTAGTTGGCGACGAAGATCTCCTCGTTCAGCATCGTGACGACGTGTCTGCCGTCGGGGGAGATCTGTGCGAAGAGTCCCGAGGTGCTGGTGCCCGCCGGCTTGTCGGGGAAGTCGTTCCAGGTGAAGACGTCCTCCTGCTCGATGACCATGTTCCGGCCGACGGTCTTGACGACGTAGGCGCCCTTGTCGCCGGCGGGACTGTCCATGTCCATGGCGAGGGTCTTCCCGTCGCGTGAGAAGGTGTGACAGTTGCCGCAGGTGGGCAGGTGCTCCATCACGACGGTGGCCTCGGGTCTGGAGAGGTCGCGCAGCCGCCACTTGATGAGCGGCCACATGGACTTCTCCAGCGGCTTGATGACGCCGTCTTTCTGTCCGGAGGGCATCAGCGGGACGTCCCGGTAGAAGATGAGCGCGCCGACGGGGTCGGTGGAGGTGGTGAGAGTCACGCTGCCCTGCGAGACGATCCGGCGGTCGGTGACGGCCTTTCCCGTGGGAACCAGTCCGCGGACGGTCACCCGGGCGCTCTTGCCGCTTGAGCAGCGCTTCATGATCTCCCAGGTGCGTTCCGCTGGCGTCCAGCCCTTCGCCGAGGCCTGGTAAGGCGTCTCGCGGAACACGTTCCTCTCGGTCACGCAGCCGTAGTCGATCTCCCCCTCCGTGCGCTTTCCGTCCGTGAGCACGTAGACGTGGTGTGGATGGGTCTCGAACGACACGTCGATCAGCCAGGTCCCGGTGCCATTGTCGGCGTCGTGCCAGAGGAACGTGGGTGGGCAGATCTCGGGCGGGAAGACGGACCCCTCGATCGGATAATCGACCGTCACCGTCGGATACTCGCCGTTCTCGTCGAGGGTTTTCAGGACGGACCGGATGACGGGTTCGGGGTCCGCGGTGCGGGCGTCCATGTCGATGACGAAGAGGTCGGACGTGAGTCGCGGCCCGTCGGCGTCGTGCCGGGACACCAGCACCACGGCGGCCGCCGCCGCGATCACCAGACCGGCGACGACTAGAACTCGGCGCCGCCCGCCTGGCGGGAGATTTCCGGAGGGTGCGTTGCTCACCGTGCCTTACCCCTTGGGTGCCGATGGCGGACCGGGCGGTATGCCCCGTGAACTATACCACGAGGTGCGGATTTCAGCAAAGGGAAAGAAACTCAAGACGCTGAGACGCTGAGACAACAAGACGCTAAGTCGCTGAGACGCTGAGACGCTAAGTTGAAAGCAGAAGAGGCAACGACGGCCGGGCTTCGTTTCTTCTTCTGCTGTTTCTGACTCAGCGTCTTTGCGTCTTAGCGTCTCAGCGACTTAGCGTCTTGCTGTTTCAGCGTCTCTTGCTGGATCACCGGGCGGAGGTCGCCCGCGAGGTAGAGCGAGCCGGTGACGAGGAGCAGGTCCTCCGGGTGGGTGGCGGCGAGGGCCTCTCTGAACGCGGTGGGTTCATCGTCGATGCAGTGGACGTTCTCGGCCGCCTTTCCCCGTGCGATGGCGAGCTGCCTCAGGGTCGCGGGCTTGGTCGCACGCGGGGAGTTGGTGACCGTGAAGAACACCTCGTCCGCCAGGGGCAGGAGCATCTCGAGTGAGCCGCGGATGTCCTTGTCCGTCGCCATTGCAAAGAGCAGCACGAGCCGCCGCCACGTGAAGTGCTCCCGGACGGCGTTGACCAGTGCCCCCATCGAGAGGGGGTTGTGCGCGCCGTCCACCACCACGAGGGGCGAGGTGCCCATCACCTCGACGCGGCCCGGGGCGCGGACCTTCGCCAGTCCGTCGGCGATGGCCGCGTCGGTCACGTCGAGTGCACCGCGTTTTCGGAGGGCGTCGATGATGCCGACGGCCACGGCGGCGTTTTCGACCTGGTGCTTGCCGACGAGCGGGATCTCGAGGTTGGTGTGCCCGGCGTGCGGGGTCCCGACGTGGAAGCGGTATCCGGGGCGGTCGGGGAGCGACCGGACGTCGCCGAACGTGATCTCACGTCCCACGCCCCACACCTCGGCGTGGACGCTCCCGGCGATGCCGCGCAGCACCCGCCCGGCCGATTCCTCCTGCGGAGCGATGACCACCGGGATACCCTCCTTGAAGATGCCCGCCTTCTCGGTGGCGATGCGTGCGACGGTGTTGCCGAGGATGTTGGTGTGGTCGAGTCCGATGCGGGTGACCGCCGTCGCGTCGGGCAGGATGATGTTGGTCGAGTCGAGCCGGCCGCCCAGACCCACCTCGATGACCCCCCAGTCCGCCTCCGCCTCCGCAAACCAGCAGAAGGCCGCCGTCGTGAAGATCTCGAAGAACGTGGGGTGGGGCGGCGGCGCGATGCCGCGGATGCGCTCGACCGGGCCGCTGATGCGCTCGACGATCGCGGCGAGACGGTCCTTCGGGATCTCCTCGCCGTTCAACTGGATGCGCTCTTCGAGGTTCACGAGGTGCGGCGAGGTGTAGGTCCCGACGGCGAGACCGGCCGCACGCAGGATGGCGGTCACCATCGCCGCGGTCGACCCCTTGCCCTTGGTGCCCGTGATGTGGACCTTGCGGTACCGCTCGTGGGGGTCCCCCACGAGCGCGTTCAGACGCCGCATCCGCTCCAGGCTGAACGTCACCGGACCGTACGTCGGCCACTTCTTCTCGTAGTTGGTCCGACTGTTGAGATAGGCTCTCGCCTGCTCGTACGACCACGACGGGGACATGGCGGCGTCCTCACGAGAAACACCCGGCGCAGCCGACCGGCCGCGCCGGGCGTATTATACCCAGTCGGGGGTGGCTGTGCCAGAGTGAAGCAGGAGGACAGACATTCTTGTCTGTCATGAAACGGCGTCAGACAGGAATGTCTGACCTCCTACGTGACTGGCAGGGCATGCCGTCCGCAGAGCAGTCGTGCCCCCTAGCAGCCCATTGAAAAAGTCGCCTCTGTGCCAGGGGCAGTTCATCTGCCCCTGCGGAACGCCGAAAACCGGTCAGAAGCAGGGGCAGGCAAGCTGCCCCTGGCACGCCCTTCGTCTTGGGCGGACTTTTTCAACGGGCTGCTAGCCCCCGTCCACCCAGGCGTCGTCCATGCCGTTCTCCTCGCGACGGGCGACGGCCTTCTCTTCCGGAATCATCGTGAGCACGCTCGCCAGGTAGAGCAGTGCGCTTCCGACGACCACCCAGAAGCAGGCGGCGATGCCGAACTGCGCGGCAAGCCATGCCCCGACGAACGGCAGGAGGGTGAGGGGACTGGTGGCGGTGTTGAGGAACCCGGTGTAGGAGATGCGTCGGTGGGGCGGGGCGCTCCCGATGAGAAACCGCTGTCCCCCGATGACGCTGCCCTGGACGGCCACGCCGAACGCCGACAGGGCCAGGAGGTAGACGCAGAGCGGGAGGTTCACCGCCGCCGTCCGGGTGAAGGGCACACGGACCACAAAGGCTTCGGGCAGGAGCGGAGCGACGAGCGCCAGGACGGGCATCAGAAGAAACGCGACCCCCGCCCCCAGAAGACACGTGCGGAATTCCCGTCGGTCCGCCAACCGGCCCCACACCAGTGCCGCCAGCACACGGCTCAGCTTGTGCACCGCCACCGTGATGCCGCCCAGCGCCAGGACGTCGGACGCCCCCCGTGCCGACCGCAGACACTCCACGCCGTAGGGCACGAAGAACGCCAGGCCGATGTAGTTGATGCGGAACGCGATCCGCAGTCCGAAGTAGCAGCGGTAGTTCCGGTCCGTCCGCAGCCAGTCGAATCCCCGCCGGAGCGATTCGAGGAGCGTCGTCCGTTCCTTCGCCCGCGGTCCGTCCTGTTCGTGCGTCATGCAGAAGATCGTCGAGGCGACGAGCATGACGACACTGCCGAGGACGAAGAGGATCACGTAGTTGTAGGGGACGGCCTCCCACTCGATGAGGGGCTGAAGCACGACCATCGCCGTGACGAACGCCAGGAGTCCCCCGATGAAATTCCTCGTCCCGAAGAACCCGCCCAGACGCTCGATCGGGATGATCCGTCCGACCATGTCTTGGAAGATGACGTGGGACGTCCCCGAACACATGCACACCGCCAGGTACGCGACGAAGAAACACCCGAGTCCCGGCGCCCGGCCGATGACGCCGTTCGCCATCAGATAAATGGAGGCGACCATCAGGATGTACCCGAGTCCCCGGCCCACCAGGAGTCCGTAATAGTAGGGCTTGCGACGGGGACGGTGTTCGAGGAGACTTCCGACCAGGAGCTGCGGGGCGAGCATGCCGGCCTTGCTGATGACGGTGACGAGTGCGACGAGGAGCGTGTTGCGGGTGAGGGCATAGACCATGCCGGCGAGGATGAGTTCGGGGTGGAGGAAGTCGACGCCGACCTGTCCGATGATGCCGTTGAGGATGCCGAGCCGACGGTTGCGTCGTGCGTGGGGAACCGACGCATCGTCGGCGGGTGTGTTTCGTCCTTCGGCTTCGATGGGTCTGCTGCACATGGGACAGCCGGTGAGGTGTGAACCGTGTCGTTCGGGCGCCGACGGCCCGCCGTCGGTCGACCTTACGTCCCTTCCGAAGCACTGTCCACACCAAAATACGGTCTCGGGTCTGAAAGGGTGCGTGTCACGTTTGCAGGCAACTTCGTATCGCCGCGGTGTGTTCCGGGCGGCGTCTCGGCCTCTTGTCCCGCTTTGCGGGACCCGGACCCCGACACGTCGGGGGCCGGGCCACCCGGATGCGAGCCGGATTCCCGAAGGGGTGGCCCGGTCGTCCCGGCGCGCCGGGACGCCCGGGTCGCGCAGCGCGCGACACGAGGCAAGAGTCGCATGGGTTCATCGTCGGGGCGGCTTATCCAGCCGTGACACCACCACCTGCAAGCGAGACATGCCCCGGCTATTCGCTTTCGGCCCCCGCCACAGGCGGGCAAGCTTCGGGCTTCTCTGCGCCACACCGGGAAAAGAAACCGGACTTGCTGTGTTGAAAAGACGCCCTTCTGGCCGAATAGGAGGCCGGACATTCCTGTCCGGCCCCGATTCATGACGGGCAGGAATGCCCGTCCTCCCATTTCGCCCCCACCGCTTCCTTGAAGTCATCGGGCTTCGCCCATATAATTCGATGCAAGCAGTTGCCCACCGAGCGAACCAGGGCTTCCGGGGCTGCCGCCCGGGGAAGGAGGCGCTGTCATGAGGAAATGCCTGTACCTGCTGCGTGTCGTGCTGGTCTGTGTGGTCGCGGTCTTCGCCGTCCGCGGCGTCTTGGTTGCCGACGGGATGATGGTGCCGCCCCGCGATTACGACGGCTCCATCGAGGAGCACGCCCAGGAGGCCGTCATCATCTTCCACGGCGGAAAGACCCCCGGGGACGCCGTCGAGGACCTCATCCTCAAGATCACCGTCCAGGGGAAGGCCGACGCCTTCGCGTGGGTCATCCCGTTTCCCACGGAGCCGGTGGCGGCGAAGGAGGACGCGAAGCTGTTCCGTGAACTCTTCGACTACGTGCAGGCCCGGACGCAAACGCGCGGCAAGAGACCCGGCGCCAAGGGGACGTTCGGCGACTCACCGACGCCGGCCGCCGAGGCGGTCACCGTCCTCTCCAGACGCATCGTCGGGAAATACGACGTCGCCATGGTCCGCGAGAACGTCCCCGGCTCGCTCAACAAGTGGCTCACCGACGAAGGCTACCAGTCGCTGCCGAACGCCGAGGACGTCATCGGCTTCTACCGCGGGAAGGGATACGTCTTCGCGTGCGTCAAGGTGAACGAGTCGGAGCTGTCGAAGGTGCAGACGGCCGACCTGCACCCCCTGCGGTTCACGTTCAAGACCGGCGGCCGCGACGGCGTCTACTTCCCCATGAAGATGACCGGCCTCCAGCAGAGCCCCTTCAACGTCAACCTCTACGT